>JBEKPZ010000005.1:0-56455 GCA_049520215.1 Bryobacteraceae bacterium | reverse complement strand
AGCAGCGCCTGGCGAGCGAGCGTGCCGGGCCCATCCGCGGCGGAGCCTTCGTGATCTAAATCAGATAGCCGGTCCAGAAAAGGGAAAAGCCGGATTTGTTCGTCGCCCAGCAGACGGCGCAGATGCACAATCCAGTGGAAGAGATAATTCTTGACGCCGGCGCTGCGAACCAGCAGGGGAATGGCGTCAATGAAGATGCGCATGCAGACCTGTAGGATCGATCAATCTGCCATTTTCGCATGGTATCCGCCGGACGCCGCAAGCCGATAGACTGGTAACGTGGGCGGGAACCGTTGAACAAGCTGGCAGTGATCCTGTTTCTGACGGGCGCTGGGTTTGCCTTTTATGTTGTGGCGGGCTATCCGTTGCTGCTGGCTGCACTGGCCCGGTGGAGGCCCAAGCCGGTTCGCAAGCGCTTTACAGATACGACCGTGACTGTCCTGTTGGCCGTCTACAACGGCGAGCCATGGATACGGGCAAAGCTGGAATCGATCTTGCAACTCGACTATCCCCGGCCGCGCATGCAGATTCTGGCCGTCTCGGACGGCTCGACGGACCGGACCGACAGCATCGTAACGGAATTCCAGGCGGAGGGCGTCGAACTCCTGCGTGTGCCGCACGGCGGCAAGGCGGCGGCGCTGAATGCGGGCATGGCCCGGGCCACCGGCGAGATACTGTTTTTCACCGATGTGCGACAGCAACTGGAGCCGGATGCACTGCGCCGCCTGGTGGCCTGTCTGGGCGATCCGGCCGTGGGCGGCGCTTCCGGACATATCGTCTTCGTGAAGACAGACGGGGGCGGGGAAGCCGATGTGGGACTTTATTGGCGCTTCGAAAAATGGCTGCGGGACAAACTGACCGCGGTGGATTCGCTGCTGGTGGCAACGGGCTGCGTCTATGCGTTGCGCCGCGAGTTGGCACATCCGCTACCCGCTGCCGCCTTGATTGACGATGCTTATCTGCCCCTGGCGGCCATTTTTCGAGGCTACCGTTTCGTGTTTGAGAGGCGGGCCATCGCTTACGATTACCCGACTCAGTTGGACATGGAATTCCAGCGGAAGGTGCGCACCCTGGCGGGGCTCTTCCAGGTGGTCGGCAGCTATCCGCGGCTGCTGAATGTTTTTACGCGGGTGGGCTTCCATTTCTTCTCCTACAAACTGGGACGGCTGCTGCTGCCGTATGCCCTGCTCTTGATGGCGGTGACCGGCTTTTGGCTGCCGCGCCCATGGGCGGAAGCGGCTATCGGCGGGCAGGCGATGCTATACGGATTGGCGGCAGTGGACCACTGGGTGCCGGCCGGCTCCGCGCTGAAGCGGCTGTCCGCCGTGTGCCGCACGTTCGTAATGCTGGTAGCGGCGGCCTTCTGCGCGGGGTCGATCTTGTTCGTGCCGGCCGGCAGGCTGTGGAAGGAAACCCGCGTAAAAGCGGGAAGCGGAAACCGCGCGCGTGCAGAAGATTGACCGCCGATTACTTCGGCGCTTCGTGTTTGACGAACTGCAGCGAAGCTGAGTTCATGCAATAGCGCAAGCCAGTGGGCTGTGGTCCGTCTGGAAATACATGGCCCAGGTGGGCATCGCACTTGCCGCAGAGGGCTTCGGTGCGCATCATGCCAAAGCTGGTGTCGGTTTCCTCGGCGACATTCTCTTTGGCGATCGGCACCCAGAAGCTCGGCCAGCCGGTGCCCGACTCGAATTTGGCATCGGAACTGAACAGCGCGTTGCCACAGCATACGCAGCGGTAGATACCTCGATCATGCAGCTTGTAGTACTTGCCGGTGAAGGCTGGCTCGGTGCCTTTCTTGCGGGTGACCGCAAACTGCTCCGGAGTGAGCTGGCGTCTCCATTCTTCATCGCTCTTGATTACTTTTTCGGTGGTCACAATTCCTATTCTCTTTCCTGAATCCGAGAAGTCAACCAACCGGACCCTGCCAGGGTCGCGCCGCCTGGCATCGGCCGGCGCGGTACTGTCTGCGCTGTGCGCGTCGCTGGTACACGCCGTGCCGGACAAGAGGGCGGCCGCGGCCAAGAAGAAAGACCGGCGGTCGACGAGGTGTGCGGACGATTGACCCATTGCTGAAATGGTAGCGCACCCGACCGGTACCCGGTACCGTACAACCAGTTCTTTTCACGCCTGCCGCAGTCAGCTTAGAATTCAATTAGGCGAGAGATCGCCGGTTTCTTTTCCTAAGTTTTGAGCCAGACGGCAAGGGGGCGGGCGGAGTCCAAAAGGCTCCGCCCCTTGCTGTTTCCAGGGGTGCACATCCTGCTTGCCGCGACACGCAATTCGACGACTGCCAGCTTACCAGGGAAAACATCAACAATGTTAAGCGCATGTTAAGAGCGTGCTTGGCCCGAATCGCCTGACCGCCACGCAACCATTACCTGCTGTTGGACTTAATAGCACCGCACAAGTACTATAGTACCCCTCTGAAAACTTGACTCCGGCGGTGCTTTTGTGGTCTGATCCTTAATAGCGAAGCTAGCAGGTTTCCAGTCTTGCCCTGGGCGCGGGACAACATCCTAAACGGTTCGTAAAGAAGGCATGACGTGAAGACTCTTGTCATTGGGCTGGATTGTGCGGCTCCCGAGATTCTATTCCACCACCCGGGATTAAACAACATCCGGGCGCTGATGGAGCGCGGCTGTTATGGCCGTCTGGAAAGTGTGATTCCGCCGATCACCGTACCGGCCTGGATGTGCATGTCCACCAGCCAGGATCCGGGATCCCTGGGCGTATACGGATTTCGCAACCGCAAAGATTATTCCTACCACGGTCTCTCCATCGTGAACTCCAGTTCCATTCAGCAGACCGCGATCTGGGACGTGCTGGGGGCTCGCCACAAGAATGTGGTGGTGGTCGGAGTGCCGCCCAGCTATCCCCCGCGCCGCATGAACGGCGTCAATGTCGGGTGCTTCATGACCCCGGACACGAAGACGCACGATTATACCTATCCGGCCAGCGTGCGACAGGAGATCGACCGCCTGGTAGGGGAATACCCGGTAGACGTTAAAGGCTTCCGCACGGACAACAAAGAATGGCTCCGCGACCAGATTTACGACATGACGCGGAAGCATTTCGAAGTGATCCGCTATCTGATGGCCACCGTGGACTGGGACTATTTCCAATTCGTCGAAATCGGCGTGGACCGGGTGCATCACGGATTCTGGAAGTACCACGATCCGACACACCGTCAGTACGTTCCGGGCAATCCGTACGAGAACCTCATCCGCGACTACTACGCGTATGTCGACCAGGAAATCGGCACCCTTCTGGAATTGCTCGACGATGATACCAACGTGCTGGTGGTCTCCGATCACGGCGCGCAACGCCTGGACGGCGGCTTCTGCGTCAACGAATGGCTGCGGCGGGAGGGTCTGCTGGTGTTGAAAGAGCCGATCACCAAGCCCACTCCTTTTGCGCCGTCCCTGGTGGACTGGGAACGCACGCGGGTCTGGAGTGAAGGCGGCTATTACGCTCGGGTTTTCTTCAATGTGCAAGGCCGCGAGCCACAGGGCATTGTGCCGGAATCCGGGTACGACGATTTAATTGACGATATGACGGCGCGCTTCCATGCGCTGTGTGACGATCGCGGGGAACCGATGGGATCGCTGGTATTCCAGCCGCGCGACCTTTACCGCAGCCTGCACAACGTGCCTCCGGATCTGATTGTGCATTTCGGAGCGTTATACTGGCGCTCCATTGGCGGGTTGGGATACGACTCGCTTTATCTGCAAGAGAACGACACCGGCCCCGACGACTGTAATCACGCGCAGTTTGGCAGCTTTTTGCTGGCATCTCCCAATCTGCCGGTGAAGGGTGAGGTGGAAGGCATGCATTTGCTGGATATCGCTCCCACTTTACTGGATTTGGCGGGATTTGAAACACCGGAATCCATGCAGGGATGTAGCCTCCTGGCGCACAGCCGCAGCGAGGTCGGCTGTGGACTAATTCGTTAAGAAACGCACCCTGCGAGGATTTCCCCGATTGACAAGGATGGCCGGGTACCAGGAAGATCTGGTACTGGTAAGGCTGCCGTGTAGCCAGCCGCAGAGTATCCTTAACTTTGGCTTACATTGCCAACGCGGTTATAATGCAGGTTTTGCCTGCACCACGCTCGGTCCGTCGCGCGAAATGAAACGAATGAACATCGGAAAAACATGAAATCCAAAAATGACGTCGAATTGAACACGCCTTACGGCGGCCAACTGATCGATCTGCTGGTGGCAGGCAGCGAGCGCGAAGATTTGGCGCGCCGCGCTGGCGAGGGTCCCACCCTGCAACTGTCGCCGCGCAGTTTATGCGACCTGGAATTATTGGCCTTTGGCGGGTTTTCCCCGCTCGACCGCTTCATGGGCAAAGCCGATTATGACAGCGTGCTGAACAACATGCGGCTGGCTAACGGGCTGATCTGGTCTATCCCCATTACCCTGCCTGTCGCCAAACTGGACGGCATTCACGAAGGGCAGGAAATAGCCCTGCGCAACGCCAACAATAACCTGATCGCCTGGATGCGCGTGGACGAGATCTTCGAAGCCGACCCGCACGAAGAGGCGGCCAAGGGCTTGGGATGCTCCGATGAGGAACACCCCACCTACCGTGAAATGCTCTCCTGGGGCAAGTTCCGCCTCAGCGGGCCTCTCAAGGTGCTCGAGATGCCGCAGCACTTCGATTTTCCGGAATTGCGGCGCACCCCCGCTGAAGTGCGCGAACTGCTGTCGCATATGGGCAATCCCGACGTGGTTGCCTTCCAGACCCGCAATCCCATGCACCGCGCGCACGAGGAACTCACCAAGCGCGCCGCGCAGGAGTCCGGCGCGAACCTGCTGCTCAACCCGGTGGTCGGCATGACCAAGCCCGGCGATGTGGACCACTACACGCGCGTGCGTATCTACAAGGCGCTGGTCGAGAATTATTACGACCCCCACACCACGCTGCTCAGTCTGCTGCCGCTGGCCATGCGCATGGCCGGTCCGCGGGAAGCCATTTGGCACGCCATCATCCGCCGGAACTTCGGCTGCAATCACTTCATCGTGGGGCGCGACCACGCCGGCCCCGGCAAGAACTCCAAGGGCAAGCCTTTTTACGATCCGGCTGCGGCCCGCGAGCTGCTCAAGAAACACGCCGACGAAATCGGCGTCAAATGCCTGCCCTACGAGGAAATGGTCTACCTGGCCGACGAAGACCGCTACGAGCAGGTCACCGAAATCCAGCCCAACCGCAAGGTTTTCTCCATATCGGGCACGCAGGTCCGCGACAATTACCTGACCAAAGGCCGGCTGCTGCCATCCTGGTTCACGCGCAAGGAAACCGCCGAGATCCTCAGTTCGGCGTACCCGGCGCGCAACAAGCAAGGCTTCTGCGTCTGGTTCACCGGCCTGCCCAGCGCCGGCAAGAGCACTATCGCCGACATCCTGACGGTCATGCTGATGGAACACGGCCGGCAGGTGAGCATCCTGGACGGCGACGTAGTGCGCACGCACTTGTCCAAGGGCTTGGGTTTTTCGCGCGAAGATCGCGACACCAATATCTTGCGCATCGGCTATGTAGCAGCGGAGATCGTGCGGCACCACGGCGCAGTCATCTGCGCGGCGGTGAGCCCCTATCGCGAGACCCGCAACCGGGTGCGCGCCATGATGCGCGGCGACGGCTTTATCGAGACGTTCGTGGATACCCCGGTCGAAATTTGCGAACAGCGGGATGTGAAGGGCTTTTACGGTAAAGCCCGCGCCGGCGTGATCAAGGGCTTCACTGGAGTGGACGACCCTTACGAAGCGCCGCTCCATCCGGAAATCACCCTGCTTACCGGCACAACCACCCCGCAGGAGAACGCCGAGCGCATTATGGAGTACCTGATCGGCCAAGGATTCCTGCTGCGCGACACCGCCGAAATCGTGAAGGAGGAAGGCGCGGAACTACTCGCCGCAGGCTGATTCTTCCCAGCCATCGCAGTCCGTAGCAGGCTGAGCGTTGAGAGCTGAAAGCTAATGCACAGAGTGGTCATCACCGGAATGGGCATGAGCACTTCGCTCGGTCCGGATCTGCGCACATGCTGGCGGCGGCTGCTGGCGGGCGATAACGGCATCGCTCCCCTCAGTTTCTGGGACCCGGCGGAGTACAGCACGAAAGTGGTGGCCGAGGTCAAACATGTTCCGCCGGACACCGGGTCGGATGCCATCCCGGGGGCATGGTGCCGCAGAGGCGTGCGGCTGTTCCTGACGGTGGCCAGGGAGGCTTTTGCGGATGCCCAACTTCGCCGCGCCGGGGGCTCCGCGGATCCCGCGCCTGCAGAGATCGGCATCGCTGTCGGGACCAGCGTCAACTACCTGGACATGTATTTGATGAAGCACTATTTCCAGCTCCGCAAGCCGGACAGCCCGGCGCTGGATATGGCGCGCTTCGCCCGCGAAGGGCGGCAGCCGGACAACAGTTTCTATCGCCGCCTGGGCGATATGATGGCCAGCGTCCCCGCCAAGCTGCTGAAACTCGCCGGACCCGCGTTCGTCATGGATACGGCCTGCGCGGCCAGTTCGCACGCCATCGGCGAAGCTTTCCGGCTGGTGAGGCTGGGGAAAGTCAAAGCCATGCTGGCCGGCGGCGCCGCTGCCCTGGTCAGCCCGCTGCCGATCCTGGCGTTTAGCCTGCTGGGAGCTTTAAGCCGCAATGCCAATCCGGAGTCGGCCTCGCGCCCTTTCGACCGGCAGCGGGATGGCTTCGTCATGGGCGAAGGCGGCGGCGCCGTGGTGCTGGAAACTCTGGAGAGCGCCCAGGCGCGCGGTGCGCGCATCTATGCCGAACTGGCTGGCTATGGCTCCAGCCTGAATGCCCACACGTTGACCGACCCTTCCCCGGATGGGAGCGCCGAAGCGCAGGCCATTTCGATCGCCTTGCGGCAGGCCTCCCTGGCTCCCGAGGAGGTGGACTATATCGCCGCACACGGTACCTCGACCCCCAAGAACGACCCCATCGAGACCGCCGCCATCAAACGCGCGTTCGGCCCGCATGCCAGACGTTTGATGGTATCCTCGATCAAGGGCCAAATCGGTCACACCATTTCCGCGGCGGGCGTTTGCAACGTAATTTGCGCAGTAAAAGCGATCGCCGAGGGCCACGTCCCGCCCACCATGCATCTACGGTCGCCCGATCCACAGTGTGATCTCGACTATGTTCCCAACCAGAGCCGTGCCGCCACCGTTCGCGCAGCCTTGGCTAATGCTTTTGCCTTCGGCGGCCAGAATGCCGTGCTGGCTGTGCGCGCCTGGGCCGGGTAGAGCGCCGGGGGAGGCTTCGGAGGAGAATCTAAATGCCAAACATGACTGAATCGGAGGTGTTCGATAAATTCGCTCAGATCGTGGCGAAAAGCCTGCGCATCGATGCGTCGCAAATCGCCCCCGATACGCACCTAACCGACCTTGGCGCGGAGTCGCTCGATCTGATCGAGATCACCATGGAGACCGAGACCCAGTTCCACATCTTCCTGCCCGATAAGTCCGTCCTGGAAACCGCCGTGGAAGTTTTCGGCCCCGGCATTTTAGAAAAAGACGGATATCTCACCGAAGACGGTAAACGGCTCCTGTTGCGCCGCATGCCGGAAGCCGACGCACAGGCCTTCGCGGGCGATGTGGCCGTCAAGGACTTGCAGCATTATTTTCTGAAGGTCGGCACCTGGGTGCGCATGATCCAGGGCTTGGCGCAGTACACGCCCGGGGAATGCGAGGCGTGTGGCGGACCCATGGTGCCCTCGATGGGTTTTCGCATGAAGTGCGGGAAGTGCGGCCAGGAGATCACGTTGCGTTCCGGGGAAGAACTCAACCGCGAATGGGTTCGCGAGTATTACGATAAAGAATACCGTCCGCAAGCGGAGGCCCCGGTTTCCGCCACCGCTGTCCAGTAGTCAGCTCCACAACGCCGCCGTTTATGAACTCTTTAGGTAATCTGGTTCACGATTCGTTTGTGACGCAGGCGCGGGTGCCTGACGGGCGCCCCCTGGGCCCCTGGCCGGAGTCTGTCTGTTGCCGCCTGGATGCCTTTCCGTGCGAGCCAAATGTACTGGCGAACCTGATTCTCAGTCCTGGGGAACGGGCCCACTGGAGCTCGATGCGCGCGGTGGAGAAACGCCGCCAGGAATGGCTGCTGGGCCGCTGCGCCGCCAAACAAGCCGTGGGATCGCTGCTTGAAAGAGATTTGGACCTGCACCTGCCGCCCACCGAAATCGAGATTGTGCCGGATCCCTACGGCCGTCCCCTAGTGGAATACTGTGGGGCAGGCCCGTGGCCTGCGGCGGCCTCTCAGGCCGCCCTTTCTATCGCCCACAGCCAGGGTACCGCGGTGGCGCTGGCAGTCCTCGATCCGGGAGCGCGGGTGGGCATCGATCTGGAAAGTCTGACTCACCGCCGCCAGGATTTCGAAGCTATAGCCTTCAGTCCGGATGAGCGCCGCCGGTTGGCCGCGCTGCCCGTGGATCTGCGCCAGGAATGGGCCTTGCGCATGTGGTGCGCCAAAGAGGCTGTGGGCAAGGCGCTCGGGCGGGGCCTGAGCGCCGGCCTGCTGGCTTTCCACATCACCCGCGCCGAGGTCCCCAGTGGCATCATGGAAGTGGGACTGCGCGACGGCGCGCTCGACCAGTTCCCGCAATGGCAAGCGAAATCGCTAATTGTTTACACGGCGCGTGAATCCAACTTTGTGTTTTCTGCGACTATTTATAAACAGGGAGCTGTCCGAATGAGGCCAAGCCGGCAGGAGATACTCGATTACCTGCTGCAAAAGATGGGCGAGTTAACCGAGGATTGGGATTATCCCGATCCCGTGCGTCCGGAATCGCGGCTGTTCACCGAGCTGGGGTTTGAATCGCTCGACGCCGTGGTTCTGTGCACCGCCATCCAGGAGCACTACCAAACCCCGATGCCTTTCGCGGAATTGTTGGCGGAGATCGGCCAGCAACAGCGCGATCTGTCGATCAAGGAATTAGCCGATTTCGTGAATACCCACCTCGGCGGCCCCGCTGAAACCGGCAGCACCACAAGGCGGGTCCAATGAGTATCCGCACGCTGCTCATAGGCTTGGACGGCGCCACCTTCTCCATCCTCGATCCGCTCATGGATCAGGGCGTCATGCCCTTCTTGAAGTCGTTCTTCGCGGAAGGCGCGCGCGCCGGATTGCGCACCATCGTGCCCCCGCTGACACCCCCGGCCTGGACTTCACTGATGACCGGGCGCACCCCAGGCCAGCACGGCGTGTTCGATTTCTTCCGCATGGATTCGCCCGTCAGCCGACACATCCGTTTCTTTAACTCCAACGATGTGCAGTGCGAAACCATCTGGTCGCTGGCCTCCGCCGGCGGCCTGCGCACCACTACTATTAATTACCCGGCGATGTTCCCGCCGCCGCACATTTCCGGATACGTCGTACCTGGCTGGGTGCCCTGGAAGCAGTTGCGCCTGGCATGCTGGCCGGAAGGTCTGTTCGAGAAGATCAAAGCCATCCCCGGCTTTAACCAGCGCGAGCTGGCCATGGATATCAAGCTGGAGGAAAAGGCCACCGAAGGCATATCCGATCACGCCGAACTGGGGCCCTGGATCGAACTGCATGCCCGCCGCGAGCAAAACCTGTTTCAGGTCCTGCGGCATCTCACCGAGACGGATCCTTCGGAGTTGACCGCCGTGCTGTTCGACGGTGTCGACAAGCTCCAGCACCTCGGCTGGCGCTTTCTCCGCCCGGAGGACGACCGGCCGCTCACCGAAGATTGGGAGTTTCACATTCGCGAGCTGTGCCTCAACTATTTCCGCTGCGTGGACAATCTGTTGAAAGAAATGTGCGCACTGGCCGGACCGGAAGCCACCGTGGTGATCGCCTCAGACCACGGCTTCGGCCCCACCTATGACGTGCTGCACATCAATACCTGGCTGGAACAGCACGGATACCTGGCTTGGTCCGAAGCGGGGGAAGCGCACGACACACAGGGCGCATTGTTGGGAGTCGGACAGGTCGCCAAACACACGTGGCTGATGGATTGGAACAAGACCAAAGCTTTCGCTACCACTCCCACCAGCAACGGTATTTATGTCGTGGTGAGCGATGGAACCTCGCCCGGCGTGCCGGCCGCCGAATACCCCGCGTTCCTGAAAAAGCTCTCCGACGAGCTGCGCCAGATTCCCAGCCTGCGCACCGGAGAGCCGTTGGTAAGCGAAGTCTTCACCCGCGATGAAGTCTTTCAGGGGCCGCACCACGACGCGGCGCCGGACCTGACGCTGATCCTGAGCGATGGCGGGCTGGTGTCCATTCTGCCTTCGAAAGAGATCGTTTCCAAGAGGCCCGCGGTGTCCGGCTCACACCGCCCCGTGGGAATCTTCGGAGCGCGCGGTCCAGCCATCCGGCGTGGATTCGTAGCCAATGAGTTGTCTATCCTGGACATCGCGCCTACGGTACTTTATAGTCTGGGGCTGCCCATTCCGGCGGAAATGCAAGGCCGCGTGCCAGTGGAAGTCTATCGGGACGCTGTTTTGAAGGAGCATCCCGTGCGAAAGGCGGCCGCCGGAACCAGTGGGCCGGAAAGCCCTGCGGGCAGTGCCGCCGTGCCCGCGGAATTGGAGGACGAGGAGACAGTTTTAGAGCGACTTCGCGAACTGGGTTACATCGAATAGGGGGGCTGTCTTTCTGACCGATGCCGAAGATAAAAGCTAACGGCGTGAATTTGCATTATATTACTGTCGGCATGGGCCCGGACGTTGTCATGCTGCACGGCTTCCTCGGCAATCTGGCAGTCTGGCACCTCTACATGGCGCCCATTCTGCGCCGCGAGTATCGTGTCACCACCTACGACCTCCGCGGCCACGGCTACAGCGACGTCACGGACACCGGCTACACCGCCGCCGATATGGCCGAGGATCTGCGCTGCTTCCTGGATGAAATGGGCATCGAGCGCCCCATCCTGGTGGGTCACAGCTTCGGCGCCGACATCGCCATGTATTTCAGCATGCTCTACCCCGAACGCGTGCCCAAACTGCTGGCGCTCGAACCGGGTTTGGCGGCCCTGGTACACCTGCGAAACGATAAAGATTGGATCGGGTGGGCGGCGTGGGTGGCCAAGCTGGAAGAATCGGGCATCCACGTTCCCGAGGACAAACGCACCAACGCCGAATACCTGTTGCAGCTCAGCCTGGAAACTCCCAAGTTTTACGGCCCGGCACGCGGGCTGCCGCGCAATCGCGAGCCGCTGTTGCATCTGATCCGCAATACCACGCTGATGAAGGACTACGAAGTGGTGGGGGACATGACGCTGGATGCGGTGCGCACCATCCAAACGCCCACACTGCTGGTCTACGGCCGCAATTCACACTTCATCAGCTCTTACGACTTCCTGCACGATGCGCTGCCCAACTGCAAGCCGGTGCTGTTGCCGGGCGGCGAGCATTTCGGCCCGCTGGAACAGCCCGAGTTGCTCACCGAACACATCCAACAATTCTTACGTGAGCCTGTCCCGGAGAACTCGGGAGAAGTGCTGGAGGCCCGCTGATCGCGCGGGGAAACAATCCCGAACTGGCCGAGACCAACACCCATGAGCATCCCCACCCTCTCGCCGGTTGCCTCCTTCGCCGCGGATGCGCCTCCCGTGCGGCTCTCCGCCAAGCTGCTCTACGGCGTGGGGGAGATGCCCATCACGGTCCTGATGGTTCTGTCCGGACTTTTCATGTTGTTCTTTTACAACTCCGTGATGGGCTTGCCATCCGCGCTGGTGGGAATCGGCCTCGCGTGCAGCTTGGTGGTGGATGCTCTGCTCGATCCCTACATCGGCCACATATCGGATCGCACCCGCCACCGCTTCGGACGCCGGCACATATTCATGCTGCCGGGAGCGCTGGTCATGGGACCGTGCTTTTTCCTGCTCTTCAGCCCGCCACGCAGCCTCGGGCATACCGGATTGTTTGTCTGGCTGCTGGCCTGCGCGATTGCCTTGCGCGTCTCTAGCGCCGTTTACCGGATTCCCTATCTCAGCCTGGGCGCCGAACTGAGCCGCGACTATGACGACCGCACCGGCACTATGGGCCTCCGTACTCTGTTCGGATTATTGGGCACGCTGGCGGCCACGGCGCTTTCCTTTCTGGTTTTCTTTCCCGCCACCGCCGATGGCTCCGAACCCAAGCTGAATTACGCCGGATATCCGCGTTTGGGGCTGGCTTTCGGCGCGTTGATGACGGTAGCCGGCCTGATCGGCACCCTGGGCACGTTGGGCTATCGCACTTCCGGCACCGGCAAAGACTCTGAAGGGCCGCGCTTCTTTTCCGGCTTTCGGATTTCCATGCGGAACCCCCACTTCCGCAGTATCTGGTTCTCGACCACGGTTTTCTTCCTGGCCGTAGTGCTGAACTTCAGCATGGCGATCCACTACTTCACCTGGTATGCGCGCATCAGCCGCAGCGAGAGTCTGAGCTTCATTCAGACTTGCTTCTACGCCGGCGCATTGGGGGGCGTGGTCCTGTGGATGTCGCTGGCCCGGCGGACGGAGAAACGCACTCTGTACATTATGGCCGCCATCGCGTCGGCCAGTTTGTTGCTCATGGCTACTTTGCTGATCGGGAGCGGCCATCTTTTCGGCGTAGGCCATCCCTGGCCGCTTATCGTCGGGCACGTGGTGGGGGGCATCTTCGCCAGCGCGGTCTGGGTGGTTCCGGCGTCCATGATCGCGGACGTAACCGATACCGACGAATTGACCACCGGACTGCGTCGCGAAGGCATCTATTTCGGTATTATGAATTTCGGCGAAAAGATCGCGGCGGGGAGCGCCCTGCTATTGGCCGGCGGCCTGTTGGCCGTTTTCCGCAAACTGTCGCATGGGGCCGCGTTTGGCACGCCGGGCAATCCGCCGGCTGCCATTCCTTACGTGGGCCTGTTATATGGCGCCGTGCCGGCGGTTTTGCTGGTTCTTTCTCTGGTGCTCATTCTTCCGTATGGCTTGAACCGGCGCACCGTGCATGGAGTTCAGCGCCAACTGGCGACGCGCCGCGGCGTGATTGAATGACTGACCGAATGACTGACAATAGACCCGTTGTATTGATCACTGGCGCGGGCTCCGGCTTGGGGCTGGCATCCGCATTGTTGCTGGCCGCCCGCGATTTCCGTGTCTACGGAACGGCGCTGACCGAAGGCGAAGAGCAAGAACTGGGCGAACAGGCCGCCCGGCGCGGTCTGAGCGGTCAGGTTACCGCCTTGCGCATGGACGTGACCCGCCGCGCCGACATCGATCGCACTGTCGACACCATCATCCGCGAGGCCGGCCGCATGGACGCGGTGGTGCACTTCGCGGGCATGGGATTGCGCGGCTTCTTTGAAGATCTCAGCATGCAGGAGATCCGCAGGCTCTACGACGTCAACGTCTTCGGCATCATGGAACTGACCCAGGCTGTGCTGCCCCATATGCGCGCGCGCCGCTCCGGCCGCATCGTCATCACCGCTTCGGCCGCCGGCCGCATGGGCGAGATGAGTATTGGGGGCTATTCTTCCGGCAAGTTCGCGGTGGTGGGCCTGGGCGAATGCCTGCGCCAGGAAATGGCCCTGTTGAATATTCACGTTTCGGTGCTCGAGCCGGGGCTGATCTACACCCCGCACTTCGGGGTCAACCGCAATCGCGCCCGTCGCGCGCAGGATCCCGCCAGCCCCTATTACTTCTGGTTTTGCCAGCACGAAGCCATCGTGGACGGGCTGCTGGCCGCCAATAAATTTACTGCCGAAGACATCGCCCAAGTGGTGCATAAAATCCTGACAGCGCGCAAGCCCCGCCTGCATTACATGGTGGGATTCAAGTTCAAGCTGATGTTGGCGCTCCGCAATATTATCCCCTTCGAATGGTACGAGCGCATTCACGAAAAGATCATCGTCCGCATGGTCTCCCATCCGCGCCATCCGGCCACCAGCCTCAGCGGTCTGGACGCAGGCCTCGGAGAACGCGCCAACGTCCACCAGGCGGTAGGCCATGATTGATCTGCATACTCACACCGACCGTTCCGACGGCACAGCCTCGCCCGCGCAACTGGTCGATGACGCGAAAGCCATGGGCCTCCAAGCCCTTGGCATCACCGACCACGATACGCTGGAGGGCTACGATATCGCCGCGCCGCTGGCCGCCGCGGCGGGCCTGGAATTGGTTTGCGGCATCGAGCTGAGCACGCGCCCCGATCCGCCTTCGGATGGCTCTCGCCCGCCCTCGGTGCATTTGCTCGGCTATTTTCTGCAAGCGCCGGCCTCGGCGGGATTCCGGCAGTGGATTCGCGGCCATCAGGAGAGCCGCCGCGAGCGCAACCGCAAGCTGATCGCCAAGCTGAATTCGCTCGGCGTCGAGATCGCCCTGGAGGAAGTGCAAGCGCTCGGCAAGCACCTCACCGGCCGTCCGCATTTCGCCAAGGTGCTGCTGCGTAAAGGCTATGTGAAAACCAACCAGGAAGCCTTCGACCGCTACCTGGCCGACAACGCCTCGGCCTCGGTGGAGCGCGACGAGCCGGAACTGGTGGAAGGCGTCCGGCGCATCCGCGAGGGCGGCGGCCTGCCTTCGCTGGCGCATCCCGTGCGCCTGCCCCAGCGTGACCGCGCCTCGCTCGAAAAGCTGCTGCGCACCCTCATCGACAATGGCCTGCAGGGACTGGAAGTCTACCACAGCGAGCACAGCCCGGAAGACACCGCGCTGTACCGGGAACTGTCGGCTCAGTTCCAGTTGATCGAATCCGGCGGCACGGATTACCACGGGGACAACAAGCCGTCGATTCATCTGGGCACCGGCAAGAGCAACAACGTAAACACTCCATACGAACTGTTGGAGAACATGCGGCGCGGCGTGGCGGAGATGGCGGCGCGGTGAGCAATGGCCCGACGGAGCCAACCGCGTAAGCAGCCTGAGCGTCTGCGGATTCGTTAGCGGCTTGCAGCTTCCGGAATCTTCGTCATCTGCTGGCGATACTCATAGTGGATTTCCAGTTGGCGATCAAGCTTCTGCCTCAAGTCGAGGCCGGGGCACGAGGTGACGCTTTTGCTCGACGTACAGTCCCTTCCTTCGACGCCACAATCTACCTCCACGAGATATTGTTGGGGGGGCGCCGGGCAGGGGTGCCCCCTCCATAAGGCTCACTTTGAGAGGGAAGCGCTTGATGCCATGTCTTTCGAGGAAGCGATTGTACACCGCCGTGCATGTATTCTGCATTTCTTCGGACAGGCCAGCCATCTCCAATCCAGAGGCGTCCTCGCCATACTCAGGCCGCTCCCATCCCCGCGCCTCAGCCTGCTGAATGAACCAGAGAGCCGTTGACAACGATGGAATGCGCGCCTGCCCACGAGCGGCCTGAAGCGTTCCATTCGGTCTCATCCAAATGAAACGAAATCCTTCCTCAGCCTCGCCATTTTCGTAGACATAGCGTACCCGCTGAAAGATCAGACACCATTCATCAGGGCGGTCGTGCTGTTTGATTTGGTCGTAAACCAGAACTCGGGTCTGCATATTCCCGCCTGGAAGGTGGTTTCGCAGATCAATCCCGGCATCCAACAGGGGCGGATCGCCCAGATTCGCGACGAGGGATGGGTCTGCCTGACAGTTACCGGCCTGAATATCCTCGGAACAATCGGGCACGAACTGATCACGAATGACGTCCAGGACTGGCAGGCCTACGCCGACCGCTTGGCTGCACTCGACTGGAGCAAAGCAGGAGAAGTGTGGCAGGACAATATCATCAAGCAGGTGACCGATGCCGAAGGCAAGCCAGAATTGGACAAAAAGGGCCGGCCGCAGAGGAGGATTCTTACAGCGCAACCGCCCGTACGCGCGGCAATCCGTAAAGTGGCCGACGCAATAGGCTGGCATCGGCCAACCGTGGCTGATACAGCCGTACACGACGATCAAGCTAACGGAGTGATCGCCTGATTTCGTTCACCTGCCGGGGGGATACTCGCCTTGCATTCAAGGAGGTTAGCCGCAGAGAAGGAATGGGCTGGGGGCTGGACCGGCCGCGTGGCGCCCGCCCCGCCTAAGCGGCCCGTGATGAGCCGCGCCGCGTCGACTTCAACATCGGGGCGGTCTGGCCGACGCCATACGACTGCCGTAAGGCAGTGACGAGCGAAGGTACAAGATTGGAAGCGGCTGAGGCCGAATGGCTGGAAGCAGTATTCGGCTAGCCCAGGGCGAGCACGCTATGGGTTCGAACGGCCTGGACGCCGACATCGGCGAGCACGCAAGGTCCCTCTTTGGCATACAATGCAAAGAGAATGATTGCCGTAAACCTGGAACTGCCGGCCGATCTTGTGTCCGCCGCCAAGCTCGACCAAGGTAACGTATCGCACGAAGCCGCCAAGCTCATCGCTCTGGAGTTGTTCCGTGAAGGAACGGTCTCGCTGGGCCGTGCTGCCGAGCTCTGTGACACGCCCCTGGCCGCATTCATGGACTTTGCGGCAGCTCATGGTGTGCCTCCCCTCAACTACGGCATGGAGCAGTTGGAAGAGGACCGGCGCACCCTGGGAAAGCTTCGCCCGTGACGGTTGTTGCCGATTCTTCGCCGCTCATCACACTCGCAAAAATCGGGCGTCTCGACTTGTTGAACCGCCTCTATCAGACGATTACAGTCACGCCGCAGGTCTACGACGAGGTAGTGGTGCGCGGCTCAGGGTTGACGGGATCGGCCGAAATCGCTGCATGCAGATGGATCGAAGTTAAACCCGTCCATGACGTCGCGGCCCTCGCAAGCGCCCAACAGAAGTTCGGCTTGGGCGGCGGCGAGACCAGCGCGATCATCTTGAGCCAGGAATTGAACGCCGGCCTCGTGCCGATCGATGAGATCAAAAGCTCGCAAGGTGGCCCGGGAATACGGAATGGCGGTGCTGGGTTGCGTCGGCATTCTTGAGGATGCGTTCGGCTTACATTTGCTGTCTGACCTGGCGCAGGCGTATCGTCAATTGATCGCCGCTGGCGCATACATCGATCGCAAGATCCTGGAGAGCAGTCTTAAGGCACTGAATTTGCCGCCGATGTGATGCGCAGCGTGCTCCTGCTGGGCACGGTAGGAGCATACTCCAAACAGGGGCAGACTCTCTGTGACCGGCGCAGCCATCGGCGAGGCAGTTCGAGAACAGCGTGAGGCGATCCTTCGCGTTGCCGCGAAGCACGGCGCAACTCAGGTCCGGCTAATTGGGTCGGTGGCGCGCGGCGAAGCCCGCCCGGATAGCGACCTGGATTTGCTTGCAAAGTGGCAGGAGGGAACCAGCCTCCTCGACCAGGCGGCACTCAAGCTGGAACTCTAAAGCCTGTTGGGCCGAAAAGTCGATATAGCCAGCGACGGCTGGGTAAAACCCTCGATACGGGAATCGGTTTACCGGGACGCAATCGCTCTATGAAGAGCGATCTCGATCGGCTGAACGATATTCTGACAGCAATCGCCAAGATCGAGGAGCGGGCTGCGGATCGCTTGGCTTTCAAAACGATGAGATGCTCCGGTCTGGGTTATCCACCACCTGCAGGTCATTGGAGAGGCTGCCCGTGGCGTCTCCCAACCGGTCAGGGACCGCCATCCCGAGGTCCAATGGCCGCAGATTGTTGCGTTGCGAAATATCCTCGTGCACGAATACTTCGGCCTCAACTTGGCCAGATCTGGATGATGACTCAAAAGGACCTTCCCAGGCTGGAGGAGCAGATTCGACGCAGCCGCGCAGAGGCCCCACCCGATCCCCGGTCCAGCGCGTGAGTCTTAGAGGCCTGTTGCGGGTGGGTCCTTCTTCGGTATGCCGTACAGGTAGCGATCGTGCTGGTGCGACAAATCGAAGCGGAGTTGGGGGCTATCGCAAGAATTCTCGGCAATCCATGTCAACGCCGATTCGTCCGCCAGCCCAGCCCGGCTAATCGACTCAATGCCGACCACCAGTGGTTGATTGGGCGGAAGATCTAAGGGCTCGTCGGGGACGATTACCTTACCATCGTAGTGAGCGTTGATTGCAATACCCATGTGGTGCCCTTTCCAGTATGCCACGCTTCGCCAGGTTCGCACGGCATAGCCTACGCCATCCGTTGTCCCCCCTTCATTTTCCTGGCGGGAAAACGCAGTACTTACAGCACTGGTGCAGCGGGCTGCCGGCTGGGTATAATCGTTTAACACTGTAAAACCGAAAGGAAATCTTTACTTTAGATGAACGACCAATACGATGTGGCCATTCTGGGCGCGGGTTTCGAAGGCGGCATGCTGGGAACCATCCTGGCCTACAAAGGCGCCAAAGTCGTGATCGTTGACGCCGGCTCGCACCCGCGTTTCGCCCTCGGCGAATCTACCGTGCGGCACACCTTCCGCATGATCAAAATCATGGCGGAGCGATTTGGAGTCCCCGAGTTCAAGACCGAGTTCAATTCCGGCGAGCTCCTCCATACGCACGTATCCAACCATTTCGGTGTGAAAAAGAACTTCGGGTTCATCCTTCACCGCGCCGGCGAGCACCAGCGGCCGGAAGAGGCCACCCAACTGGTGATTCCGCCGTATCGGGAGGGCTACGAAGCCCACTTGTTCCGCCAGGACACCGATCAGTATTTGACCTACACCGCTATTCATCACGGCGCCACGGTCAAATACAACACCCGCGTCAAGACCGTCGAGACCGATGCGCAGGGCGTAACCCTCACGACCGAAAAAGGCGAAACCATCCGGGCCAAGTTCGTCGCGGATGCCTCCGGCGGCGGGCACGTGCTCGCCCGCCAGTGGAACCTGAGCGACAAGCCACCGCGGGTCCGGCTGCAGAGCCG
Organism: Bryobacteraceae bacterium; assembly: GCA_049520215.1. Lineage (GTDB taxonomy): Bacteria > Acidobacteriota > Terriglobia > Bryobacterales > Bryobacteraceae > Bog-159. Next base: position 37,707 of record JBEKPZ010000005.1, on the reverse strand, counting down.
CTGCCTGTTTACGCACATGATCGACGTGAAGCCGTACGACGATCTGAACCTGCCCAAAGGCGTGCCCAAGGCGCCGCGCCCCTGGTACTCCGGCACCTGCCACCATATTTTCGACGGCGGCTGGCTGTGGGTGATCCCGTTCGACAACCGCGAAGGATCCGCCAACAAATGCGTCAGCGTGGGGCTGAGCTTCGACATGCGCAAGTTCCCCAAGCCCATGGACATCACGCCGGACGAGGAATGGCATCAGTTCCTGGATAAGTTCCCGAGCATCAAAGAGCAGTTCAAGGATGCCAAGTTAGTGCGCGACTGGGTATCGTCGGACCGGTTGCAGGGTTCCTGCAAGCAGACTGTGGGCGATCGCTGGGCGATTATGGCCGGCGGCGCCGGCAGCGGCTTCCTGGACGCGCTGTTCTCCCGCGGCCTGGCCTCTTCTGTGGAAGTCATCAACGCGCTCGCCGCGCGCCTGCTGCCAGCCATCAAGGAAAACGACTTCCGGGCCGAGCGCTTCGAGTATATTTCCCGCATTCACGAAGCCAATCTGCGAAACAACGACCGCATGGTCTTCGCCGCCTATACCTCTTTCCGGGACTTCGACCTATGGAATGCCTGGTTCCGTGTTTGGGCCCTGGGCGTCGGCCTAGGCGATCTGAAATTGGCCAGCATCTACCGGCGATACTTGAAGAGCCATGACGACTCCATTCTGCCGGATGCCGAAGAGCCCATGGGCCTGTTCTACAGCCAGCACAAGGGTTTCGGCGAACTCTTCGACGCCGCGGTAGCCAAGATGGATGAGGTGGAAGCTGGAACCACCGGCACAAAAGAAGCCGCCGCATATATCTTCGATCTGATACGCAACGCCAAGTTCACCCCGGCGGCCAATCACCTGGGAGATCCCGATTGGCATTTCATCAATGCCGGGACGTTCATTGTCTCGGTGAAGACGCTGGCTTGGTTGTTGACCTCGGCGCCACCCGATATCCGCAGCTTGTCGTTGGGCCTCCTGGGTAATGCTGGCGGGCGCAAGGCGCATCCGGCGCCCTCGGTGGGGTAAACCGGCGTCGCCTTTGTCTCCGAAACACCACATTTTCAATCACATCGCTAAGATCGGTGGGACCTCGCTCCTGGCCGTCTGCGGTCGGAATCTGGAACCCGCGGAGATCAACCCGCTTTTGGCCGAGCCTGCGATTCGTCTCGTACTGGGCATGCGATCGCAAGAGTTTCGGTCCACCGTGGCTAGGAACGTTACCGGCCAGTGACGAACGAGCGCAAATGTCCGGCTTGCGGAGGCGCTTGCGCTCCCTCTGCAATCCTCGGCCTGCTCGTATGCGGCGGCTGCGGTTTTACCACCGCGGATGTTTCTTTGTCGCGCCAAGAACTGGAGCAGCTTTACAGCGCCGCCTACTTCCGTGGCGAGGAATATCGCGATTACGTTGGCGAACGCGCGCTTATTGCAAAGCAATTCCAGCTCCGGCTTAAGACCTTGCTCCGTTATGTTCCTGCGGCGCGCCGTCAATGCTTGTTCGAAATAGGCGCGGCATACGGCTTCTTTCTGGACCTTGCCCGCCTGCACTTCGATCGCGTTAGCGGCATTGACCTGTCGCGGGATGCGGCGGCATATGCCCGCGAAGTAGTTGGCGTCTCCGTGGCCGCGGGAGATTTCCTGGAACATCCGCTGCAGAGCCCGGTAGACGCCGTGTGTATGTGGGACACCATCGAGCACCTGGCGGAGCCCGCGTTATACATCGAGAAGGCCGCGGCGCACCTGCGGTGCGGGGGCGTACTGGCGATCACCACCGGCGACATCGGCAGCCAGCTGGCGCGCTGGCGGAAGGAAAAATGGAGGCAGATCCATCCTCCGAGCCACCTGCACTACTTCTCGAAGCACACGTTGCGATTGCTGCTCGCAAAGTATGGCCTCGAGGTGTGCTATGAGGGTTACGCCGGCTGTTATCGCAGCGTCGACACCATCGCGTACATTTTGCTTTCTCTCAAACGTGGGAAGCCCGGGCTTTACCGGAAGCTGAAAGCCGCGGGACTGCTGAATTGGAGCTTTTATTCGAACTTTTACGACATCCTGTATGTGATTGCGCAAAAGCGCTAACTACTTTCCGGCAAGTGTTCCTGCAAGATCCGGCGCCGCGGTTCGCATTAGAATGAAACCATGGATTGGCAAGCGGAGGATGCCGGCGCGCGGTTGGTGAGCATCGTGATTCCCGCTTATAACGAGGAACAAAACGTGCGTTCAATGTACGACGCAATCCAGTCCGCGCTCCGCGGGCGAGAGGCGATTGAAGTGATCTTCGTCGACGATGGCTCGACGGACGGCACGGCGGAATGCATCCGCGGCTTGCGCGCGCAGCACCCCGGCGTCCGATTGATTCGCTTCGGCCGCAATTTTGGCCAGCAGCCGGCGCTCGTGGCGGGCATCGAGGCAGCGCGCGGAGCCGCAGTAATTACGCTCGATTGCGATCTGCAGCATCCACCCGAACTGCTTCCGCGCATGCTGGAGGCTTGGCGCGGCGGCGCCAAGGTGGTGCAGATGGTCCGCACCCGCACCGCTGGCGCAAGTGTGGCGAAGCAGTTCACTTCGCGCCTCTTCTACCGCTTTCTGAATCTGCTCAGCGAAATCCCCGTGCAGGGCGGCGCCGCCGATTACCAACTTCTCGACCGCGCCGTGGTGGAAGCGGTGCTGCGGTTCCGGGACCGCAACCCGTTCCTCCGCGGATTGGTTGCCTGGTTGGGCTTTCCGGTAGTCCGCATCGAGTACGCCGCGCCCGAGCGAATGGGGGGCAAAAGCGGCTACACCGTGCGGAAAATGCTGCGGCTTTCAGTCCAGGCGGTGACCGGCCTCTCCGCGAAGCCTTTGCGGTTTTCGTTCTACTTCGGACTGCTGACGGCCGTGCTGTGCGCGATTTACGCGGCCTTCGCGGTCGTCGCATTAATCGCGGGCCGGACCGTGCAAGGCTGGACGTCGGTGATCGTTTTGGTTACCTTCATCGGTGCGGTGCAACTGGTGTCTCTCGGCATCGCCGGCGAATATATCGCCCGCATCTACGAGCAGACCCGCGGCGTGCCGCGCTACGTAATCGTGGAAGGCGATGTGGAGACCGATCAGGCGGTGCAGACTTGGCAGTCTAGCCAAACGCGTTCTTGAGCGTAGCGTCGTCCCGGAACTTGCCAGCGAACTCTTCTTCATCCGCCAAGGCGGTCTCGGCGATGCCTGAGACGATGACCCAAACCGTCAGCGTGGCCCCACGATGTGCCACGAATTTGGGCCGCTTAAGCTGGCGGTCCCGAGTTGAGTAGTGCCTTGCGCGCCTCCCAGAAACCATATCTGACTTGCGCCGGACGCGGGATCCTGCCAAATCAAGTCCGGATGGCCGTCCTGATTAAAGTCGGCGACGGCTACAGCGTCCCATCTGTTGGCGGTCAGGTTGACTGCGGACAACAACTCGTTGCCTAGCGCGCCGGTCAAATACCAGATCTGCACCGTGCCGCTCACCGGATCCTGCCATAATAGATCGGGGTGGCCATCCCCGTTGAAGTCGCCCGATCCGACGATAGACCAGGGGTTGCGGAGGGTCAGATTCGCCGCGCCAGTTAGGGTGATACCCTGTGGTCCGCCGAGATACCATATCTGGGCCAATCCGGACGCGGGATCCTGCCAAACCAAGTCCGGATGGCCGTCCTGGTTAAAATCGTTGGCGGCTACGATGAGCCATGGATTGGGACCGCTAAATGTGGAAGCCTGTAGTAACGTGGTGCCTTGCGGACCGGTCATAAACCAGATCTGGCTGGCCCCGGATACAGCATCCTGCCAAACGATATCCGGGTATCCATCGCCGTTGAAGTCGGCTATGGCGGCGATTCGCCAGGTATTCTTCGTGGTGATGGTGGCCGCTCCCACACTTGCGCCTTGCGCTCCGCCCAGAAACCAGAACTGGCTAAACCCCGACACGGGATCCTGCCAAACTACTTCGGTCTGCCCGGGGAAGACGCTCGTGGTTGCCGTGAAATTGGCGGTCTGGGTGGAACTCAGGCTGCTAAATACCTGGTTGAAAGGGATGAAAACGTAGCCTTTCAGGCTAGGCGTGATGGTGTAGGCGCCAGTGTACAGGCCGGTGAACGAGTAATTTCCGTTTACATCGGTTGTGGCCGCGCTGTTTACCGTCCCGCTGAGCATAACAATCACCCCGCTTAGCGGCCCCACTCCGGTCAGGACGATATTGCCGGAAATGGAATAAGCGGCTGTGGCGGTGAAATTGGCGGTTTGATTCGCATTGAGGTTGCTGAATGTCAGGCTGGCCGGACTGAAGCCATAGCCATTCAGCGTGGGCGTAACCGTGTACGGATTGCCTCCTGGCAAGTTATTGAAGGAGAAGTTCCCGTTTGAATCGGTCGAGGTTGAGCCGTCGCCCGCCCCGCTCAGCGTGATCTCGCCTCCGCTTAACGGCGCCCCAGCCTGTGTAGTCACTTGTCCGGAGATTGAATAAGCGGACGGGTTGATGCTGGCCAAGAACGCGTTCATCCCGGCTGTAGCAGCCCCTTGCATGGCGCCCGCCGTGACTGGGAAGTTGATGGAGAGCGTGGAGCCGGCCGCAAATACGATCCCCGTATTAGGATCCAAGGCAATCCCCAAGACCCGATCGTCTCCGGAGCCGCCCAGGTAACTGGAGGTCAGCAGGGTTGTAGCGTCCGGGCTTAAATGGGAGATGAATCCGTCGAAGCTGCCGCCAGGTACGGACTGCCAGGCACCGGACAACGGGAAGTTCGTGGAGGTGGTGTATCCTCCGATCCAAACGTCCCCCGCGCTGCCCACAGCCACCGTGGTGGCCGCGTCGGAACCGCTTCCACCGAGGTACGTGGCATAAACTAATGTGCTGCCGCCAGGGCTCAACATGGCGAGGAAAGCGTCGTAGCTGCCGGCGTTGGCGGGCTGAAAGACGCCGGAAGTGATGGGGAAGTCCGGGGAGTAGGTCGTGCCCGCCAAATAGAGGTTGCCGCTCGCGTCGATGTCGAGTGCGTAAGCCTGATCGAGATTGCTGCCGCCAAGATAGGAAACCATGGTCCACGCGGTTCCATTGGCATTCAAACATGCGATTAAGGCGTCGCCCTCTCCGCCAGGAGACGGCTGCAGCGCGGCGTAGACCGGCAAGTTAGCCGAATCCGTATACCCCGCAATGCAGGCGTCGCCCGCGGCATCCACGGTGATCGCCCGGGCCTCGTCGGTCCCCGTTCCACCGAGCAATGTCGAATAAATAGCCGCGCTGCCTTGCGCGTTCAACTTGACTACAAACGCATCGGCGAAACCCCCTCCGTACAACGTTTGTGCGGCGCCCTTAGTGGTAGGAAATGTTGACGATGTGTAGCCGCTGACATAGGCATTGCCGGATGTGTCGATGGCAATTCCCGTTCCAGCTTCCTGCCCCGGACCGCCGATGTACGTTGCGTATACCAGCGTCCCCGCGGGATTCAGTTTGGCGGCGAAGGCGTCTGCCACGCCTCCGAACACGGTTTGCCATGCGCCATTGGTCACGGGGAAGTTGTTGGCCTCGGTGGTGCCGGCGATGTAGACGTTGCCGGACGAATCTGCTGCGACGGCCTGCCCGGATGTGTTGCCGTTGCTTGCCAGGACCGTCGTGTAGAGAAGATCGCCGCTCTCGTTGAGTTTCAGCACAAAGGCGTCGCTGTTGCTGTTGACGCTCGACCCCTCCGCTGGGAACCCGATGGAGGCAGTCGTGCCCGTCATGTATACTCCACCGGCGCCGTCCGCAGTAATGGCGTAGCCGGCATCGTAGCCCGCGCCGCCCACGTAAGTCGAATAAGACAAGACAGGATCGATCCGGAGAGGCCGCTGGCGATCATACGCCCCCAACCGGAAGCTGGCCGTCGTTCCCCGCAGCCGAAGTTCGATCCGGACATTCCGGCGCACGCCTGCAATCTCCTGCCAAGCCATGAGCCGCCGGTGCTGTATTCTCCCGGCGGGCGTCTCCAGTGCCAAATTCCCTTGTGCGTCAATCGAAACACGGCTTGCGCCGCTGAATCGCACCCTGATTTGCGTGGGATCGGCTCCAGCACTGGCCAGAAACTCGTATTCAAGGTCCGCTCCCCGGGTGCGCCATATCAGGTCGATGCCCGGATAAACGCCAGCGAAGCGTACGCGTCCGTAATGGGGAATTCCGGAATGCCAATCGGCGGAATGACTACCGCGATAGTAGTTTGTGACCGAGGCCATAGGCTGCTCGCCCTCAACCGCGGCAGGTGCGCGCTGGCCCGGAAGCTCGATCCGGAGCGGCAGCTGCGCATCCCCGTCCGCACCGGCCGGAAAACGATAGCCGGCGCTGCCGTTCCGCTGTAACAGAACGGCATATCCCGGACCCCTGGCGACAAAGGCGACGGATGCATCCGCCTGACCCCTATTGGCCTCAAAGTAGGTTTCGGCCGCCGCCACGCTGTGCGGAGAGATCAGGGCTGCGGCTAACGCCGCTTTTGTACCCATCAATGGGAGTAGGGTAGAGAGTAAGCGCACACCCCTAAATCGGCGCTTTTGGCGGAGAACTTAAGGTCTATACCCGATTCACCAAGTTCTTGCAAATCCCGTGATCCTTCATTAGCCGTCGAGTGGTCGGTAGAGCGAGCGTGGTCTTCGAGTTGGTAATATCTGTATTCGCTAACAGAGAGCCGCCTTTGCTTCCGAAACACTACGTTTTCAATCACATTCCGAAGACCGGCGGGACCTCGCTCCTGGCGGTCTGCAGCCAGAATCTGGAACCCGCGGAGATCAGCCCGCATTTGGATTACACCGAAATTCATCTGATGCCGGCCGCACGATTTGAGCACTACAAGCTCATCAGAGGCCATTTCAGCGTTCTCGCTCAGACGGGATTCTGCCGCAGCCGGTATAGCATCACGCTGCTGCGGGATCCCATCCGGCGGATTTTTTCGGCGCATACCTTCTGGCGGATCGCAACCGAGCATAACCTGGTAACAACCAAGGCAAGGGAGTTGCCGTTTGCCGATTTCGTGCGCTATTTCATAGACAGCCCAACAGTTATTCAGAATCCCTATACTCATCACCTTGCCGCCATTGGAAGAGACTGCGCCGCGTACCCCGCCGACGAATCCGCCCTTCTAGCCACCGCTAAGCGAAATTTGGCTGCGTTCAATTTTGTAGGCATCTGCGAAGAGTTTGCACGATCCGTAAACGTGCTTTGCGCCGAACTGGGGTGGCGTCCTCCGGCTGCCATGCCGCACAAAAACTTCACGTCCTCGGGGGATCGGTTTGGCGAGATTGATGCTCAAACGATGCAACTCCTGCGGGACCGCAACCGGATCGATCTGGAATTGTACGAGTACGCAGTCCAGCTTTTCCACGCCCGCGAGGCTGGGGCAGGATCGGCGTCCGGCCGAGAGCTTCCTGAAACTATCGAGCCGAACCATTTCCTGCCGTTCCCGATCCCATTCGATCCGCGCCGCCGGGCTACAGTCCAATCCACATCCGTCGAGTGGGTGGGGAACGAATCCTCACGAATGCTGGAGATCGCCGTCGCCTTTGAAACGCGCGTGCCGATCGCAGAACTCAGCTTGGGCATACAGGTCACCGACGTGTCCGAGAACATCGTGTGGGGTACAAACACGTCAAGTGAGTGCCTGGAACTCGACTACCAACCGGGCCACGAGTGCCGCGCGGCTTTCCTGGTGGAATGTGCGTTACCGCGAGGCATATATTTTGTGACGGTGGCGCTGCGTGAACCGCGCCGATTCGGATTTCATGACCATTGGATTGACCATGCAACATCTTTCACAGTCGCGCCGGCGCGTGTTGCTCCGTCGCAATACGTGCGCGGCATCCGGCTGCGAGAGTTTTCATCTGCCGTAATCAGGGATATCCACGGGGCTTCCCCGGCCAGATCGTAACGATTTCCTGGCTGGCACGATCCAACAGGTACGCACTGGCCGCCGGATGCAGCCAGGCGCTCAGATCGTTGCCGACCCGCCCGGCCAACGCCAGGGCGGTCACCAGGGGCGACCGGCGCAACGCGATGGCGGCGAACTGCGTCATCGCATCCACATATTTTTCAGGATCGTTGTTTTCGAGCGATTGCCGCCCGCGTTCTCCCATGGCGCGAAAAGCGCCGGGATCGGCGAGAAGCGCGCGCAGATGAGACTGAATATCCTCAACCTCATGTTCCGGCCGGACAAATGCGGTGGCGTCGTCCGGCAGCGACGCGTACCAACCGGTACGGGTCACCAGCGTAGGCAGACCATAGTCCCAGAATTGCAATTGGCTGAGGGAGGCCTCTCCCATCGACGGGTACCGAAGATTGATTGCCAGGTCCGCGGTGCTCAGCTTTTGCTCCACCAGGCTTTCCGGCAGAAAGCCTAGCAACTTCACCAGCGAGCCCAAACCCAGCCGTTCGATCTGTGTCCGGATATGGCCCTCGTCCCAGAGTTGCCCGCATATTTCCAGGCGGAACTGCTCACGCTCATCAAGGCCAGCTAGAGCCTCGAGCAGGGCCCCCAGGCGCCGGTTCCGGCTCAGGTAGCCGAACACTACCAGGCGGTACGGCGGACCGGGCGCGACGCTTCGTGCCGCCATCCAGCCCAGGTAACGGGACTCTTCGGTGGCCGCATATGGGAAGTCCAGCGCGGCTACCGGAGAGGCAGGCGTTTCGTGCAGGCCTTCGAGTGCGCCCCTGGAATGCGTGATCACCCCAAGCGCGCCCGAGACTGCTTCGCGCGTGAGCGGATACCGTTGCCCCATCGTCTCAGCACCGATACCACCGGCGAGGAACGCTTCCCCGACGCGGCGTCCCTCCTCGCCGTACCATCGCTCCAGCGCAGCGAGGTACGCATCCGGCTTCTCCAAGATGCGCAGAAAGACCATGGCGAAGAAGTCGTGCAGGCAAAGATCGTGCAAGACGACAATGCCCGGATGTTGGCGGCTTACCCGCCAGATGCCGCCGTGGATACCGCCATGATTGCCCAGGTGATAAATGGAGACATCCGCATCGTTAAGTGCCCGCCAAGGCGGGTTGGCGGGGTCATAGCGAACCACTCGCGCAGTGCGCTCCAATTCGGGAGCAACTTGGCCCTGATCGGTCCACGCGACCACCTCGTGGCGGTTGGCCAGCACGGGCAGAATCTGGGCCGCGTAATAAGCGATCCCGCTGTGGGCCGGCGGAAGAGGCGAAAACCAGTTGATCTTCAGCACAGCAGCTTGTCCACCACATTTTCCCAACTAATCTTCAGATCCAGGTAACGCTCCCGGCCGGCCTCGCCCAAGGCGGCCGCGCGGCGGCGGTCCGCCCATAAGGCATCCATCGCGCCGGCAAGCGACTGCGGGCTGGCGTCCGCGACCAGGCCCGTGTGTTGATGGACTACGAATTCCAGTGGACCGCCGGAATCCGCACATGTGATCACAGGTTTGGAGGATAGCATGGCTTCCAGGGTCACGTAGCCGTAATCCTCGTCCAGGGGCGGAAACACGACACCCAGGCTGTTGGCGTACCACTCGCACTTCTGCTCTTCGGAGACCACGCCCAGCCACGTCACTTGGTTGGTGAGACCAAGTTCGCGCTGGGCCTTGGCGCATTCGGCTTGCTGCGCCGGGTTGTCGGCTTCCCCGGCGAAGTACACCCGCACCGGTTCGCGGCAAAGGGCCAGTGCCTGAATTACCAGCCATTGCCGCTTCACGGAATTAATACGGCTGGGAAAGAAAAGGTAATCTCCCGCCGGTCCGTTGTGGAACAGCAGCGCATTGGCGGGAGGGTTGTACAAGGGTTCGGCATCGATCCCAGAGCATCGCCGCAAGCGATCCGAAACGTTTCTTGACAAAGTATAAATCGCCTTAGCTTCCGGCAGGAGTGTGCAGTCGGCCCGGTGAATGGCTTCCCGGACAACTTGACCGTCCGGGTAGTGGATTAAGTCCCCGGCGGCGGGATGGTCCCAGAACTCGTAGGCCGTGCGATGCTGATGCAGCATCCAAATGACTTTGTTCGGATGGGGAACCAGATAAGCGGGAAACTTCAGCCCGATCACCCGATCGATCCGCATGCCACAACTTTCCGTAACGTCGAGAAGCCGGCACGCCAGCATCTGTTCAGGAACGCGGGATGGCGGGCAGGATTGAAACGGCAGAGTCACGATCTCGGCCTGGTGGCCCGCCGCGCAAACCGCGTCGCGCAGACTTTCGGCCAGAATCTCGGCGCCGCCACGAGTGAACGGCACGCCGGACGTCAGGATCAACACCCTCATGCGAGTAGCTTCTCCAGGACTGTCGCCCAGTCGATCCGCAGGTCGCTGTAGCGCGCGCGGCCGGCCTCGCCCCACCGCCGCGCAAGCTCGCGGTCTTCCCACAATTCGTCCATCGCTGCCGCCAACGCCTGCGGGGCGGGTTCGCAGACCAGGCCGGTTTCCCGATTGACCACGAATTCCAGCGGGCCTCCTGAATCCGTACAGGTGATCACAGGCTTGTGCGCCAGCATGGCTTCCAGTGTAATGTAGCCGTAATCCTCGTCCACCGGCGGAAACAGCACTCCTAAGCTACGGGCGTAGAGGTCGCGCTTCTTCTCTTCGGAGACCGGGCCCAACCATTGCACCCGGTCCGCACAGCCTTTTTTCTGTGCGAGCGCGACGCACTTCCGCTCGAAAGCCGGTTCATCCGCGGGCCCGGAGAAGTACACTTTCACCTGCGAGCGGGTTTGGAGTAGGCCCTCCAGTACAATATCTTGCCTCTTTGACGGATTGATGCGGCTCGGAAAATATAGAAAATCTTCCGCGGGACGGGCATAGAACCGAGCGGCATCCTGCGGAGGATGATAGAGCGGGGCCGCCTGCACCCCACAGAAGGTTTGCAGCCGTCCGGCTACGTTGCGCGAATTGGCGAATACGCGCAGAGCCTGCGGAATCAGTTCCCGGTCTGCCCGATGGATGGCCGCGCGAACGTCATCGCCGTTTGGATACGGGTGAAGATCGCTGAGCGGATGTTGCCATAGGTCGTATGCCTGCCGGTGCTGGTGCAGCAGCCAGATCACCTTGCGCGGATGTGGAATCAGATAGGCGGGAAACTTCAGCCCGATCAGGCGATCGACTGCCACGCCCACCGTCTCGCTCAGATCGAGGAGCCGGCAGGCCAGCATCTGATCCAGAATACGTTCCGGCGGATACCACTTAAACGGAATGGCGATGGTTTCGGCCTGATGGCCGGCCTCCCGCAGCGCTCGGCATAATCCAGCCGCGTGTATTTCGGCGCCTCCATTGACGAACGGAACCCTCACCGTGGCAATCAGAATCCGCAGTCCGTGATTTTGTGCCATCAGCAGGTCACCGACGATCCGCGCTCAGGCCTTCCACCCGATTATGGCGTAATCCTGCGGCCCATAAAAGCACTCGTTGAAACGAGCGGCTACGTCTCCGGCGGTGCCCGTGTCCACGTGCTCGACCGGGCACGGGTGCAATTCCAGGATCTCGACGCGCTCGAAGCCGCGCGCCTCGGCGAGAAACCGTCCGAGCAATGGAGGAATGGGGTGGCGGTGAGTCGGATCGAGGTAAAAGTTCCGGGAGCCGACGAACACGTTGTTTGGGTTGGGAGTCTCAAAAATGGCGACCCCGCCGGGCTTGAGCGCGCGCCTTGCCGCGTCCAGTAAATCGAGCAACTGCGGCAATGCCAGGTGCTCCACGAGGTGAAACGCGGTCACCCCGCCCAGCGACGCCTCCGGAAGGCTCCGCAAGTGCTGGACGGCTTCCGCTTCCAGGACTGGGAGCCCGCGTTCCCGGCAAATGGCCAGGACCACGCGGTTCAAGTCGATTCCGGACCCGTGCAACTGGTGTTCGCGCAGCAACTCTAGCCATTCACCCCGGCCGCAACCCACGTCCAGAATCGGCATGGATTCACTGCCGATGCCGGCCTCGGTGAGCTTCGGCAGATAGACGCTCAGCCCTTCCTTGATTTCCTGGCGGCTGCCGCGGAACTCGTCTTGCAAGGCCGCATAGAGCGCGTCCATATTATGCGCTTCATCGTCATGCAGATCTTCCCGGTCCAAACGCCGTGGCAGTGGGGAGCCGGTCTGCTCCGGCGGCTCGTTCCGCACCTGGATAAACCGTGCAATGCGCTCTTCCTGCACGGTTTGCTGCGCTCTGAGACGCGCGACCTCGCGGTCTATGCGCGGGAGTGCCTGTAGCCGCAGCGCCTCCAGCCGCCGCTCCAGTACCTCGGCGCGCGACATCGCGGCGGCCACGGCGGCTTGCCGGTCGCGCCGTTCCCGTGGCAACTCGGTCTCTAGCCGCTTGACGCTTCTCGCCTGCTCTTCAAACTTCTGCTGTGCGGATTCAGACGCCTGTAGTGCGGATTCGAAAGCCCGCAGTGCGGATTCGAAAGCCTTCAGCGCGGAGTACTGGAAGTGTACGATCTGCGGGGTGTACCAGAAAAGCAGCCGCTGCACCAGTTTTACCAGCCGGGCGCCCATTCGCCCGCGGAAGGTCGGCGGCTCCGGGGGCGTCTGGCCCACCAGCGCGTAGCTTGCGGTCAGCGCCGCGATTGCGAATCGCAGCTCCGCCAATTGTCCGGAGGACGGCTGCTCTTTTCCCGCCTGTTCGATCAATTTGCTCCCTTCGCGCGGCTTGTAAGACCGCTGCATTTCTTCCCGAATTTGCTGCAGGATTTCTTTCTCCACTTCTAGCAAAAGCCCCGTCCGCAGACGCTTGCTCGCGAATGCCGCACTACTTGCTCCGGAGAGGTTCGCACGCGACTCCGAGCGCCCGGCAATCCGCATCGACCATTTCACGCACCAGGGATTCGAAAGTGATACTCGGTGTCCATCCAAGTTTCGCGCGCGCCTTGGTCGCATCGCCGAGCAGCAGATTTACCTCCGCGGGGCGAAAGAGCGTGGGATCGGTGACCACATGGTTCCGGTAGTCGAGGCCGGCCTGGGAGAATGCCAGGTCCACGAAGTCCCGCACGGAGTGGCTCTCGCCCGTCGCCACCACATAATCGTCCGGCTCGGGCTGCTGCAACATCAGCCACATGGCTTCCACGTATTCGCGCGCATGCCCCCAATCGCGGCGCGCTTCGAGGTTCCCGAGCTGGATCTGTTTACTTCGCCCAGCCAGAATGCGCGCCACGCCGGAAGTGATTTTTCGCGTGACAAATTCAAAGCCGCGGCGCGGCGATTCGTGATTGAACAGAATGCCGTTGCTGGCGTGCAGTCCGTAGGCTTCGCGATAGTTGCGCGTCAGCTCGAAACCGCAGACCTTGCTGATGCCGTAGCTCGAGCGCGGGTGAAAGCGGGTCCTCTCGGTCTGCGGAAGCTCCTCCGCCTTGCCGAACATTTCGCTGGAGCCCGCAAAGTAGAACCGCGAATTGGGAGCCAGGTCTTTAACCGCGGAGAGCAGGAAGTGGGTGCCGTTAATGTTGGTGTTGAGCGTGGAGAACTCATCGTCGAAGGAGTAGCTTACGAAGCTCTGCGCCGCCAGGTGATAGCATTCGTCCGGCACGATCTTGGCAACCAGTTGATAGACGCTGGCGAAGCTTTCGAGCGATGCGGCATGCAAAGCGACCCGGTCCCGCACCGCGCTCAACCGGAGCAACCGGTGCTCCGGATCCTCCAGGGCTACGCGCCGCACCGCGCCGTGGACCTCGTAACCTTTCGCGAGTAGAAACTCCGCGAGATAAGATCCATCTTGCCCGGTAATCCCGGTGATCAACGCACGTCGGCCCATAAAGAATCAACCATTATAAGGGATCAACCGTTCACAGACGTCCGTGGCGCCAACCGAAGACTACTACACCGAGCATTACCGCGAGAGTGCTCAAACTAATTGCAGCGCCGGCATAGAATCGCGCCGGGTGGAACTCGAAGCGCACGGAATTCTCGCCGGAAGGGAGAAGGATGCCGCGCTGGATGTAGTTTGTCCGGAATATGTGTGTGCGGCGGCCGTTGATGGTCGCCTGCCAACCAGGGTAATAAAAATCGCCCAGAACCAGAAAGGCTGGCTGGCTGCTCGATGTCCGGATTTCGGCTGAAGTGCCATTGTCTTCCAGCAGCCAGGCCCTGGCGTCGGGATCGGGTTTGGGGGTCCGGAATTGGAGCGGTTCCTCGACCAGTGCCACGACTCCGGGTTCGTACAGCCGTCCGTCCGGTAAGCGAGACGTTTGGATAGCGCGCTTGATATCTTCTGGCCGTCCGGACATGGTCTCGGATGTCAGCCATACGCGCGGAAGGGCGCGCAGGTTCTCGTAGACCTCCACGCCGTCAGACTCTTCCAGGCGCTTCCACCGCGCCGGGTCGCCAATCCAGGTATCGTGCTCGGACAGCGGTTCTGAAACGCTCTCTTTGGCATCGAGCAAGGTAACCTTGTCGATTCTCAGAATGCCGGTGCCGGGCGCCAACCACCGGAAGTCGAGTTTTGACACGATGGCTGGCTTGGGAAACTCGAAGATCGCCGCGTATGTCTGGCCCTGGCAGTTAGCCCCGTTGCGGGGCACGGCAAATCGCGAGTAGATCTCTGCCGCGCGATGCCGCATAGCCGGAGCAACGGCAGGGCACGCCGCCGCCCATTCGGCTGTCTCGATCCCGGCACGCATCGTGAGGGGGATGCTCACTCCGTTCGGCTGCTGCAAGCGAACCTCGGCTAACGGAGTACCCTGCCGAAACTCGGTGGAACATCCGGTGAAAGTGATCAGCGCCAGTCCCCGAATCTCATGCGGTTGCCGCACAAAGACAGATTCCGATCCTGATACTGCCCCGCACCCATTGCCGACTGACATGGTGAAGTCTTGTGTCAGGAAGCGTATGCCGTGAAAGAACTCACCAGTCGTCGCCCGGTCCGCGGGCACAGCTACGAACCTGCCGGCGGCGACGTCGATGGCCCGGTTTTCCGCTGTCCACCAATGTCCCAGAAATTGACCGGCGGTCTCCATATTCATCAATTCGCTGTAGCGCACAGGCAGCAGCGGCCCGTATTTCGAGAGCGACGGCAATTGCCACAAAACAGACAGGTCGGCAGGCGCTTCTGCCGGTCTTCCCGGCATTGCGCCCACCGGCACCCATCGCGCATTGGCCAGGCGCACGTTCGGACCATTGCGGCGGACGATATCCGGTGGCTCGAATTCCTTGAGGCGGGGCGACGCGTATCGCCAATCCACATACCAGGAGAAAGCCGATAGCTCAACGATCACCGCCAACACCAACCCTGTACGTAGGGTCAGGGCGTCTGGATTGCGAATGAACAGCCACAGTAGAATGCAGAAGCTGCACCCAACGAGCACCGGTACGCCGATCCACCAGTTCCCGAAAGGGGATGCGGAGTACTGGCGCGCTCCCACCGTGGCGGCCGCCTGCTTCAGCGGAGAAGCTAAGAAGAGGGCGACTACGGCGGCGGAGAGAATCGGGACCAAACTTGCGCCAACAACGAGGAGTCTATGCCGAGCCGGATCGCGCCTCTCCGTGATCGCCGCCACGCCATAACCGGCCAGGATCGCCGTTGAAATCGCGAAAATCAACAGGAAGCGTCCCTGGGCCCGGAATTGTCCGAATACGGGCGCCGCATACAGGACGCGTCCCAGCGGCGTCGCGCCCCCCATGGAAGCGCATAGCGAAACCACCATGCACGCCATCCAGAAGAGGACCCGCGCCGACCGGTGGGATATCACCGCGATGGCCGCCAGAACCAGGCCCGAAAACCCAACGTAACCCGTGATTTCAGCCAGGTGCCATTGCCCGAAATAAGGAACGCCGGAGAGAAAGAAAGGTTTTGTCCCGCCGAAAAGGAAGGGAAAGAGAAACGAAGGCAGTTGTCCCAGCGGCAACGAGAACGAACAGAACTCGCCATAGGTCAAACGCGCGCGCGTGGTGAAACCGGCCAGCTCCGCAGTGGGCAGGATCTGTACAGCGCTCAGCGCGAGCCCCATGGCGAACATAACGCCGCTCGCCGCGTAATAGCTCGATTGGCGGGGAACCGCGGAAAACCCGCGCACTATGATGTAGGCCACCACCAACGTCATTTCGTATGAGGCGATCTGCGGATGCCCGGCTAGGATGCAGGTGCCCACGCCCAGCCCTCCCAATGCCAGCCAACGCCACCGGATGCCGCCGGCTAAATGTTCCACGCAAAGCAGGATGGCCGGAATCCATGCAGCCGTCTGAATCATGGTGGTGTGGGCGAGGTGTGCGCTCATGAAGCCGCATATCCCGAAGATCAGGCCGCTCATTATTCCGGCAAAATCCAAACCGGTCAGCTTCCGAACAAACAAGTACATGAACCAACTAGCCAGTACATAAGCCAGCAGCACGAAGGTGTTCCACGACCCTGGAATGGGGCGCAGCAGCAATGCGAGGGGATACCAGGACATCAGTTGCGGGTCGGCCAGGTTCGGATAGCCGGTCATCAAGAGGGAATCCCACAGCTTGAAGGGGGAGTTAAAGTGCGGGTAGTAGAAAAGAAAACTATCGGTCGGAGCTAATACTCTTCCCGCGAACAAGACCGGGGAGAAGAAGCAAACGTAAAAGACGGCAAAAAACAGCGCTGCCAGCAGCGGACGATTCCGGGTAGCCGGCGTCTTCAGTCGGAGCGTCATGGTGGGACAGGCTTCAGCCCGTCATGTTCGGTACCGGGCAGGCATTCGGTTCAGCCCGCCCGGTCAAGACCTCTGTGGGATGTTCAGTTCGGCGTAACGCGTCAGTTCGGCCCGGCAATGCGCCACGGATTCGGACCGCTTAAGACGGCCGACCCTAACACCGTAGTCCCTTGCGCACCGGTCATGAACCAGACCTGGCTGGCGCCGGAAACTGGATCCTCCCAGACCAGGTCCGGGTGGCCATCCAGATTGAAGTCGGCGATGGCTACAATCTGCCACGGGTTCGGTCCGGTCGGGTTCACCGCGCTCAGAAATTGATTTCCTTGCGACCCGCCCATGTACCATATTTGCGTCGTGCCGAAACCGCTGCCGCTCACCGGGTTTTGCCACAAAATGTCGGGATGCCCGTCGCCGTTGAAATCCGCCGTGCCGACAATTCGCCAGGGATTGGTGAGCGTCAAGTTGACCGCCGAAAGGAGAGTATTCCCCAGCGGGCCTCCCATGTACCAGATCTGCGCCAATCCGGAGGTCTGATCCTGCCACAACAAATCCGGATGGCCATCGCCGTTGAAGTCCACCACCGATGCCACCCGCCATGGATTGGGGCCTGTAATATTGAGAGCCCCCATAATCTCATTGCCGCCTGGGCCTCCCATGTACCAGACTTGTACGGTGCCACTAACCGGATCCTGCCACACAACATCCGGAGTGCCATCGCCATTGAAATCCGCCACCGCCACAATGCGCCAGGGATTTTTGAGCGTGAGGTTTGCCGCTCCAGTCAAGGTCACCCCTTGTGGTCCGCCGAGATACCAGATCTGCGCCAGTCCTGAGGTCTGATCCTGCCAGATTACGTCCGGACCGGGTCCGCCGTTGAAGTCGTATGGGATAACGGGGCCGCTCTCGATCGTAACCTGCACACTGGCCGAGCCTGTGTTCGCGGGAGTGCTGCTATCCACAGCATCGAAGGTGAGGGTGTGGGAGCCGGCCGAAAGGCTGCTGGTCGCAAACTGATACGTAAATCCCACGTTCGGGCAACCCGGCGCACTAGGACTTGAAGTGCACGCACCGGGATTGCTTACGCCGTAGGTGGCGTTAGCCACAAAACTCCCGTCGAGCAAGACCTGCACGCTGCCGATCGCTGTGCCCCCAGCGAAGGTGTCCAGCGCGTAGCCGGAAACGGTTACGCTGCCGTCCAGAATGGTGCCGTTAACGGGACTCTGAATCACCACCGTCGGCACCCCGCTGGTGACGCCGGCTCCGGCGATCCCGACCACGAACGCGTCGTAGAATCCGGCGTTGGCGCCCTGCACAGCACCAGGTGTCGCTGGGAAATTCGTCGCGATGGTGGCGCCGGAAACGAACACCGAGCCGCCCGGCGTTACGGCGATGTTCTGGCCGAGGTTGTTGTCCGAACCGCCGATGCAGGTGGAGGACAAGAACGATTGGCCGTTGGGGCTGATCTCGGTCAGAAAGGCGGTGGTGGCCGAAACGATGCCGGCATAGGCGGTGCCGCCGGGGCCGGTAAGGGGCGCGGCCAAAGCCACGATCTGGTTCTGCGTCAAGCCGTTGTAGGTGAGCCCGCTCCAGTAGGATAACGCTAGGCCGCCGTTCGTCCCGGTGATCATGCCCTCTCCTTCAAAGGCCACATAGACGTTGTTGCCGGAATCCACGGCCACCAGCGACGGCGTGCTCAGAACTTGGCCCAGAATTGCCTGCGTCCAATTGGCGCCGGCGTTCGTCGTGTAATACAATCCATTCGGTGTCGCGGCGTAGATTGTCGAGGTCGCGGCGTAAATAGCCAAGCTGGTCGCGGGCATAGTCGTCCCTCCCAAGGTCGGCAATCCGGTATTGACCGGAGCCCACGTGCCGCCGCCATTGGTGGTCCGATACACGCCGGTGGGCGTGCCCGCATAGGCTGTCATCAAATTGTTCGGATCGGCGACTATCGCAATGACGGCCCCTGGAGGCGGAGTCGTAGGGACGGTCCACGGACCCCCATTTGTGCTATGGATCAGGCCACTGCTGGATCCCACATACACCGTCGAAGTCGTAGAAGTGGTCTTTCCTACCGCTATCGCGGCGGAGGCGCCAACCCCTTGGGCCAGTTGCGTCCAACTGGAGCCGCCATTGACGCTCTGATAGAGGTTGCCACTGCCGGCTGCATAAACGGTAGACGCTACAATCGGATCCACCGCGATCGAGTCGACGGTTGTAGTTGTGACGACACTGCTACTGTTCGCCAGCGGGCCAGTTAGCACCCAAGTGGTGCCGCCGCTCGCCAGCTTATAGACTCCGCCGCCCGTGGCGTTGAGAGCGCTGGCGCCGGCGTAAAGATTGCCGCTGGAATCAAAGGCCAACGCGGTCACTTGATCGAAACTTCCCGTCAGGGTTGTGGGCGACCAAGTGGAGGTCGAACCGCTAATCGTGCCCTGCATTAAGACGGCAGGCGCGCCATTCCTGGCGCCGGAAATCGGATTCCCGGTCGGAAAAACACCGAGGCACTGGGTAGTTCCGGAGACGTAGGCGTTCCCCGCCGCATCCACGCCAATACCCGATCCGCGCTCGGGGAGGATATTACTGCCCAGCCCGCCGATATAGGTGCCATAAACAAGACTGCCGCTGGAGTTCAGCTTGAGGGCAAAGCCATCGGTTAATCCGCCGCCGTATTTCGTTTGCGGGGCGCCGGATGTAACCTGTGGCAAGTTCGGATCGTTCGTCATCCCAGTGACATACGCGTCGTTTTGTGCGTCCAGAGCGATTCCGAAGCCTATGGTTTGCAGCGTGGTGGTAGTGCTGGTGTTTCCCAAAAGAACCGGCCCATAACCCACGCTCGTGCCCCCGGCGTTGACTTTCAGAACATATCCTTGAGCAGGCGCCGGGGTCGGCGCGGTCGAGCCAGTTACGTAAGCGGCGCCGGTGCTATCCACGGCGATGCCGTATCCGATGCCCGCGGGAGCGGGCAGGTATGTGGAATACGCAAATGTTCCGCCGCCGGCACTAACTTTGGTCAAGAAACCAGCCGACGGCGTGCTTGAGATGGCATTGACCAAGGGGAAGGGCGTGCTGCCCGATGCCGACGCTGTTCCCGTCACATAGGCGTTTCCGGAATGATCGACCGCGATGCCGCGTCCCCAGAAACTGCCACTTCCACTCAGATACGTGGAGTAGACCAGCGCGGTCCCCGCGGCATTCACCTCGGTCACAAATGCACTTGGATCGCTGGAATTACCGTAGAAAGTGGTCTGCGGCGCATTCACCAGCGGAAAGTTGTCCGAAGTGGTGGAACCCGTGACGTAGGCATTCCCCGCGGAATCCACCGCGATACCGCCGGCGACATCGACAGCGGTGCCGGCGAAAAACGCGGAATAGAGCAGGTTGGTTCCAGTGGGATTCATTTTGACGACGAACACGTAAGAGTCGATGCCAGGAGCCAGGTGCGTTACGGGGTTACCTGCAAAAGTACTTCCACCGTTGTAGCCGGCCACGTAGACGTTTCCTTGCGAGTCCACCGCCACGGCCGGGTAGGTCGCCGTGCTGGCGGCCGCCGAGAGGGCATACAATTCGTCGCCAGGCGAACCCAAATAGGTCGCAAAAGTGAGAACGGGATCGATGACCAGTGCTCTGCGTTTGTCGTATCTGGCGATTTCAAATTCGACGCGGTTGCGCGACTGAATGACGTACCGTCCCTCGACGGCTTGCCGTCCGCCAGCGCCCTCCTGATAAACGATGGGCTTGTGCTGGCGGATCTCGCCGCTCGCCGCGCTCAGTACCAGGTTGCCAGCGCCATCCAGGTGCATGCCATCCACGCCGTCGAACTGCAGCCGGATGGCTCCCGGGTCGGCGCCTGGGGCGACCACAAAATCGTACTCAAGCTGCCCTTGGTTCCCGTAGAAAGCCAGGTCCACGCCGGGGTAAATCTCCCGATAACGCACGCGGGCGAAATTCGGAGCGCCCGCCACCCACTTAGCCGGATCGTTTCCAAAAAAATAGCTGCTGGTGGCGCTTAGCCTCTCGCCGCCGGCCATCGCCGGCGAAGAGTTCGCGCCCGGAAAACTCATCCGGATGGCGGACTGATGCCGCGGCCTGCCCGCCGACTGCAGGTTCAACGAGACTTCGGAAGGAGCCAACAAAATCGAGTAATCGCTTCCGTTGGACAGAAATTTCACGCGGGCGTCGGTCTGCCCGAGATTTTCTTCAAAACTCAAAGGGAGTTTGCCGTAGTTGACGAGCGCCTGCGCCTTTACATCCTCGGGTACCCGGTCCTTGCCGACGCGATTCGCCGCATTCGATAGCGCGCCCAGGGAAAACAGCAGCGCCACAGACAGACTCGTATTGTTTCGTAGATTCATAATTTGGTCCAAAGATTGAAGTATATCGCTTCCAGGAGGTTCATGGGGCCGTACTAATTCTCACTTGAAGCCTATGCCTGCGCTAAGATCGGATGACGCTCCCGACAAAGCAAATCGGCAAACGGCTGGGTCGTACCCTGGCCCTCCATCCCATCGTCTGGCTGCTGGTCGGCGGCACGCTTTTCTGGATGTGGGGCGGCTTGATCCCCCGCATCCGATGGAACGCCATCGAGATGATGATGGCGAAAAATTTGCTGGCCGGAAACGGCTTGATCGTGGCGCCGCTGGACCCTCCGGCGCTTTGGCGTCCTCTGCTCGGCGCATTGGTCTGTGCGTTCGTAGAGTTGTTCACCACCAGCCCCCGCCTGGTCTATCAGATCGTCTATGCCGTGTCATTGACGACTTTCTTGATTGCGAGCTTCTACGCGGCCCGCGCGCTATGGGATGCGGCGGCGGGGCACGCGGCTTGTCTGTTTATCCTCACAAGCGGCGCCCTGACCAGCCGCCTGATCAGCCACGTTCACAGCATTTCCCATGTGGTTTTCCTGCTAGCCGCTGGTCCCGCGCTATGGGTTACGGTGCTGGCGCTGCGGGAGCAGACTTGGCGTCGCCTGTTGGCCGCGGGTCTCTGGTGGGGCTTGGCGTACCTGGCGAGATGGGAAGCCCTGCTCTTCTTCGTCATCGCTACCGGCGTTTTACTCTGTGCGACGTATATCGGGAAGGGGGATTTTCGCGCGCTCTGGAGAGTTTCTTTCGCAGTGCTGGGGTTTGCGGCGCTCTTCGTACCCGCCAGCGCCTACGAGAGTTGGGCCAAATCGCACTACCGTATCTGGGGGCCTTCCGCCGTTACGACTTTCTATGCTTCGGAAGCTTGGGTAACCGGCACCGGCGACGAGGACGCCGGCTTTGCCGACGCCCAACGCAAATACGGCCCGCTGGAATCCAATCGATTTGGCATTTTGCAGGCTATGGCCCACAACCCGGTCGCCTTCTGGGCCAGACTGCGCATTAACGTCCCAAGGTTCTTTCATCTTTTCATGGACAGGCAGTTCTTCGACCCGGTCTGGCTCTTGCTGCTCTTGGGCTTGGCTTGCGGCACGGACTGGACCCGGACGCGCCGGCTGGCATTGGGCCTGCTTCTGTCGCTGTTCCTGTGTTCGACGATTACGATTTGGTGCTTCCACCTCGACTCCCGTTACCTGGTCGCCGGCTTGCCCACTCTACTGCTGATCCTTTGCGGCGGGGTGACCTGCCTCGGAGACCGGGTGAGCCGGATCCTTGGCCACGGCAAACCGGCGGTAAGTGTAGCCTGCCTCCTTCTGTTGGGCTGGCGCTGCGGTGGGGCATCCTACCAGGAGCTGCTGGCTGCCAGAAATAATCCGAATCGCGCCGCTGGCATCCGTACGGTTGAATTCGCGCGCGGTGTGGCGCAACATTTCCGCGAGACCGTGCACCCCGAGAGGCCAATGGCATTGGTGGTGCGGCCCAGCCGCGACTCGGGGATGAATCCCACCGACATGTTTCTGGTGTCGTACTTCGCGGGAACCGCCATTGCCTGGCGGACGCCGGCGCTATATCCGCGAGACAAGATTTTCTCCATGCGCCCCAAAGATCCCGACTATCTTTATATGCCCACGGAATCGCCATACCAAGCCGATATCCTTCCGCGCGGCCGGCCTATAGCGGCATATCCGGCAAGTGGCGGCGACGTCTACTATTTGTATCGAATGCATTGAGCGCGCGGACGGCGTCGCCAAAACGCTGCTACAATCTGGGGTTCTTTGCACAGTCGCCGGCATACTCCTCCCCGCTGCCCCGTGTGCGAACGGCCCACACTTCTGCGCCGCTCGGCGGTTCCGAACTACGCGTTACGCGCGTGCCCGGCTTGCAAACTGGAGTTTCTGGACCCCCAGCCGGAAGATTCCGTTCTGGCGGCCATTTACAGCGACGACTACTTCCTCGGGGAACGCAGCGCCGAAACGGCTGAGCGGCGATCGCAAATGAAAGCCGCCACGGGAGCGCTGTACGTCGATACGCTAGCCCGGCTCGTCCGGCCGGAAAACGCGGAATTGCTCGAAGTCGGCTGTGGTCACGGCGAGGTACTGCTGGAGGCCCGCAAACGCGGGTTTCGCGTCTCCGGTATCGAAATATCCGCGCACGCCGCAGCGATTGCCAACCGCAGCCTGGGGGAGGCGGCGGTCTCTGCTGGCACGGTCGAGACGTTTCCCCTGGCGCGGGACCGCTTCGGCGCAGTTCTGGGGGCGGATGTGATCGAGCACATACGCGATCCGGAAGGCTGGCTATTGCGCATCCGCGAGATGCTGATCCCTGGCGGCATCCTGCTGTTGATCACGCCCTCGCTGGACAGTTGGACGCACCGCCTCCTGCGCAGCCGCTGGATGGAATACAAAGTCGAGCATTTGCATTATTTCAGCGCCATGTCCATCCGGCTCTTGTTGGAACGCTGCGGCTTCGACGAAATCCGGGTATCGCCCAGCCGCAAGGTGCTTACGATCGACTACATCTCGCGGCACTTTTCCCGGTTCCACGTGCCCATCTTGAGTCCGCTGATTGGTCTATTGCGCCGGGCGGTTCCCGGCCGAATCGCCCATCGCCACCTGCTGGTCTCCGCCAGCGGGTTGATGGCGACCGCTCGTAAGGCGGGTGCGCGGCGGCCAGAATGAACTGCCCGGTTTGTGACGACTCGAGCTTCGCCCATCTTTCGGTCCGCGGACGAGCGGTAATGCGCTGCCATGGTTGCGGCTGCGTGGCTCTGGACGCGCAGCCCGCGCCAGCGGAGTGCGCCTCAGCGCCAGATGCGGACGCGCGGTACGCCTCGCTTTGTATTGCCGCACTCAGGCGCCGTGGCTTTCGTGAGGGCTCGCTGCTGGTCGCTGCCGACGCGCGGGTGGATACCGGTGCATTTCTGGACTGGGCGCGGAAGGACGGTTTCCGGCCTCAGTTCTTGGATCTTTCGGCAGCCTCTGTCGATTTGGCGCCGGCCGCTTACGACGCCGCCATCCTGCTGGACCAAATGCACACGCATCCAGCGCCCGGTGAACTACTGCACGCAACGCGCGCAGCGCTGCGGCCTGGCGCTCCATTGCTGCTTACGCTCCGGCGGCGTACCCATTGGCGGCCCGAAGACCGCTGGTGCTTCGACGAAAACACCATCCAGTTATTATTGCTGCGGTACGGCTTCCACGAAGTTCTGGTGCGCAAACCAGCCGCCGCTGGCGTGCTTGTCACCGCCGTGCGCGACCAACCGCCGCCGCGCCCTAAGTGTTCGATCATCGTCGCCGCATTCAACGAAAAGCCGACGTTCCCGCTGCTGATGGATGCGCTGCTGAAAAAGGAGATTCCCGGAATGGATCGCGAGATCATCGTGATCGAGAGTAATTCGACCGATGGCACCCGCGAGCTCGCGAAACAATATCAAGGTCACCCCGAGATCAAACTGGTTTTCCAGGACCGGCCGCGGGGCAAAGGCCACGCCGTCCGCGAGGGGTTCCAGCACGCCACCGGAGACGTGGTGCTGATCCAGGATGCCGACCTCGAGTACGATCTCGACGATTATGATGCCTTGCTGGCGCCCATTCTTTCCCACCGCGCGCTGTTCGTTCTCGGAACGCGGCATGCCGGCGACTGGAAGATCCGGCGCTTCGCCCGGCAGAAAACGCTGGCGACAGGGCTGAATTTGGGACATGCGTTCTTTACCGGCCTGATCAACGTTCTTTTCCGCCAGAACATGACAGACCCCTTCACCATGTTCAAGGTCTTTCGCCGCGATGGCCTGTTCGGCCTCGAGTTCCAGTGCAACCGATTCGATTTCGATCACGAACTGGTCATCAAGCTCGTCCGGAAGGGCTACCGGCCGCTCGAAATCCCGGTGAATTACTCCTCGCGCTCCTTTCGTGAAGGCAAAAAGGTGCGCTTGGTCCGCGATCCGTTCACCTGGCTGTGGGTGGACTTGAAGCTGCGCTTCGGGCGTGTGCTGCCAAAGGACCTCGGGTAGCCCTGCCTATGCGTGCCGCGTGGCTGCTTGCTCCTTCGCTTCCTCCCGCCGCAAGTAATCGCCCCGTGAAAGGTGATGCTCGAGCCACACATGCAGCACGATGAACAGGTAGCGGCTCCCCATCTCCTTGATCTTCAGCTTGGACATGCCCGACTTGCGATTGGTCCACGAAATCGGCAGCACCGCGTAAGAGTACCCGCGCACGATCGCTTTCAAGGGCATCTCCACGGTCAGATTGAAGTGCGCGGAGATCAGCGGCTGCATACCATCGACAGCCTGCCGGCGGTAACATTTGAAAGCATTAGTGATGTCGTTGTATCGCAGCCGGAACAACACCCGGATAAACCAGTTGGCCATGCGGTTGATGGCCAGCTTGTGAACCGGATAATCTATGATCCTGCCGCCGCGAATAAATCGGGAACCAAACGCGCAATCGTATCCCTCTTCCAGCTTCCGATAGTATCGAACCAGATCTCCCGGGCTGTCGGACCCGTCGGCCATCATCACCGCGAGGGCCTCGCCGGTGGCTTGTGCTAACCCCGCGCGGACGGCCATCCCGAAACCATGGCGTCCGGTATTGGTTACCAGCCGGACACCGGGATGATGCTCGATCGACTGCTGGACGCGGGCGGCCGTTTGATCGGTGCTTCCATCGTCCACCACCACGATTTCAAACGGAATCCGCTCCCCTCGAAGTGCCCCGGCGATTTCCGCGACCGTCTGCTCGATAGACCCCTCTTCGTCGCGGGCCGGAATGACCACCGATAGCTTCATCCGTCATTAGCTCCGTACGAGCGGCCGGGTGTGGCGGGCGGCGATTTCGTCCAGAATGCGCGGCAGATCGTACTGCATCTTCCAGTTCGGAAAATGCGCCCGCAGCTTGCTCAGGTCCGAAATGTAACAGATGTGATCGCCGGTGCGGTTGGCATCTTTGTAACTGTATTGCAGCTTCAGTCCCATGCCCGCCAGTGCGTCGATAGTCTCCAGAATCGAGAGGCTGTTGGCCCTGCCGCCGCCCAGGTTATAGACTTCCCCGCAACGCGGGGAACGGAAGAATTCCAGAAACAGATGGGCCACATCGTAACTGTGAATCTGGTCGCGCACCTGCTTCCCTTTGTAACCGTAAATGGTGTATTCCTTGCCCGTCGCGGCGCAATGAACGATGTAAGCCAGGTAGCCGTGCAATTCCACGGCGGCGTGCTGCGGCCCGGTAAGGCAGCCGCCGCGAAAAATGCCTACCGGCATCTGAAAATAGCGCCCGAATTCCTGGCACATGACGTCGGCGGCCACTTTGGAAGCGCCAAAAACGGAATGCAGGCACTGGTCGATGGACATGCTCTCGTCAATGCCATCCAGGCCGCCGGCATAGTCGTAGCGCTTGTCGAACTCGATGAGCGGCAGATAGTTGGGCCGATCGCCGTAGACCTTATTCGTGCTCGTAAAACAGAATGGCGATTCCCTGCAGAAATCGCGCGCCGCCACCAGCATGTTCATGGTGCCCAGGGCATTCACGTCGAAGTCTTCGTAGGGAATGGCCGCCGCTTTGTCGTGGGAAGGCTGCGCGGCGGTGTGAATGATGAATTGCGGCCGTTCGGCGTCGCACACCTGCCGCACGGCCTGCCGGTCGCGGATGTCGATGGGCAAGTGCCGGTAACGGGGCAGCGTCGTCTGCAGTTCGCGCACGACCGGATCCGTGGTCCCTTGCTCGCCGAAAAACTGCCGGCGCATATCGTTATCGATCCCCACAACCTCCCAGCCTTCGGCCGAAAGTTGGCGGACGCATTCCGAGCCGATCAGCCCGCCAGATCCTGTGACAAGAGCTTTCATAGCCAAGACCTACTCTACTATCACCTGAGGCTGCGCGGCAAACGGAGACGTGCTGACTCAGGGTTTCCCGGCGCCCGTCCGGGCGAAGACGTATTCGTTGCAGCCCAGCGATCCGCCGCAGGTGGTCAGACGGGTCAAGGTGAAGCCGCGCTGCAAATAAAAGTCCAGAATCGCCTCCGGCTTAGCCACCTCAAACGGAAGGCCGCCTACCCAGTCGATTAAATCCCGCCAGGGAGACATGCCGCGCTCTTTACCCTCGTTGCGCCAGCTTTCGAAGGGCCGCCCGCGCAGAAAGTCCTTTACCGTCCTGCGCCAATACAAATGCACCAGCACCGGAATCGCTACCAGGAAACGCCAGCCGCCAGGCAACCGGTTATAAGCGCGTTTGATCGCTCGCCAGCGGTTGCTGATCTTGCCTTGATCGTTGTAAATCGCGATGAAAAGTTTCCCGCCTGGCGCTACCAACCCTGCGGCATTCCCGAGAGCCTGCCACATCGCTCCGGTATGATGCAGGACTCCCCACGAGTACACCACCTCGAACGAGCCCAAACCGCTAAGGTAACTGCTGTCTAGAGCGGAGCCTTCGTCTATGCGCCAATCGGGGTCTAGCGGGAAGTAGCGCCGGCGCAATTCTTCGGCACAAGCGACCGACTGCGGATCGTAGTCGAAGCAATGCACGCGGGCGCCGAGACGGCGCGCCGCCAAGCTGAAAAGACCGCTGCCACAACCGATATCGAGGAACGTCTTGCCGGTTAAATCGGACACATCCAGCATGCGGCGCAAGGAATCTTGTGCCCTTACGATGCGGCTTTCGTCAAGGATGGAAAGGAAGCGCTGCCAGTTTTCCCCGAAGGCGAAGCGCTCCCGCGCGGCGATCTCTTGCTGCGAGGTAGCGGGCATCCACCTCAACTGTAGCGCAGCTCTCTTAAGCGATGTTATCTATTGCGGCAAACGGTAATACGGCTTGCCCCGCACGCTTGCGCAAGAGCCACTTGCTGTAGGGCGGCACGTCGTTCCTTGCCAGATCCTGCAGAATGAGTTCGGTCACTTCCCGTTCGCGCACATCCGGCGCCATCTTTTCCAATCGGCCTTCACGGCGGAGCAACTCGGATTTTTCCTTGGAAAGCGTCTGCTTGGAAGAGTCGCCAAGCTGCTCGAACAACCCCTGCGCGGTGGTCTGACGGAACTGCTCGTATTCAAGAATCAAGGCACGCTCCTCGACTTCCTGATTCTGACGCAGGATGGCGCGCTCGCGCTGGCGGTAACGCTCCTTCGCAGCCGCCTCCATATGGTCGTCGAGGAAGCGGCGGCGAGATTCCGGGTCCTTCACGATCTTCACTACCAATCCTGCTGCGTTCTTCAAGCTCTGGCCCGTGCGCTGCTTCTGTCTGCATATGTCGAGGGCCATCTCGCACCAGTCGAGTAGCTCCTGACCTTCCCCGGCTGCCGCTCCCATATCCAGTGCCCGCGCTACATAACTTGCTGCTACGTGCGGCAGTACTCCTTCCTGCTTCATGGCAAGCACAACCTGTGCGGCTCGCTCCAAAGCGTATAACTGCTCTGGCGTTTCGGCTGCGGCGCTCCATCCTGTCGCCTGTTTGTAACCAAAGCCGGCTTTCTCCAGAGTACTTTGACAGTGCGCGCGGCTCAATTCCGGGCAAGTAGTGCTCTGTAACATCAAACTCTTACGCTCAGGCACGTAAGAGGGATGCCGGTGCATAGCAATGCGCCAGTCCTCTGCGGAAATTACGTTATAAGATCCAAGCACCTGGATCTTAATTAATTGGTCAAATGCCGGCTCCAGAGTCTGCATCAACCGGGAAAAGTAATGCGGCGGAGTCAGAATGCCCACGTGCTCCATCGCCAGTTTACGGGCATCCATGACCACTAAGTCGGTTTTCTCGAAGGCCACGGCGAAGAACCGATATAGGTGCTTGGCCGTAATCCCGTCGAGCTCCATGTACCGGCCGGCGTCCAGAACGCGGAAGAAACCATTGTTGATGGATTGGATTAGTTTGTCGGTCCAGGTAATGCTGCCGGTACAGCGGCCGGTCTCACGATCCAGCAAGAAACTGGCTTCCTGGAAAACATTGCTCCACTTCACTTCCTCCTGCTGGTCGGTAGCGGTCAGTGCCCGGAAGCGTAATGGAATAAAGCGATCCATAGCCAGCTTGAGACGCTGGTAGAACTTGCCGTGAACCGAGTTGATATTGAGCATACGGGCGATCTCCCGCCCGCTGAAAGTAACGGTCTTGGCAAAGTTGTTCCGGAATGTGAGGACTCCCAACACAACAAAAATATCGAGGTCTTGCTCAGTAGGCAGGCCTAACTCATTATTGCCCTGAATCTGCCACACCACTTCCATTTCACTGCCATTGGGAAGCACCTTGGTGCCCTTGATCTCAATCTTGCCGATCCGCTTGCCCACCCTGCGTTCCAATACCGCAAAAGGGATGGCGGCGAGGTTCTCCTCCTCGACCGAAAGGTTGACAAGTGCAGGTTTGGGATTATTTCTGGTCACGTGAGGGGCCTTTTAGAGCGCGCAATGCCTCTTCTGTTTTTGTAACATTAGTCGGGCGTTTTGTTCTAGCGGTTTACGATGAAGCCCATAGACCATCTGGGTTTTTATTGGTAAGCACACACCAATCCAACCATGCGGTAGCCTTGTGTGCCCGTCTGCGTTAGCTCTGGTTAGGTTTATCCAAACCATAAACCATTCCATATAGAAGCTACGATCGAACCTGCGCAAACTTTGTAAGAGATTGTGATTAAACGACTTCTGAACAAATATGCGTGTTTTTGAGGCATGTGCTTCAGCGTAAGGCTCATGGGTTTGATCGTAAGGCGCATGTGGCTCGGCGTAAGGAAGTTGTAACACTATCAAAACACACCAGATCCGCTCATGTGTCTGGGCGTAAGCAAGTAATGGCATTATTTTCAATAGTTTAACAGTACCTTCAGCGTCTCGGTTGATGAGCATTTACGCTGAAACACACAAGTTGGCCCTTTTGGTTACGCTGAGGCACGTACCGGAGTAGCCCGGTTTACGCCAAAGCACGCGACTGGCCGGCGGTGTTTATGGTCAGACCCACGCGAAAAGATGACAACCATGGGTTTAATCATAAGCGCAGCCTGCCGCTGTGGGCGGTGCGTCCAACTGGCGAAACCAAAGCTCAAGCATCAGCAGCGACCACAGCCAGTGCGAGTTGTCGCGTCGCCCGGAATCGTGTTCGCGAAGCATCTGCTGAACGAATACCGGCGAGACGACGCCGCGCTGGGTAAACGAAGCACTACCCAGATGGTCCCAGAGAAATGCCCGCAAGGCGCCACGAAACCACAACGACAGCGGTACGCCGAAGCCCATCTTGCCACGGGTTAATAGCGCTGCCGGTAAGCGGTCCCCTAAAGCGCGCAACAAAATATATTTGCCCTTGCCATCTCTGATCTTCCAACCATGAGGAATTCCAGCCGCAAGTTCTCCCAGCTCATGATCGAGCAGAGGGCAGCGTACTTCCAGTGAGTTTGCCATGGACATGCGATCGACTTTGACGAGCATGTCTCCAGGCAGATTCTGCGTGGTCTCAAAAAACAGCGCTTGCGAGAGCAAGTCGGCGTTTCCGGGAAGCAGAAACTCCGCCAGCGAGCGCGTCAAATAGGCGCCATCGGCCGGGAGCATCCATTCCTTCTGGAGCAACTCCTGGCGCAGAAACCAGGGTGCGAAGTTGCTCTCAAAGTAACGCTCCAGCGCGGTTGAGCGGCTCAACATGTGCAGATAATTCTTGCCGTAAGCCGAATACGGCAAACAGTCCGCCATCCAGGAAGTGAATGCGCGGAATGCTCGCGGCACGCGATCCAACTTCCGTAGCCTCTCGAGTGTCTGGAAGCGGTCGTAGCCGGCAAACAACTCGTCGCCGCCATCCCCGCTTAGCGCCACCTTCACATGCCGCACAGCGAATTCGGAAACAATGAACGTGGGAATGGCGGAGGAATCGCCGAAGGGCTCATCGAAGTGCCGGACCAGGCGGGAAACCAAATCCACGGCGTCCGGCCGCACCACGATTTCATGATGGTCAGTATGGTACTGGCGCGCCACCATGGCGGCATACTCCAATTCATTGAAGGCACTCTCCTCAAAACCGATAGAGAACGTTCGTACGGGCTCAGGCGATGCAAGAGCCATAGATGCCACGACTGAACTAGAATCGATCCCGCCACTCAGGAACGCGCCCAACGGAACATCGGCAATCATCCGGATGCGTACGGATTCGTCGAACTTCTCCCGCAACTGCGCGCATACATCGGTTTCCGAGAAGTCCATCGGCGTTTCGGCAACCGGTGTAGGAAACCGCCAGTAGCGGCCTTGGCGGACGGTTCCATCCGCGTCGTAAGTCAGCCAGGATCCTGGCGGAAGCTTACGCACAGCCCGAAAACAACTCCAGGGTTCCGGAATGTAGGTGAAGTGAAAAAAGAGTCGCAGGGCCTCCGCGTCGATTTCCGATGGCACACCGGCCGCACGCAGGCATTTCAACTCGCTTCCGAAATAGATTCCCTCAGGCAACACCGCATAGTAAAGCGGCTTCTTGCCAAACCGATCGCGCGCCAGAAAAACACGCCGCCGGCGGGCGTCCCAGATGGCATAAGCGAACATGCCGCGCAGCCGCCGCAAGCCCTCGGCGCCTTGTTCCTCGTAGAGATGAACGAGCGTTTCGGTGTCGCTATTGGTGACGAACCGGTGCCCACGGGCCAGCAGATCGCGACGGAGTTCCTGGTAATTGTAGATCTCGCCGTTGAAGACCACCCAGACAGATTCGTCCTCATTCGCCATCGGTTGATGGCCGGTGCTGAGATCGATGATGCTGAGCCGCCGCATACCGATGGCGCAGCCGCCCTCCACATGGTAGCCCTCATCGTCGGGCCCGCGGTGCCGTATCTGGTCGCACATCGCACGCACTGTGGACAAACTCGCCTGCCCGTCACGCAAGTAGAATCCGGCAATGCCGCACATGGACTCGGATACCTTTTGTCTTACTGTAGCATTCGAGGGTATGCGTTACATTGAGAATGCATGCCTGCTCCCACCCCCATTCTGCTGATGGTGCAGGAGTTGAATCTGGGCGGCAGCGAGCGGCAGATGGCGGAGATTGCCAAGGCGCTAGATCGTTCGCGGTTCGATCCGCGCGTGGGCTGCTTCCGTCCGGCGGGCATGCGCGCGGACGAGCTGCGGGCCGCCGGCGTGCCCATCGTGCACTTCCCGGTGCCCTCGCTAGCCAGCGTGAACGGCGCGTTGCGCATAGCCGCGTACATCCGGGAACAGGGCATCGAGCTGGTGCACACCTTCGACACGCCCGCGAATCTCTATGGAGCACCCGCGGCCCGCTTGGGGGGCTCTCCGGTAGTGGTTTCCAGCCAGAGGGCCGACCGGGCATTATGGCCGGCCGTTTATCGGCATGGCTTGCGCCTCACCGATCGCCTGGTCGATGGCATCGTAGTCAACTGCGAGTTCTTGCGGCGCCATCTGCACAACGAAGAGAAGGTGCCAGCCGGGCTGATTCATCTCTGCTATAACGGCATCGACACGCGCGCGTTCCAGCCTGTCCGTGGCGCCCGGCCGGAGGCCTTGCGCACCGCCGCGCTGGTCGTGGGAGTGGTATGCGGTCTGCGGCCCGAAAAAGGACTCGACACCTTGCTGGACGCCTTTGCCGCCGTCCGCGGGCTTGTGCCCGGCATGAAGCTAGCCATAGTTGGCAGCGGACCCTGCCTCGCGGGCTTGCAGGACCGCGCGCGGGCGCTTGGCATTCTGCCGGACTGCGTCTTCGAACCCGGCACGCCGCGAGTGGCGGATTGGCTGCATGCCATCGACATATTCGTGCTGCCGTCGCTGTCCGAAGCGCTCTCCAACGCGCTCATGGAGGCCATGGCCTGCGGCTGTTGCGTGGCCGCATCGTGTGTCGGCGGCAATCCGGAATTAGTCGCGCATGGCGAAACCGGCATGCTCTTCGAAGCGCGCGATGCGGCCGGACTGGCGGAAGTGTTGCGTCTGCTCGTGCGCGATCCCGTGCGGCGCGGCGAGTTGGCAGGCAACGCCGCCCGCCTGATTCACAGCCGCTTCTCGCTCCCGGCGGCCGCCCGCAGAATGGGCGAGATTTACTCTGCGCTCCTAGCTTAAGCCGCCGCCCGCTACCACAGCACCAGCGGTACATCTCCCGGGCTGAAGCTCAGCCCGAGGGAGGCCCGGTATTCGGTGTGCGTGAAGGCTGTCGAGGTAGCGATATCGTAGTGGTGCGCGTCCAGGCGCAGCACGGTATGCAGACCTCTTCCCAAGTCGCGCGTAATGCCGGCTCCTGCCCCGTAGGCGGTGTACACGCCCACGGTCTGCACCAGCGCGCTCATCCGGCCATAAGTGCCGTTCACGCCGAAATTCCAGTGGCGCACACCGGAATAGCTATAGGAGACATTCCCGGAATTATTCCTGGACGTGAGGTAAACCCCATTGCCGGGGACCACTTGGTTCAAGTACTCCAGCGTAAATTGCGAGTGGCGGAAGGTGTCCGACAGCCGCACTTGCATGTCGGGCACGTAGTTGAGGGTATGCGCGGCCTGAATAGACACCGACTCGCCCAGCAGAGCCGCCAGCGCCGGGTCCAGCGCAACCTCGGTCAGGCTGTTGCTTTCCAATCGCGCGCCGCCGATGCGCGCGGATAGTTGCACCTGTCGCGATACCTGCGTGCTGTAATTGAAGCCCACCGACTGTATCGCCGTGTTGCCGAAGCCCCTGGTGTAGTTGTAGTAGGTGAAGCGATAGTCTGCACCCAGGGTGGAGTGCCGGCTGATCCGGTACTGCAAATCCCCGTGTGCTACAGCGCCTGTCATGCCGTAAAGCGCGGTGGATTCCCGGCGCACCAGAGAGCCTTCCCCCCCGAGATTGAACGACAGCCGGGCCGACAAGCGGTAAGTCAGATCTCCCGAGGCGCCCACGAAAATGACCCGGTTATCAAAAATATCGTTTTGGGGCAACTGTAGATAATTCGGATCGAGAAAGCCAACGGGCGCGGACAGCGAATAATTATTGAAGGAATAGACGCCGGCCTGGTTTCGCAGCGTGAACGTCACGCGCTTGGTGGGCCGGTGCGTAAGGATGAGCGACAGGAAGTCATCGGTGCCGTCCCAGTAGCTGGCGGAGTAATGCCGGTAATCCCCCCGGTAGTCCAGTCCCAGGGTAGTATGCTTCCAAGTGTGATAGGTGTATGCGCCCAGATTCAACTCCTCGCCATACAAATCCGTGGAAGGTATACCGCCGGTCGAGGTCACCGAAACTGGTATCAAGCCGGCATCGTAGATCCCGCTCAGCCCGATATACGGCCGGAAGGCGATGGGCGACGCCGTCTGCGCGCCGGGGACTTCGCCCCGGCTTAGAATTGCGGGTCCGCCGTACTCCTCACCCGAGCCGGAGTCGGAATCGGATTGCGCCATCAGGGCTAGCGCGCAGCCTAGCAACAGGGTGGTTCGAACAAGCAGCAAAGGGCCTCCGGGACTCAGGATTTCGATCGGTTATTTTGCAATCAGAGTCCAACCATTCACTCTGACGCGCCCGAAGCGGCGCTGTCAAGCGGAGCGGGTTCGTCAATGTTTGTGAGGCGGCCCCGTGGACGCCGGTCAATCATGTACGGGTACAAACCGGAAATAATTGAAACCATGTGGCTTGACACGAAGCGGTGGGGTGCGCCAACATCGGGATGAGTAGCCGGAGGTCTTCGAGTGCATTCCTTGCTCTGGTTAGGATTCAGAGCGTTTATCATTTCCCTGGTACTGACCCCGATTTGCCGCGATGTGTTCCGGTCCTATGGGGTGGTGGACCAACCCGATGCCGTGCGCAAGGTTCATCGCTATCCCATCCCGCGGGTGGGCGGCTTGGCCATTGCTATTTCTTACCTGGTGGCGTATGTTTTGGTGCGTCCGGAAGAAGGCAGCCCGCTCGCCCAGCAGCTCTCGCTCGTATGGAAACTGCTGCCGGGCGCCGCACTGGCCTTCGGGATCGGCTTGCTGGACGACCTGTTCAACTTGCGCGCCTGGATCAAGCTGGTGGGACAAGTCGCCGCGGCGGGCTTGGCCTGTGTGGGCGGTGTGCGCATCCTGTCCATCGGCGGCGCTCCTACGGACGCTTGGTGGAATGTCCCGCTTACTATTCTCTGGCTGCTGGCCTGCATGAACGCCTTCAACCTGGTGGACGGGCTGGACGGTTTGGCCGTGGGAGTAGGTCTGTTCGCCACGCTGACCGTTTTCGCCGCGGCCATGATGCAGCACAACATGGTGCTGGCGGTGGCCACCTTCCCGCTGGCCGGCGCGCTGCTCGCCTTCTTGTGCTACAATTTCAACCCCGCCACCATTTTCCTGGGCGATTCCGGCAGCTTGCTGATCGGCTTTCTGTTGGGCTGTTACGCGGCCATCTGGAGTAACAAATCGGCCACCCTGCTGGGCATGACCGCGCCGTTGATGGCGCTCTCGATTCCCTTGCTGGATGTCGCGCTGGCCATTGTGCGGCGTTTTCTGCGGCATCAGCCGATTTTTGGAGCCGACCGCGGCCACATACACCATCGGCTGCTCGATCGCGGGTTCACGCCGCGCCGGGTGGTTCTGGTGCTTTACGGTCTGTGTGGATTGGCCGCCGCGTTTTCTCTGTTGCAAGGCGTGGTGCACAGTTTCTCCCTCGCGCTGGTCGTGCTGTTTGGCCTTTTTGTATTGCTGGGCGTTCAGTATTTGGGTTACGCCGAATTCGATTTGGCCGGCCGGCTGCTGTTTAGCGGCGAGTTCCAACGTTCGGTGAGCGCCCAACTGGAGCTGCGAAAATTCCGTGCCGCTCTGGGTGCCGCCGCCACGGCCGCCGATTGCTGGGAAGTGGTCCGCGAAACCTGCGGGAAGTTCGGATTCCAGCAGGTGCGGCTGTGCCTGGCTGGCGAAATCTTCGAATACTCTTCCGATGACTCCGCGGCTCCTGGTTGGACCGTGCGTGTACCGCTAGCCAACGGAGATTACGTGGTGCTGGCGCGGCCTTTCGCATCCTCGGTGCTGCCCATGGTCGTTGCGCCGTTTGTGGACTCGCTACGGGAGATATTGGTGGAAAAATTCCCCGAGATCGCGACCAGCGAGGCCAAAGCCCCGGCTGCCGTATCTTTAGCGGGACCGTAGCGAGTATTCTGGAATCATGCAAATCCTGGTCGAAGAATCAGAGCGGCCGATGGCCATCCAGTGGGAGCGCGGGATGACCGACGACGAGTACTTCCAGTTTTGCGCGAATAATCCGGACGTGCGCATCGAGCGATCGGCGGAAGGAGACATCCTGATCATGTCCCCAGTGGGAGGTGAAAGTGGCTTCCGAAACAGTGAGCTGACCGTGCAGTTGGGAACCTGGGCGCGAAAGGACGGTCGTGGCCGGGCGTTTGATTCCAGCGTGGAATACTTCCTTCCGAGTGGAGCGGCATATTCGCCGGACGCCTCCTGGGTTCTTCGGTCGCGGCTCGACAAGCTGACCAGAGAAGAGAAGCGTAAATTTCCGCGGCTGTGTCCGGATTTCATAGTAGAACTGAGAAGCCCCTCGGATCGCCTCGCTAAGCTCAAAGCCAAGATGCGCGAATGGATCGAAAACGGTGCGCAATTGGGATGGCTGCTCGACCCTGATCGTCGCACGGTATATATCTATCGCCCCGGCCGTGAGCCTGAGCAACTCGTTAACCCGGAGCGCATCGACGGCGAGGGTCCCGTGGCAGGATTTGTCCTGTCGCTAGCCGACATCTGGGCCGGGCTGTAGCACCAAGACGTCTGCGCTTGCGGAGCACTGCGTTTACGCAGCCTTATCCCTCCCGAAACGGCGCCTCCATCAAGCTGTGCAGAATGATATTTGCGTCCAGCGCCGGAGACATGTGCTTGATGTAATACAGGTCGTACTCCAGCGACTCTCGCGCGTCGTGAACTTGCCGCCCGTAATCGCAGTTGAGCTGGCTCCAACCCAGGATGCCGGGGCGCACAGCATGCCGCTGCCCATAGTAGGGCATTTGCTCCATCAATACCGGGATGAACTCCGGATTGTGCGCACGCGGTCCCACCAGCGACATCTCGCCGCGGATCACGTTCAATAGTTGCGGCAGCGCATCCCAATGCAGCCGGCGCAACCAGGCGCCCACTCGCGTAAGTTGGCCATCGGCGCGCCGGCAGCGGAAGCGGTAAAGCGTGAATGGGACCAGGTTCACGCCCCAACGCAGGCGCCCTTCGACGACCGGGCCGCGGGAGGACAGCTTGATTGCCGCGGCAATGGGCAACAGCAGTACCGCCAACAGCGCCAAGCCGGCCAACGCTGCGATATTGGAGTAGATGGCCTGTAGCGCGATGGCGCCGCGGCGGGCACCCAACTCGTCGGAGAAGATCAGTTGCGAGGGGAGCAACTCGGCCACGCACACACGCTCGCAGGCGACTTCGTACAACTCCGCCACGCGCTGGATTTCCGTGCCGCGGAACTGCAGATCCAGCAATTCTCCAAACGGCATGCCATGGCGACGTTCGGTAACCCCCACCACAATGCGGTCTGGGCGGACTTCGGCAACCACGCGCGCGAGGTCCGCGGTCGAACCCAGCACCCGCGCTCCGTTCAGCGGCGTGCCGGCCGGCCGATCGTCGTCGATGTATCCGGCCAGCGCGAGGCCCAACTCGGGATGCGCCGCCAGGCTTCTGCCCGCTTCCAGAGCGGCTGCATTGGTCCCAAAGAAGAGCACGCGCTCTGCGCCCAAGCTCTTCCATAGCGCCGCGCTGTAGAATATGCGCCAGAGCAGCAGCACGGCCAGGGTCAAGGCGCTGCCGAGCATCATGATGGTGGGGGCCAACACCAATTCCGGGATCCGCAGATAGCTCAGCAGCGATTCCAACAGGAAGGTCACACCCAGGGTCAG
>JBEKPZ010000004.1:0-57502 GCA_049520215.1 Bryobacteraceae bacterium | reverse complement strand
GTCGCGCCATGCGTGCAGCGGACGTCGTCGGCAAGAATCTGCAGCTCGGGCTTGGTGTCGATGACGGCGTCTTCCGACAGCACCAGGTTCTTGTTGGTTTGCTTGGCGTCGGTCTTTTGCGCATCCTTGCGGACCAGGATTTTGCCGTTGAAGACCGCCCTGGAATGGCCCTCCAGGATGCCCTTGTACAATTCGTGACTGGCGGCGTGCGGCTTGGCGTGATCGATAGTGGTGTGATTGTCGATGTGCTGCTCGCCTCCGGTCAGGTACAGGCCGTTGAGCGTGCATTCGCAGCCTTCGGCGAGGACCGCGTTCACGTCGTTGCGCACCAGCGCTCCGCCGAAGGAGAGCGAGTGCGAGCGGAAGTTGGTGTCGCGGCCAAGTTGGATTTGCGTGGTCGACACGTGGTAGGCACGGGCGGTTTCGGTTTGGAGTTTGTAATGGTCGATGACGGCGTGGTCGCCCGCTACGATTTCGGTGACCGGGTTGGTGAAATAGGCGCCGCCGTTCCCGGTGTAAGTTTCAATGATGGTGGCGTGGCTATCGGGTTCCGCTACGATCAGGATGCGGGGGTGGGAAACCGTAGGATGACCGTTGGCGGATGACCGGATGATCAGTTCGATCGGTTCTTCGATTACCGCTCCTTTGGCGATGTGGATAAAGAGGCCGTCTTCGAAATTGGCGGTATTGAGCGCTACGAAGGCGTTGTTTTGGAAGCTGGCATAGCGGGCGAGATAGGGCTCGACGTCCGCTTCGGAGAGTTTTGCGATGCGGACGCCCGGGGCGGCCTGAGAGGCCGCCGCAGGCTGAGAGCCTGCCCCACTTGGCTCAAAGTTAGTTCGGGAGATGGGGGCTACGCTGGTGAATCGCCAGTCTTCGTCGTGCGTCGTGGGGAAGCCTAGATCGCTAAAGCGCTGGCGGGCTTCTTCGCGAATGCGGTCGATCATGCCGCCTCTCCCTCGATACCGACGTAGCCCGACTCTTCCAACTCCAGCGCCAGTTCCTTGCCACCCGATTTCACGATACGGCCTTCGGCCAGCACGTGCACGAAATCCGGCACGATGTAGTTCAGCAACCGCTGATAGTGCGTGACCACGATCATGGCGCGCTCGGGACTGCGCAGCGCGTTGACGCCGGCGGCCACAATCTTCAGCGCGTCGATATCCAGGCCGGAATCGGTTTCGTCCAGGATGGCCAGCTTAGGCTCCAGCACGGCCATTTGAAAAATCTCGTTGCGCTTCTTTTCGCCGCCGGAAAAACCGCTGTTGACGGCGCGGTTCAGCAGACTCTGATCCATCTCCATCAGCGCCATCCTTTCTTTCACCAGCGCGAGGAAATCCATGGCGTCCAGATCCGGCAGATCCTGGTGCTTGCGGATGGCGTTCAGTGCCGCCTTCAGGAAATAGAGGTTGCTGACCCCGGGAATTTCCACCGGGTATTGAAACGCCATGAAGATGCCTTCGCGGGCGCGATCCTCGGGCGACATGGCCAGCAGGTCTTTGCCGTCGTAGACGACTTCGCCGGCGGTCACCTGGTACAGATCGCGGCCCGACAGGACTTGCGCGAGCGTGCTCTTGCCCGAGCCGTTGGGGCCCATGATGGCGTGCACTTCGCCGGCGTTGATGGAAAGGTCGATTCCCTTGAGAATCTCGCGTCCGGCGACGTTGGCATGCAGGTTCTTGATTTCGAGTAATGACATGGTTAGCTTATCCGACACTTCCTTCGAGACTGACTCCTAGCAGCTTCTGGGCTTCCACGGCGAACTCCATGGGCAACTCCCGGAAGACCTCTTTGCAGAAGCCGTGCACAATCATGGAGACCGCGTCTTCGGTGGAGATGCCGCGCTGCCGGCAATAGAAAATCTGGTCTTCGCCGATCTTAGAGGTGGATGCTTCGTGCTCCACCTGCGAGGAGGTGTTCTTCACTTCAAGATACGGGAAGGTGTGCGCGCCGCACTTGTCGCCCAGAAGCATGGAATCGCACTGCGAATAGTTGCGCGCGTTGGAGGCGCTCTTCAGGATCTTGACCGATCCGCGATAGGTGTTTTGGCCCTGGCCCGCCGAGATGCCCTTCGACACGATGGTGCTGCGGGTGTTCTTACCGATGTGGACCATCTTGGTGCCGGTATCGGCTTGCTGGTGATGATTGGTGAGCGCCACGGAGTAGAATTCGCCGACCGAGTTGTTGCCAATCAGCAGGCAGCTTGGATACTTCCAGGTGATGGCGGAGCCGGTCTCCACCTGCGTCCAGGAGATCTTGGAGTTGACGCCGCGGCACGCGCCGCGCTTGGTGACGAAATTGTAGATGCCGCCGCGGCCTTCCTTGTCGCCGGGATACCAGTTCTGTACCGTCGAGTATTTGATCTGGGCGTTGTCGAGCGCGACCAACTCGACCACGGCCGCGTGCAACTGGTTGGTGTCGCGCATGGGCGCCGTGCAGCCTTCCAGGTAGCTGACGTACGCGCCTTCGTCGGCGATGATCAGGGTGCGTTCGAACTGGCCGGTATTCTTGGCGTTGATGCGGAAGTAGGTGGACAGCTCCATGGGGCAACGCACGCCCTTGGGCACGTAGCAGAAGGAGCCGTCGGTGAAAACCGCCGAGTTCAGGGCGGCGAAGAAGTTGTCGGTCGACGGCACCACCGAGCCGAGGTATTTCTTGATCAGGTCGGGGTGCTCCTGGACGGCTTCGGAGAATGAGCCGAAGATGATGCCCATCTCGCCCAGCTTCTCTTTGAAAGTGGTGGCTACCGAGACGCTGTCGAACACCGCATCGACCGCCACTCCGGCGAGCAACTCACGCTCCTGCAATGGGATACCCAGCTTCTCATAGGTGCGCAGCAATTCCGGGTCGACGTCGTCGAGGCTTTTGGGCCGGTTGACGTTGGTTTTGGGGGCGGCGTAGTAGCTGATAGCCTGGTAATCGATGGGCGGATAGTGGATGTTGGCCCAAGTGGGTTCCAGCATGGTGAGCCAGTGCCGGTAGGCTTTCAGGCGCCACTCCAGCATGAACTCCGGCTCGTTTTTCTTCTTTGAAATCAGCCGGATGACATCCTCATTGAGGCCCGGCGGCACGGTATCGGCGTCAATCTCGGTGACGAAACCCCACTTGTATTCCTGATTGGCGAAGGTTTCGATGGTGTTGGCAGAGGTGCTCACATATATAGGATGCTAAATCTGTACTAAAGTGTCAAGATTGGATCGGCGGGTGGTGGGGGAGCGAGGTTGGATGGTTGGTTTTGTCTCGCGAAGGCCGATTGCCAATCGGCCGCAGGTTGCCAACCTGCCCCACAAGAATCCCCAGCAGTGTGCAAAGTCTGTGCCACCGGTTATCAATGACTTAGCGGCAGATGGTGGCACAGGCTTCAGCCTGCGAGGGCCTTTTTCAGCATCCTGCTAGGCCTGCGAAAAACTGGCAGCGCGTTCGCCCATTTTATAGGCGATGTGGCTGACCACTCCGGCCATCTCGTCGAGCGCGCGCCGCGCCTGCCGGGTGGACGCGTTTCGTGTCAGGCCATACCACGCCCGCATAATCCGATAGTCGAGAACCAGCAGATAGTGTTCCACTGGGCGCAGCCCCATACCCGCCGCGTGATCCAGCAGGTAACGAAGCATCCGGTAATCGTTGTCGAGGGCGCGCTGTAGGGGATCCAGGGGCAAGTCCCCCTGCGCTTGCCGCAAGGCTTTTCGGGTTTCCAACACATTCAACTGGTCGATCACCGTGGTAGGCTGGTCCGCTTCTTCCTCGCTCAGCAAGAGAAGAACGGTATAGCGGAACCAGTACAGGAATAATGCCAACGAAAATGCGAGGATCAGTACTGTTTCAACCATCAATCCGGGACCTGACTATAATACCAGAACCGTCGCATAATCATAGCACCCACCAATTCCAGGTGCAAGATGTTTTGATAAGATTTCTAGTACGCCCGTTACTATTCCTATAAATAATTGAAACTAAAGTGCAAGGCCCTTCAGATACTCCCGAAACGGCCCCCCCAGATCGTGGCGCCGCAGGGCGAATTCTACCGTGGCCTTAAGAAATCCGAGCTTGTCGCCGGCGTCGTACCGGGTACCTTCGAACCGGTACGCATAAATCGGGCGAGTCCGCAGAAGATGGCGCAACGCATCCGTCAATTGGATTTCCGATCCGGATCCCGGTTCGATCGCCTGCAGCGACTGAAATATCTCCGGGATGAGCACATAGCGGCCAATGATCGCCAGGTTGGAAGGCGCCTCCGAGGGCTTGGGCTTTTCCACCAGGTCGCGGATGCGGTACACCCGATCGCGGCAGCCGTTATGGGAAATCGGTTCGGCGTCGATCGCGCCATACGCCGAGATTTTGTCCGGGGGAACCTCCATGACCGCCAGCACCGGCGAGCAGAAGAACTCGTAGATGTCGAGCAACTGGCGCAGGCAGGGCGTTTCGGCGTCGATCACGTCGTCGGCCAGCACCACCGCGAAAGGCTCATTGCCGACCAGTTCCATGGCGCGCAATACGGCGTGTCCCAACCCCAAAGCTTCCTTTTGCCGCGTGTACGAGACGTTGATCATGTCGGAGACGTTGCGCACGATGGCAAGCAGATCCTTTTTGCCCCGCATTTCGAGTATGTTTTCCAGCTCGAAGCTCACATCAAAATGGTCTTCGATGGCGCTTTTACCGCGTCCGGTGACGATAATGATGTTCTGAATTCCGGAATGCAGCGCCTCTTCCACACCGTATTGAATGAGGGGCTTATCGACCAGCGGCAGCATCTCCTTGGGCTGCGCCTTGGTGGCCGGCAGGAAACGGGTGCCCAGACCCGCGGCCGGGAATACGGCTTTGCGGACTTTGGAGTTCATTACATTTACAGTTTGCTTCGTCGGTGTGGGAATAGCAACTGCTGTGGGGCAGGCCATCGTTCTTCGTGGCCTGCCGGGTTCGAGCACGGTGCGCAGACGACAAACAACGATCATCTGCGCCACGCTGCTTTTCGCGAGTTTAGCGGCTTAAAATCCCTCAATCCCACCCCCCTTGACAACGGTCTTCAAGGGTGTGTAACCTAACGCGACGTGCGTCATTTACGGCGCACCACACTTTGGAGGGGAAGACATGTTCAATCGAGTGCGACTCTGTGTGTCGCTATTGTGCGTCGCAGCATGGGGAGCGGTTCACGGCCTGGCGCAGGTGCCGGTGGGATCCTTGAACGGCACGGTGCACGACCAGACGGGCGGGCTGATGCAGGGGGCCACTGTAACGGTGACCAACAAGGATACGGGGCGGGCACGCCAGGTGGTAACGGCCGCCGACGGGTCTTTCCATGTGGCGCCCTTGCTTCCGGGAAGTTACAGCTTGAAGGCCGAGGCATCGGGATTCCGGACACTGCTCGATAACGCCACGGTGCAGGTGGGCAGGGTCACCACGATCGAATTGGCCATGCAGGTGGGTGCGGCCAACGAGGTGGTCAGCGTGCAAGGCGAAGCCGCGCAGATCGACTATGACAGTCACACTATAGGGGGCGTGATCACGCGCCAGGAGATTGAGAACCTGCCGCTCAACGGCCGCAGCTTCCTGAACCTGGCCATGCTGGAGCCGGGCGTGACCGTCTCGGCCAACAGCGTAGGCCAATACAACCGGCTGTTCGACGTGAATATCCTGGGCGCCGGTTCCGGCAACGGCTCGGTGCGCATCACCGTGGATGGCGCCACCATCGCCGACTCCGTGACCGGTGGCACCCAGCAGAACTTGTCGCAGGAAGTAGTGCAGGAGTTTCAGCTTTCCTCGACGAACATGGACCTTTCCAACGCCATTGGCGCCGGGGGCGCGATCAATATCGCGACGCGCGGCGGTACCAACGAGTTTCATGGCAGCGTCTTCTTCTTCGACCGCGACCACGACTTCTCGGCGTATCCGTATCTGCAGCGCGACCCGAATGAGCCGGCCAGTCCGTTTTTTGCGCGGCGCCAGTCGGGCTTCGAAGTCGGCGGACCGATCAAGAAGGACAAGCTGTTTTTCTTTTCCGCCCTGGAGCATACCAACCAGGTGGGGGTCTACAGCGCCGTTCCGAGCGACCCGCTATTCCAGCAGTTCTCGTCGTATGCCGCCAGTCCCTTCCACGAAAATGAGATCAACGAGCGGCTGGACTGGCTCATCAGCGCCAAGCACAGCGCCTCTCTCCGCTATTCCCACGACGGCAACAACGGCTATGCCCCGCCCGGCGGCGGCGACCTGCCCTCGGATTGGG
This sequence comes from Bryobacteraceae bacterium, assembly GCA_049520215.1. Taxonomy (GTDB): domain Bacteria; phylum Acidobacteriota; class Terriglobia; order Bryobacterales; family Bryobacteraceae; genus Bog-159. The sequence goes on along the minus strand of JBEKPZ010000004.1, from coordinate 51,285 downwards.
TCGTAAACAAGAACTGGGCGGATTCCGGGGTCTTCGCGCTCACCAGTACGTTGAGTCCCAGCATGACCAACGAATTCCGCTACTCCTATACCTATTGGTCGAACTACAACGAGCCACCCACGGCGGCCCAATGCCCGGCGCCCTGCCTGGGGTTGGGAATGCCCAACTTCAGCCTCGTCGGCGTCTCGAACTTCACCATCGGGAATGCCACCAATGCGCCGCAAACCCGCGTCCTGCGGCGGCACATCTTCGCGGACAACATCAGCAAGACGAAAGGCGCTCACTCCATGAAGTTCGGCGCTTACTGGGAGTATCAGATAGGCGTCGGGACTTACGCTTATGCGGCTCCCGCGGCGGCCGAGCTGTATTCCCCGGAGATCGTGCAATATTTCAGTTCCCAGGTGCCTGCGCCGTTCCAAATCTCGATTCCTTCTTCGTTCAACACCATCAACGACATCCTGCAGCTTCCGGTGGCCGGATTTGAGATGGGCGTCGGCGACATCAACCAGCCGCCTTCCTATGACCATGGCGCCGCCGATCATGACAATACCATGCACTTCTACTGGGAGGATGCCTGGCGCGTGAAGCCCAAGTTCAGCCTGAATTATGGGCTGGCGTGGACTTACGAAAGCAACGCGCTCAACTACGATTTGACCAAGCCCCAGTACCTGGCGCCCATCTTCGGCGCGGGCAATCTGGGGCACGAACTGCACCAACCGCACAATTTCAGTCCCATGCTGGGCTTTGCCTGGACCGTGGGCAAGGACAACAAGACCGTGATACGCGGCGGCGGCGGCATTTACTACGACACCATGAACCTGGAGATCCGACTGGAGGAGCGGGGCATGATCGGACCGGCCGGCACCGGGCGGACCCTGCTGGGAGATAGCGTCTTCTTCCCGACCATCTCGGAGCTAAACGGCTTCAGTCAATTGCCGGGGCCGCTCCAGCCGACAGCGCTCTCGAGCGAACCCACCACCTTCACCGGGGCCGAGCTGAACCAACTCGTCCCAGCTTTTTATGCCGGAGCCCAAGCCGAGCTGGGCCCTCCCGGCAACACCAGTCTGGCGGTTCGCAACATCAATATATTCAAGACGGGAACCGAACTGCTCGCCCAGAATTTCCGGCCGCCTTATTCCGAGCACGCCAGCATCGGAATCCAGCGCGAGGTGCGCACCGACTTGGTGGTCACCGCCGACTTCGTGTTCCGGCAATACCTGCATCAGATGATTCGCGACACGGACCTCAACCACTTCTACAGCGCGGCCGGACCGGTGATCCCGGTTTGCACCAGCGCGGCTCAGGCGTTGGACCCGTCCGCCGAATGCTCCACCGGCGTCATCCAGGCCATCGAGAGCGGCGCGCGTTCGCACTATAAGGGACTGCTGCTCAAAGCCAACAAGCGTTTCTCGCACCGCACCAGCGGGCAGTTGTCGTACTCATATTCCAACCAGGTCGGCTACAACGGCCTGGTGGACGACAACAACTGGCTGGCTTCCTGGGGTCCGCAGGCGGGCCATCAGATCCTGACCGGCTCCATGACCGTCGATCTGCCGTGGGGCATCACGATTGCGGGTATCACCTCGTTCCAAAGCGTGGGGCCGATTGAACCTTGCATATCGGGCGTGGATTTGAACGGCAACGGCGCGTACGCAGCGGGAGAGACCTGCGGGTCGCCGCTTCCGGGCATCGGATATAACCAGCTCGGCATCAACGATGGAAAGGGCGCGCTGATTCAGGCGGTCAATGCGTTCAACCAGACCTACGCCGGGAAGACCACTACCACGGGCGTGATTCCCACTATTGCGCTGCCGTCGAACTTCTCGTTACCGCGCAGCTTTAACTCGCAGGACATCCGCGTGACCAAAGTGTTCAAGCTGGGTACCGAGCGCGCCAAATTGTCCCTCATTGGCGAGTGTTTCAACGTATTCAACATCGCCAACCTGGGCGGGTACAGCTACAACCTGGGTTCGTCCGGAGCCGGATTAGGAGTGCCGACCAGCGCCAGTTCGAACGTTTTCGGTTCGGGCGGACCGCGCGCGTTCCAGTTCGCCGGCCGGTTCTCATTCTAAGCCAAGTGGGGCGGACCTCCAGGTCTGCGCGGGGCCTCCAGGACCCGCCCACGCGAGCATTGCTGGCGAAAGGCCGATTAACAATCGGCCTGCAGGTTACCAACCTGCCCCACGTCACTCAGAGCGGATCGCCGCGATCGGGTCGATCCGCACCGCCCGCAGCGCAGGCAGAAGACTGCCCAGCATGGTCATCAGCAAACAAAGTCCGATCGCGCTGGCAAAGGTGGCTGCGTCGCCCGGCTTCACGCCCGCCAGTAGCCCTTCCATGGCCCGGCCCGCGGCGTAGGCCAGCGCGATGCCCGGCGCCACGCCGGCGCACGCCAGCAAAGCGCCTTGCCTGACGATCATCCCCACGATCCCGCCGGGCCGCGCGCCCAGCGCGATGCGCACACCGATCTCCTGAGTCCGCCGCGACACGGCAAACGACAGCAATCCGTGAATGCCCACGGCCGCCAGAAGAAACGCGATCGCCGCGAAGGCCCCCAGCACGCGCACCTGCGCCGAGCGCGACGCGGTCTGCTCCTCCACGATATCCGCCATCGTGTGCACATCCGAGACTGGCTGCTCGGCGTCCGCGGCGCGAACGATCCGGCGAACGGCCGGCAGCAATGTCCCGGGCCCGATCGCAGAATGGATCACCAGGTCTTTCGGCGCATAGCCGATTACCCACCCATCCTGTACCTGGCGGTACGGAAGATAGGCCTGCGGCTCGCTGTTCCGCTCCAACCCACGGACGCGGATATCGCCCACCACACCTACTACCATCCGGTCGTGAAACGCCATCATGAAATGCCTGCCCAGCGGATCCTGGTCCGGCCAATAGCGGCGCACAAAGGATTCGCTGACTACGGCGGCGAACGGCGCATCCAGGGTATCCGATTCGGCGACGTCGCGCCCGCGGTGGAGCGGAATCCCCAGCGTGGCGAAGAACCCCGGCGTGACGAATCGCAGGCTGGCTTGGTGCGGCCCGGCTCGCTGCACTTCAACTGCTTTGCCATCCACGGTGACCGGCCAGATCCCGCCGCGCATCACCATTGGCAGGAAGCTGATATATGCCGCGCTGGAGACCCCCGGCAGAGCCCGCACCGCGGAGAGCACCTCGGTGTAGAACCCGGCGCGGCGCGCGGTCTGCTCATACTTGGGCATCGGCAGCGCCGTCTGTAGAGTCAGCACGCCATCCGTGCGAAAGCCGGGATCGGTGGCTTCGATCCGCCACAGCGCGCGCACCAGCAAACCCGCGGAGACCAGCAAAACCACCGAAGCCATGACTTCCGCGACCACCAGGGCGGAGCGCAAGCGTTCCTTGCGTCCCCCGCCGGCGCGCGCCCCTTCCCGCAGCGCGCTGAAATCGGATTGGCGGCCGGCGCGCACGGCCGGGAGCACGCCGAAGGCGATCCCGGTCAGGCCGGAGATCACACCGGCGAAGATCAGCACCCGCAAATCGATGGATGGCGACTGTGCGATGGGCAGCGAAGTGGGCACCAGCCTGGCGAGCAACGGCACGGCGGCGGCGGCCACCAGCACGCCCAGCGCGCCTCCCGCCAGCGCCAGCACCAGGCTTTCGGTGACCAACTGGCGCACCAGGCGCTCGCGTCCCGCGCCCATGGCGGCCCGGACGGCCAACTCTTTCTGGCGGGCCAGCCCGCGCGCCAGCAGCAGATTCGCCAGATTGGCGCAGGCGATCAGCAGCACACAAATCGCCGCGCCGCTGAGGGCCAGCAGCAGCAGACGCGATTGCTGGGACAGCTCGTCGCGCAGAAGGTTGACCGAAGCCGTGGTCTCGCGATTTTCTTTCGGAAACTGCCGCTCCAGTTGAGCTGCCACTACCCCCATTTCCGCGCGGGCCTGCGCCAGCGAAACGCCCGGCTTCAAGCGCGCCACGACGTTGAGGTAGTTATTGTTGCGGTCCCGGAAATCGTCGCTATGCTCCTGGAATCGCATGGGCGTCCATAGTTCGGCGCTGCGGCTCGGAAAATGGAAATCGCGCGGCATGACGCCGATGATTTCATAGGGCTGGTTGTCCAGATTCACCCGCCGCCCGATCACGCCGGGGTCGCCGCCGAATAACGCCTGCCACAACTGGTAGCTCAGCAGCAGCGTTCCCGGCGCGCCTTCGCGGTCCTGTTCAGCGGTGAACAGACGCCCCATCGCAGGCTGCACGCCCAGCAGCGGAAACAAATCGGCGGTGATGGCCGCCCCTTCGAGCCTTTCCGGGTCGCCCTGGCCCACCAGGTTCACCGAGGTGTCCCAGAAGGCGCCCATGCCCTCGAAGGACTTGCTCATGTGTTTCCAGTCGACGTAATTGGCGGGCGACAGCTCCATCTGCGAGTAGCCGGACTCCTTCTCCCAGAGCTTCACCAGGCGGTCCGGCGCGGCAAACGGCAACGGCCGGATGAGCACGAAATCGGTTACCGAGAACGCCGCCGTGTTTGCGCCGATACCGAGCGCCAGCACCAGAATCGCGGTGAGCGCGAATCCGGGCGAGCGGGCCAGGGTGCGCGCCGTGTAACGGAGATCCTGGCGGAGAATGTCCCAGTGCACGGCCGCGGCATTGAAGAGAACCTCGAAGACTGTGGCGATCCACAGAGCGGCCACCGCCGGCGGGCCCGCGGCGTCGCGCCTGCGTCGCGCCCAGATGGCGCGCATATCGTCGCCGTACTCCGCGCGGAACGACGCAGGATAGAGCCTCAGAAGCAGATCGTAGAAGCGCATCATGCCGTCCCCGCCGCGAATCCGCGATCGCGCGCCATCTTGACCAGCAGCGTGAGCCGGCGGGCCTCGGCCCGCGCCACGGCGGCGCCGAAGGGCGTGATGCGGTAATACCGGCGGCGCTCGTCGTCCAGCTCCGGAGCGGGGCGATCCTGAGTTTCGACGACCAATCCTTGTTCGAGCATCCGCTGAATCGAGCGGTAAAGCGTCCCGGCGCTCAGCTTCAGCTCGCCGCCGGTGCGCGCGGCCACGTCCTGAATGATGGCGTAGCCGTGCCGGTCATCGACGGCCACGGCGAGCAGAATGTGGAAAGTTGCCGGAGGGAGGGGAAGCAGCGCCTCTGGTCCCGGAGTTGCTATCATGGGTCAATTATAGCCGGACTGGATATATTGTCAATGGCTATAGTTCGCGTGGTGCCGCCTGCCGCGCGGGGAATCCACAAGCCGTTTGAGAGTATCTCCCGCGTAAACCCACTACCCGTTTTACAAATGGTCGAAAAAGGCGGCTTGGCTTTCGGTTAAAATTACAGACGCGTAGTGTGGCAGATTCCAATTCCGGAGCGGGTCATCATGCTGGAAGCTTGCGCCTTGAGCGACAAAGGCTGCGTCAGGACAAATAACGAGGATTATTCCCGGATCGATCCGGAGATGGGATTGTACGTGCTGGCGGACGGCATGGGCGGCGCCAAGGCCGGCGAGCGCGCCTCGCGGCTGGCTGTCGATACCGTTTCCGAAAGCATACTGAATGCCCAGAACAGGGATTCGCAGGCGCTGCTGGTGGCTGTCGAGGAGGCTAACCGGCGCGTGCTGAGTGCGGCCGCGAACGACCCGGAGCTGGAGGGCATGGGCACCACGCTGGTGGCCGCGCTGGAGGTGGGCGATGAGCTGCTCATCGCCAGCGTGGGCGACAGCCGCGCGTATTTGTTGGACCACAGCGGCTTCCGCGCGATCACGGAAGACCAGAGTTGGGTGAACGAAGTGGGCCGGCCGCTGGGCCTTAACGAGGAGATCCTGCGCACGCATCCGATGCGGCATGTTTTGACTATGGCCATCGGGGCGGGCGTGGCGCTGGAGATTAATTATTATCACGACATCCGCCTCGAACCCGGCGATCTGCTGCTGATGTGCAGTGACGGATTGCATGGCGTGGTGGAGGAACAGCGCATCGTGGCCATTCTGCGGGGCGGTGCGCCGAACCAGCCGCTGGAAGAGAAGTGCCGCGAGCTGATCGAAGCCGCACGCGGCGCCGGCGGTCCGGACAATATTACCGCGGTGCTGCTGCGGGCCGTGTAGGGTGGCACAGGCTTCAGCCTGTGATTGGCCGCCCGATCCGGCGCGCAGCGCCCCGCCCCATCGGGTTTCATATGAATGCGTTTCTTGCAAGGGCGCTGGTTGCAACGTTTCCTTGTGTGGCGATGGCTCAGGTCGCCGTTCTGCAAATCAAGGTTTTAGAGGGGGAAGGCGCCGTGCATCCGGCGGGCGCACGCATCGCACATCCCCTCACGGTGGAGGTGACGGACGAGACCGGCCGGCCGGTGGCCGGGGCCGCGGTCAGTTTTCAGCTTCCGCCCGAAGGTCCCAGCGGTCTGTTCTCGAACGGATTGCGCACCGACCTGATCCTCACCGATGCGGCCGGGCGGGCCTCTATTCACTCGGTGCAGTTGAACCGGACCGGCGGGCAGTTTCGCATCCGGATTACCGCGGTGAAGGAGCAGGCCCGCGCGGGCGCGGTTTCCACCCAGTTCATCGGCGAGAACCGCAGCGGCGCGCCGGCGAATACCGCCAAGGCGGGTCCAGCCGCGCCGCCACGGACTCCGGCTCAGGCCACGCCGCCGAGCGCGCCGCAGACCGTGCCGCAGGCCATGCCGAAATCCGGCGAAATCACGGAGACGACGCCGGCGCAGGGGACGGCCAAATCCGGCGAGATCACGCCGACCACTGCCAAGATGGGGTCCGGGAGCCATAAGAAATGGATCGTGCTGGCGGCCATCGTCGCCGCCGGCGCGGGCGCGGCGTTATTGGGCGTAAGCCGCGCCAACTCGGGGTCGAAGTCGACAGTTTCGAGCTCGGTGGTCAGCATCGGCACGCCCACCGTCACGATAGGGAACCCATGAGGCGGCCAGCAGCTTTCCTGGTGCTATTGGCGGCGGCGGCATCCGCCTCCGCGCAGGTGACGCTGTCGACGGTCGAGGGCGGCGTGGTAACACCCGTCGGTCAAGTCTACGACTTCGGCTCGGCGGCGTTGGGGAGCGCAACGGACGTCGATTTTCGCTTGACCAACACGGGATCGAGTCCAGTGTACGTCACGTATCTTGACGTGACCGGAACTTACTTGCCGACGCCCCCGTATACGCAGTATTTTTCCGTGGCGTGCGCGGTATCGCCCGACTTGTGCGGTGACTCGCCCCTCCAGGAGTTGCCGATTCAAATCGAGCCTACCGGCACGCTGGATTTCACCGTGCAATTCGAGCCGCTCCAATTGGGATCGCCCAGCGCCACCATGAACATTACCGCCGGCAACATCATTCCGACGGTCTTCCTGACAGGCACGGGCGTGCCCCCGCTGACGGTGCTTTTTAACAATCAACCGCTGGGGGCCGGGGAAACCATAACTTTCAACAGCGTCCAGACCGGCTCGAGCCAGACCATCAAGCTGATGTTAGCCAATCAGACGAACCCGCCCATACCGCTCACCGTTCCCGCGATCCCTCCACTGACCGCCGGCGCCTTCAGCCTGGCAGGCAGCGCACTCTCGGGGCCGATCGTTGCGCCGGGTTCGTCAGCCGAACTGGATGTCATATTCGCGCCCACTGCCATGGGTCCGCAACAGGCGACCTTGACTATCGGACTGCTCACGTATCCCCTGCAAGGCACGGGAGCGGCGCCGCCTCCGCCTGTTTTCCCGGTCCCATCGATCCAACTCACTCCAGCCACGCTCGCCAGCGCGCAACAAGGGAGTCTCTCGGTCAGCCTGGCGTCGGGGTCGGTGTCGAGTGGTAGTGGCACGGTGACGCTTAGCTTCCAGTCCGCGGTCAGCGGCGTCAGCGACGACCCGGCGATCACCTTCGCCGATGGAACGCGCTCCGCCCCCTTCACCGTGGCGGAGGGAGCGTCCGCTGGGCAATTCGCCGCGGGACCGTCCGTTTCGTTCGGGACGGGCACCACGGCGGGCACCCTGACCTTCACGGTGACTCTAGGCAGCCAAACCGCGCAAGCCAAGGTCACGATTCCCGTAGCGCTTATCGGCATCGACGCGGCAGTTGCGGCGCGCAACGTCGCATGCGATCCGGGCCTGGTGTACTGCACAACCACCAACATCCAGCTTCAAATCAACGGTTGGGATAACACGCGGAGCACATCCCAACTGGTCTTCAGCTTCTTCAATTCCTCCGGCAGCGCCATCGCGCCAGGCAATATCACGGTGGCGGCCAGTTCCGCATTTGAGCAGTACTTCGCAAGCTCCGCCATGGCCGGCGTCTTTGGGTTGACCGCGTTCTTTCCGGTGACCGGCAGTTCCGACGACGTCGTCGCCGCGGTGGTGCAGCTCACCAACTCCGTGGGCAGCGTCGAAAGCGCCCAGATCACGTTCTGATCTGAATGTGGGGCGGGACTCCAGGCCTGCGGCCGGCGTCCACGCCGGCCTGCGCGGCATTTTTTTCTTGCTTTATTCAAACAGACGTTTTAAAATACTGTTTTATCGATGCCGGACCGGAACAGATCGCGCAACGGCGTCCCCCGCGACGCCACCGAAGCCCGCATCCTCGAATCCGCGGGCCACGTCTTCTCCGAGACGGGCTTCCAGGCGGCCAAGGTGCGCGACATCTGTGCGCGCGCCGGAGTCAATCTCGCCGCGGTGAATTATCACTTCGGCGACAAACTGGGGCTTTACGACGCAGTCCTCCGTTACGCGGCCTGCGCCGCCGGCAACGCCGCCACTTTCGACCCCGTGCTGCCGGGCCGCACTCCCGAAGCCAAGCTGCGCGCGTTCGTGCTCGGCCTGCTGCAGCATATGTATGGAGAAGAACGGCCGGCCTGGCCCGTGCGCCTGATGACCCACGAACTGGCGCAACCCACGCCGTCTTTCGATGGCGTGGTCGATCAGATCATGCGCCCCAGGCACAACGCCATACGCGCGCTGGTGGCCGGTGTCATCGGCCGGCCGGTGGACGATCGCCAGACGCGGCTGTGCGCGCAAAGCATCATGGGGCAGATCATCCTTTATGCTCACGGCCGGGAAGTTCTTAAGAGACTGTGGCCGGACTTCCAGTTCACCCCCGAAACTCTGGAAGAAATCGCCGGGCACATCGCGTCCTTCTCGTACGCCGCGCTGAAAAGCTTTGCCCGGCGCAACGCGGCGGCAAAACCGAAACAAAAGCAAACTGCGAGGCGAATATGAAGAATTCCACCCCGATCGATGCGCAGGCCGGACGCGCCCGAACCGTGATCATTTTGATTGTCGTCCTGCTGGCCGCCGGCGCCCTGGTGTTCTGGCGTGTGGCGTTGGCCAAGCCTGATGGCTCCGCCAACACCATCGTCCTGAGCGGGCGGATTGAAGGCGATGACTCGGCGGTGTCGTCCAAGGCCACGGGCCGCCTGCTCGAAGCCAAGGTGCGTGAGGGCGACGTGGTCAAAGCGGGAGATGTTATCGCCGTCCTGGACGATCAACAGTTGCGGGATCGAGAGGAGCAGGCACAGGCCAGCGTGGCGCAGTCCGAGGCGCGTCTCGAATGGTCGCGGCGGCAAATCGCCGTCCTCCAGGACCAGTTGCTCCAAAACTCGGTGGAGAACGGCCAGTCCAAGGTGGATTCCAAGGGACGCGTCGGCCAGGCGCAAGGGGAACTGGCAGCGGCGGAGGCCGACCTGGCGCAACAGGAAGCCGCCTATAAGCTGGCTGTCTTCGATAAAGACGCTTACACGCGGCTGGCCCAATCGGGCGCGGTATCCGAACGTCAGGGCAAGCAGGCGGAGACTACCGCGGAGACTCAAGCGGCGCTGGTGGCTGCGTCCAAACGCCGGGTGGAGGCCGCGCGTGGCGCTCTCTCGACGGCCGAAGCAACTTTGAGCAATCCGGATATACGAAGCCTGCAAGCGGCCGCACTGCGCCAGCAAATTGCGCAGCAGGAGGCCGACATCGCCAGCGTAGCCGCGGATGAACAACACGCGCGGGCGGTACTGATGGAGGCCAAAGCCAACCGCAAGGATCTGGTCGTGACCGCTCCCTTCGACGGAACGGTGGTGACGCGCACCGCCGAACCCGGTGAAGTGCTCACCGCCGGAACGCCCATCGTCACCCTGCTCGATCTGCACAAGGTGTATCTGCGCGGCTACATTCCCGAAGGCCAGATCGGACGCGTCAAAGTGGGCCAGGCGGCGCGCGTGTTTCTGGATTCGAATCCCAAGCAGCCGCTGGATGCCTACGTGGTGCGCATCGATCCGCAGGCCACCTTCACGCCCGAAAATACATACTTTCGCGACGACCGGGTGAAGCAGGTGGTGGGCGTGAAGCTCGGATTGAAGAGCGGATTCGGCTACGCCAAGCCTGGTATGCCGGCCGATGGCGAGGTGCTGGTGGCGGGCGACGCATGGCCGCCGGAAAGCCATCGCAAATGACGGGCGATCGTCAGGGGGGCGCGGTGGCGCTGGCGGAGCCGGCGGAGATCCGCGCGCCGGACCGCGTGGTCATTCATGCGCACGACCTGCGCAAGAACTACGGTCCCGTCGAGGCGGTCAGAGGCATCGATCTGGATGTCCACGAAGGCGAGATTTTCGGCCTGATTGGTCCGGACGGCGCAGGCAAGACCACCACCTTCCAAATCCTCGCCGGGATCATGGAGGCTTCCTCCGGCGTGGTGGAAGTGTTCGGCAAGCCCGCCCGCGAATCGCGTTCCGCGGTGGGCTACCTGACGCAGACCTTCAGCCTGTACCCCGATCTGAGCGTCAACGAGAACATCCGCTACGTGGGCGATCTGCGCCGCGTGCCGCCGAAGGAGATTGCCGGACGGGGCGACCGCTATCTGCAGATGTTCGACATGCACCGCTTCAAAGACCGGCTGGCGGGGCAATTGAGCGGCGGCATGCGGCAGAAGCTGTCGCTGGTCTGCGCGCTGGTGGCACAGCCTCGCGTGCTGCTGCTGGATGAGCCCACCACGGGCGTCGATCCGGTTTCCCGCCGCGAATTCTGGGACGCGCTGGCGCATCTGGCCGCGGACGGTCTGACCATCCTGGTCGCCACGCCTTATCTGGATGAAGCCGAGCGCTGCAACAGGGTCGCGCTGATGCACCTCGGCCTGATTCATCAGACCGGGACGCCGGCCGAATTGCGGGACAGCCTGGGGATGAAGCGGCTGGAAGTCCACACTGCCAATCTGGCGGACGCCGAAGACAAGCTGACGGAAGCAGAAGATGGGGTGATCGGAGATGTCCAGCGGTTCGGCGACCGGCTGGACGTGATTGTGAAGGATCCCGAGGCGGGCCGTACGGCAGTTGAGGCGACGCTGGCGAAGGCGGGGATCGCCGTGCAAAGTATCCGCGTCGCGGACCCCACGCTGGAGAACACCTTCGTGGCGCGGCTGCGGGCCATGGGGCAGGAACTGCACGCACCGCCGTTCGCGGGCAGGCACCCGCATCGCGATCTTAAGGGACAGATCGCCATTGGCGCGGAGAATCTGACGAAGCGGTTCGGCGAGTTCACCGCCGTGCACAATGTCAACCTGAAGGTGCACTACGGCGAGGTGTATGGCCTGCTAGGCGCCAATGGCGCGGGCAAAACCACCACCATCAAGATGCTGTGCGGGCTGGTCGAGCCCACCAGCGGCACGCCCCAACTTACGGGCGGGCAGGGCGGCATCCGATCCGCGGAGGTGCGCGAACTGGTCGGGTACATGTCGCAGAAGTTCTCGCTGTACGACGATTTGACCATCGATGAAAACCTGGACTTCTTCGCCGGGGTGTATGGCGTGCCGGCCAGCGAGATCGCGGAGAAGAAAAAGTGGGTGCTGGATTTTTCCGGCTTGACGGGGAAAGAGCAGCAGATCACGGGGAGCTTGCCCGGCGGTTGGAAGCAGCGCGTGGCGTTTGGGGCGGCCACCATGCACGAACCCAGCGTCCTGTTTCTGGACGAGCCGACCTCGGGGGTGGACCCGCTGGCGCGCCGCGCGTTCTGGCGGATGATCAACCGGCTGGCGGATATGGGCACGGCGATTCTGGTGACCACGCATTATCTGGAAGAGGCGGAACAGTGCAATCGCCTGGGCTTCATGGCGGGGGGCGAATTGGTGGCGGAAGGCGCTCCCAGCGCCATCAAAGCGCGGCAGGGCGGACACCTGCTGGAGTTGCGCGTGGACCAGCCGCAGCGCGCTGCCGATAAGCTGAAAGAGCAGATGGAGCGCTGGCGCGTGTCGCTGTTCGGCGACCGGTTGCATGTAATCGTGGATGACGGCGTGGAGACCGCGGAAAAGCAGCTTGTGGAAAAGTTGCGCGATGCGGGCGTGGCGGTCCAAGAGGTGCACGAGGAGAACTACTCGCTGGAGGATGTTTTCATCGCGGTGGTGGAGAAGGCCCGGCAGGAAGGCAAGTTTGCCGCGGAAGATTGAATGGAGGGCGGGCTTAAGCCCGCGCGGGGCTTCAGCCCCGCTCTATTGGAGCTAACATGAGACGAATCTTCTCGCAAGCACGCAAAGAGCTGACGCAGTTGGTGCGCGACCGGCTGGCGCTGGCGCTGGCGCTGGTGCTGCCGCTGATCCTGCTGTTTCTGCTCTCGACGGCCATTTCTCTGACCGTGCATAACCTGCCGCTGGTGATCCAGGACCTGGACGATTCGTCCGCGTCGCGTCGCCTGGCGGACGCGTTTCGCTCATCCCTTTCCTTTCACGTGGTTTCCTGGCCTCCGGATCGCAAGCCCGAGGATGCCCTCACGGCCAACCGGGCGCGCGGCGTGCTGATCGTGCCCAGGGACTTCGGCCACGACATGGCGCGCGGCGCAAATGTCCAGGTGCAATTGCTGGTGGACGCCACGGACTCCAACACCGCCCGCATCGTGCAAGGCTACGTCAACCAGATTACGCACGCCTTCAACCAGGACTCCGGCGCCATGGCGGGCGCCATGCTGGTGGGCGCGCAAGTGCGGCTTTGGTACAATCCCGGACGCGATTCGCCGAAGTTCTACGCGCCCGGAATCTTCGTGATGGGCATCTCCATGTTCCCCGCGCTGCTGGCCGCTTTGGCCATGGCGAAGGAAGGCGAGCAGAAAACCATTTTGCAGGTTTATGTTTCGAGCATTTCGGCGCACGAATTCCTGCTGGGCAAGATTCTCGCCTTCATGGTGGTCGCGGCCGGCGAATGGCTGCTCGGCATGACCACGCTGCTGACGGTCTTCGGCTTGCACATCGCCGGAGATCCGACGCCGTTGATGGTGGGCAGCGTGCTCTACGCGTTTTGCGTGGTCAGCTTCGGGACCTTCGTGGGCGCCGGTATTCCCAACCAGGCGGCCGCGATCCAGGCCGTGGCGCTGGCCGGTTTTCTGCTGGTCTTTCTGCTCTCCGGGTTGATCTTTCCGGTGGAGAATATCCCGGCCGGCCTGCGCTGGGTTTCCTACATTGTGTGGGGCCGGTATTACATCGAAATCGTGCGCGACGCCTTGTTGCAGGGCGGCGGATGGCCGGCCGTGTGGTTTTCGGTCTTGATGATTGCGGTGCTGGGCGCGGCGTCTTACGCGATGGCTTGGAAGACCATGCGCCGCATGCAGGTGAACGCATGATGCGGGGCACAAACCTTGTGGGGCAGGCCCCCCGCCTGCGGCGGCCTCTCAGGCCGCCCGGCGCGCTTTCAACCAGAACCCGCACAAGGCCGGCGTGGACGCCGGCCGCAGGACTGGAGTCCCGCCCCACGAAGCTTGGGCAGCGCGGGGTGAACGCATGAGCCGGCTACGCGCCCTGATGCGCAAGGAGTTCAATCAAATCCGGCGGGACAAGCGCATGGCGATTTCCTTGATCGTCCCGCCTACGCTACAGCTTCTGCTCTTCGGTTTCGCTCTGGATTCCACGGTGTCCCACTTGCGCCTGGGAGCGATCGACTGGAGCCAGACGCCGGAAAGCCGCGAAATGATTTCCACGCTCACAGAGAGCAAGAGCTTCCGGCTGGGCGGCGATTACGCCTCGGTACAGGATCTGGAAGCCGCCATCAGCCGGGGAAAGCTGGATGCCGGCATCGTGGTGCCCTACGAGTTTGCGCGCGATCTTCGGCGCGGGACGCCGGTGGATGTGCAAATCCTGCTGAACGCCGCCAACGCCAACACGGCGACCATCGCGCAAGGATATGCGGAGGGTGTGATCCTCGCTTACAACCAGACGCTGGCGGGGGAAGGTATCCGGCCCAGGATTCGCGCGCTCAGCGGGGCCGGCGGCGCTCCACCGGGGCATCGCGGCGTGGTAAATACAGTGACTGCGTTCTTATACAACCCAGGCTTGGTGAACGCCTGGTTCATCGTTACCGGGACGTTTGGGGTGTTGCTGATCCTGAACGGCTCGCTGCTGGCTGCCACGGCCATGGTGAAAGAGCGCGAGCGCGGCACCGTGGAGCAATTGCTGATGACACCGGCCAGCACCACGGACATAGTGGTGGCCAAGATCGCTCCGCTGTTCGTGCTGCTGATGGTGATGGCTACGTTAGCGATCGGCATCATGCGGCTGTTTTTCGCGGTGCCGGTGCGCGGCAACCTGCTGCTGGTCGCGGCGAGCGCGGGCCTGTGCATCCTGTGCGGCATTGGCATCGGGACGTTCGTGGCGACGTTTACCAAGTCCGCGCAGCAAGCCATGATGACGGCGTTCTTCATCAATCCACCGCTGGCGACGCTCTCGGGAGCTACCACGCCGGTGGAAGCCATGCCCGCCTGGATGCAACCCGTTACCTGGCTGAACCCCATCCGCCATTTCACCATCATCGTGCGCGCCACGTTGATGAAAGGCAGCGGCATCGACGTGCTTTGGCCCAATTTTCTGGCGCTCATCGGATTCACGGTGGTGCTGGTGTCGCTCAGCATCTGGCGTTTCCGGAAACAACTTGGATGATAAACAGATGACCATACGTTATTGCGCAGTTCTCTGGCTCGGGCTGGGATCGATTCTCCAGGCGCAGGTCCCACCGCCGCAGTCGACGCCGGCCGCGCAGTTGCCCCTTTCCGGACGCCCCGGACAGGGCGGCTCGGTGAACACGGTGCAGACGCCGGTGCCGGGCGTCACATCCAGCGTCAACACGCTCAACACGTCGGTGCAGGTGCAGGGTCCTTACGCCGGCAGCGTGGCGGCAAACGCGAAGCCCTTCAACGGCAAGCTGTCGCTGCGGGACGCGGTGGCGCGCGGCCTCGAATACAATTTGGGCACCGAGGGGCTGACGCAGGCCATGCGGCAGGCTCGCGGACAGGCCCGCGTGGCCCGCAGTTCCCTGCTGCCGAACCTGAACGGGTATCTGCGCGAGGCGGTGGAAACGGAAAACTTGGCTGCCTTAGGCCTGCGCATCCACGTGCCCATTCCGGGCTTCTCCTTTCCCACCATCGTGGGACCGTTCAACTACTACGATCTGCGCGCTACCCTGACGCAGACGGTGGCGGACTTGACGGCGTTGAACAACTACCGCTCCGCGCAGGAACTGGTGAAGGCCAACGAGGCCGCCCTGCGCGATGCGCGCGACCTGGTGGTGCTGGCCGCCGGCGGCGCGTATCTACAGGTGATGGCGGCCGAGGCGCGAGTTCGATCCGCCCAGGCGCAGATCGATACGGCGCAGGCGCTTTTCAAGCAGACGCAAGAACGGCGCGCGGTGGGGCTGAATCCGCAGATCGACGTGAACCGCAGCCAGGTCCAGTTGCAAACCCAGCAGCAGCGGCTGATGTCGCTCGAGAACGACGTGGCCAAGCAAAAGATCAACCTGGCGCGGCTGGTGGGACTGCCGGTCAATGACGGCTACGAAATCACGGACGATATTCCCTATTCACCGGCGCCCGATCTGACGGTGGAGCAGGCGCTCAAGCAGGCGCTGGAGAATCGCGCCGACTTGCAGTCCGCCGAAGCGCAGGTGCGCGCGGCCGAGCGTACCCGCAGCGCGGCCCGCTGGGAGCATCTACCCTCGCTGGCGCTTTCGGCCGATTATGGCGCTATCGGCATCAATCCCGCGCAATCGCACGGCACCTTCACGGTGGTCGGCACGCTGCGCATCCCCATCTGGCAGGGAGGGCGGACCGAAGGCGAAGCCCAGGAAGCGGACGCCGCTTTGGGGCAGCGCCGCGCGGAACTGGAAGATGTGCGCGGCCGGATCGAAGCCGACGTGCGCAATGCGTTTCTGGATCTCAAGACCGCGGCCAGCCAGCTCGAAGTGGCGCGCAATAACCAGCAAGTGGCCGGCGATACCCTGGGGCTGACGCGGCAGCGCTTCGAGGCGGGCATTGCCGACGCGGTGGAAGTGACCCAGGCGCAGGAATCGGTGGTATCGGCCGATCTCGACTACATCACCAGCGTGTTTGCGCACAACCTCAGCAAAGTGGCGCTGGCGCGCGCCATCGGGCGGGCGGAAGAACGGCTGGGGCAGTTCCTGAAAATGCCGTAAAGCAGGACAGGCCATGAGGCCTGTCCCACCACAGCTTACCTGCCATCCTGGCGCAGCCATTCCTTGAACGCGTCGTGATACAGGACAATGCCTTTGCGCGAGTAGCGCAGGTAGCCCTCGCGGCGGAACTGGTTCATGTAGTGCGTGACGATCTCGCGCGAGGTGCCCACGTACTGGGAAAGAAGCTCATGCGTGAACGGCGCCAGGCGCACGGCGCCATCCGGTTCGGGCGTACCCAGCCGCTCGCTGAAGCGGATCAAGGACCGCGCCAGCCGGCGCGCGATATTATCCACCGAGAAGCTTTCGATACGCTGCCCGAACTCGATGGTCCGCTGCGCCATTATCTGCAATAGCGCCACGGCCAAGCGGGGCCGCTTGGTGACGATGTCCTCGAGTTCCGCGGTGCTCCAGGACATCAACCGGCTGCTTTCCATGGCCGTGGCTTGTTCGGCGCGCTCCGGGAGACGGAGAAGCGCCGGTTCGCCGAAGAACTCGTCGGTTTGATAGATGTCCAGGATCACCTGACGGCCGTCGCCGGCCAGGCGGGAGACTTTGACCTTGCCCTCGATTACCAGGTAAATGCTGGTGGAAGGTTGATCCTGACTGTAAATGTTCTGGCCTTTCTTGTACTCCAGGATGCTGGAACACGGCAGGTGGGCCAAGGGATCTTCCAATGTTCTTTGGGGTGCGATCACCCGCGCGGTACTTGCCATCGCCATCGCCATACTCGTTCCTCCATGCGCTTGTTGACTTGGTGTCATTTTGGTTGCCCCTCCGATGCGGGAGCGCAGGTATCGGAAACACTTTCGACGCTCTCGACGGTCATGACAGGGAGCGGTTCCGCCTTCGCAAGCACTCCCCGTACTGTCACTTTGTGCCCCATATGCCTGGCAAAATTGTCCTCAGGCGACCCAGCCGCCGGCTGCAAACGGGCGGTTGGCTGGAGATTGCTATCGTTGGTCAGCACGTACTGACCGTCGCGCTCATCCACGCAGCCGGTGAGAGACGCCTTGGCGGCAGGCCGTGCCTTGCTCGTCTGCGGCGGGGCGGCTGCCACCGAAACAGCGAGCATCAGGAATACCAACACGTTCCACATCCGATTTCCCTTCCGCGCGTTAATGCACTTGGCGTGCCAGATCGCACAGTCGCTACCGTACGGCGTAACACACTGTAGAATCTTACCCTTGGTCCAGTTTCGCACGAAAACCGGCTGGCGGCGCTTGTGCAAACCTTGCGCTAGTGCAGGTAATTTCTGCCGAGTGGCGCGGGCGCTATATCATGTAAGAACGCATCATGCGCTATTTTCTGCTGTTTCTGGCACTCCCTGTCTGCGCGGCTGAATACTCGGCACCCGCTGGGATCCGGCCCGCCTTGCGCCGCCCTGGCGCGGCCAGCATCCTGCCGGGCGGGCGCATCATTTCGCCCCTTGGCCATCAGTACGTGACCGGCCCCGGACCATTCGGACTGGCCCTCAGCGCCAGCGGCAAGACGCTGGTATCCGCCAACAGCGGGCCCGACCGTTTCTCGTTGACGGTGCTCCAACAGGAGAAAGGCGGCGCGTGGCAGGTGCGCCAATTGCTGGCGCCCAAGAAGAAGGCGAAGGAGGGCGGGCGCGACGAGAAGGGCGACGATCAGTGGCACAGCGTCTTCATGGGGCTGGCATTCGCCACCGAACATAGCGTGTATGCCTCGGAGGGCAACTCGGGCCGTGTGCGGCTGGTCGATCTGGCCGCCGGCGAGGCCAAGAAGATCTACGACTTGAACCGCGACGGCTTCGCGGACAGCTTCACGGGCGACCTGGCGTTCGACGCCGATCGCGGCATCGTATACGTGCTGGACCAGGCCAACTTCCGCCTGGTGGCGATCGACGTGCGCAAGCAGCGCGTATTGTCGTCAGTGCGTCTGGGACGCCTGCCGTTCGCGTTGGCGCTCTCGCTGGACAAGCGCAAAGCCTACGTCACCAACGTCGGCATGTTCGAATACCAGCCGCTGCCGGGCCTGGATGCCCACAACCTGCGCGAGACCGGCCTGCCGTTTCCGGCTTTCGGATTCCCCTCGCCCGAATCGCGCGACGGCGCCCGGCGCGAGACCGGCAAAGGGCCGGTGGACGTGCCGGGTTTGGGCGATCCCAACGTGCGGGAAGCCAATTCGCTGGCTGTGGTGGATCTGGCCGATCCGGCGGCGCCCAAGATTGAGACATTCATCCACACGGGGCTGGCCTTCGGCGAAGGCACCGATGGCGGAAGCAGCCCCTCCGGCGTGGTGGCGACCGCCGATCGCGTGTTCGTTTCCAACGCGCATAACGATTCCATTACGGTGATCGATGCCAAGACCAACAGCGTCACCGGGCAGATCGACATTCGCATTCCGGGCCTGGAAAAGCTGCGCGGCGTACTGCCCATCGGCATGGCCTACCACGAGGCGACCGGCTGGCTGCTGGTGGCGGAGGCGGGCATCAATGCGGTGGGGGTGATCGACACGCGCCAGTCCGGGCCGGCCAAGGTGCTCGGACATCTGCCGGCGGCCTGGTTTCCCAGCCGCGTGCTGATCGATCGCGACAACGTGTACGTGGCCAGCGTGAACGGCCAGGGGACCGGCCCCAACGTCTGGCAATCCGCGTTTGCATCCGGGGAGGCCGGCGCGGAAGGCCTGGTTTGGTCGGGAACGCTGCGGCGCGGCAGTATTGCGTCTTTTCCGCTGCCCGATGCCGCGGCGGTGACCGCCGGGACCGCGACCGTGATGGACAACAACGGCATGAACCCGCACGAGGAGACGCCGAGTCCAGGGGGCACCCCAGGCGGCGCCGCGCTGCCCAGCGGCGTGAAGTACGTGGTGCTGATCGTGAAAGAGAACCGCACCTACGACGAAGTCTTCGGCGATATCATGCGTCTGGCGAGCGGCGCAACGGTGATGGGCGCGCCGGGGATTGCGCGCTTCGGACAGGCGGGCCACGCGACGGGCAAAGGCAATCGCCTGAGCCTGCAGCGCGTGAACGTGACGCCCAACCACCATGCGCTGGCGCTGGGCTGGTCGTTCAGCGACAATTTCTACGCCGATTCCGAAGTCAGCGTGGACGGGCATCATTGGCTGGTGGGCGCGTATCCCGACGCATTGACCGAGACTTCGTTCCGCGCTTCCTACGCGGATGGCCGGAATTTTCGTTTTCCGACGACCGCGCCGGGGCGGCTGAGCTACGCGGAAGGCAACTCTTCGGTGCATCCGGAGGAGCAGCCCGAAGGCGGCACTATCTGGCATCACCTGGCGCGCCAAGGGATTCCGTTTCGCAATTACGGCGAGGGTTTCGAACTGGCGGGCGGCGACGAAGGGCAAGGCTACAAGCCCACCGGCGCGCGCTTCGTGATCAATGTACCCATGCCCGATCCGCTGTACCGCAACACGTCGCGCGAGTATCCGATGTTCAACATGAACATCCCGGACCAGTTTCGCGCCACGCAGTTCATCCACGAGATTGAGGAGAAGTACGTGAAGGGCGGCGAACCCTTTCCGCGATTCATCTATATCCACCTGCCCAACGATCACATGACCGAGCCGCGCCCCCAGGACGGCTATCCGTACGAGGGATCCTACGTGGCGGACAACGACTACGCGCTGGGACGCATCGTGGAGTTTCTTTCGCTGACGCCGTGGTGGCGCGAGATGGCCATCTTCGTTACCGAGGACGACGCGCAGGGCGGGCGCGACCACATCGACGCGCATCGCACGGTGTTCATGGGGATCGGGCCGTATTTCAAGCGCAACTACGTGTCGCACGTGAACACCAGCTTCCCGGGGATGCTGAAGACCATCTTCCGGCTGCTGGGATTGCCGCCGCTGAACCTGTTCGATGCGGCGGCCAGCGATTTGAGCGATTGCTTCACGAATACGCCCGACTACGATGGCTACCAGGTGAGGCGGGAGGATGTGCGGCTGTTCGATCCGGCGGCGGCGCGGGAGCCGCTCGATCCGCGGCCGTCGGTGAAGATGGACGATCCGGCGGAGGTGGTGCGGTAGGGCCGCTGCTGAGCGGGCGAGGGGGCGAGGGGGCGGGGGGGCGATCCGGGTTGGCGGATTTTGTGCAGTTTTATGCACTTTTGGGCTTTTTTGTGCATTGACTTTGGTTTGACGGAAAATGTGCCGGACGAAACCAAATTGGGATTTGAACAGGGTAATGCATTGCGGGCAAATAGGTTATATGGTTACACCCGAAAGTCCACCCGCGCGGGTGAAATTTTGAAAGAACCGGCAGGCTGCGCTTACAGAACACCGATGGCGAGTGCATGGCGCCTGAATTTCGGGCGTGGCCGTTTGGCCACCCGGAACGACAATAGCACGAGCGCCGGCGGCTGGAGGGAGACTGCGGCGGCTTCGTGTATTGTTTTCAGTCGATTAGGCGGGATTGGTGGGCAGTGATTGGCAGCGCTGGTCGGCTCGGGGGCGTCGCCGCAACCTAGCGGTGGCAAACGCGATCCGCCGTTTTCGGATGTCAATGGGTGATATTGGCAGTTGTTTCGCCGGAGAAATATGCGCTTTGGCCGCCCCGCAGCCCGTAACTCTTCCACGCAGCAAACCCTGATGATCTGCTCGCCGCTGAACTGATCGGCATCATTAACGCGGCCCCGGCTTTTAAGTATCCATCGGACCGAAAAGGGGGCTCTATGGCACTAACGCGGGAGCGGGAGCGCCCGACCGTGAGGCAGCGCCTCCGTCAGTGCACGGCCTGTACGCCCGGCGCTATCCACCGAAATAGAAACTGCGACAGCGATGGAAATAGATGTGCCAGCACGCCCAACAGGGGCAATCCGCCTAGGGTCAACAGTTGCACCCAGAATTCCGAGTTGAGTTCCCCAGGCTTGGTGCGGCTGATGATGCTTAGGGTGGCATTCCGCTCCATGGAAGCGAGCACGCGAACGATCAGATAACCGACCATCACGAATAACACGGCCAGCGTGCGTGCCACGGCTTGCGGGCCTTCGGGCGAATATGAATTGAAAAACACCAGCAGCAGCAGAAACGTCAGTGAGATGCACGACGCAATTCGCTGCACGTGCTCCACGTTGTGCGCTACATAACGGCAGCACTGCAGGGCCACGAAATCCTCGCAGCAGTGCAGATACGTGGTTTTCTTTTTCTCTTCGCCCATTTCGGTATCTTGCGCTTCTTCCTGTTCCAGCGACTCGCGCCAGAACGGCCGCAGATCCGACTGCAGAATCCGGGAAGCGATCTCCTTGCTGGCTGTCTGGCATTTGTAAATGCGGGTCATTTCATGAGCGGCCCCGGGTAGCTCTTGGCCGCGCAAAATGGCCCTAAGATCGCCTCCGCCCTTGGAGTCCTCCGCGGTAGCGTAGGTTACCTTCAGAAAATCGGCGACGTCCTTTTGCGCGGGAGTGAGAGCAGGTGGCGCTGAAATTATGCCGCCACCCTGAGCGCCCTGCTGCTGGGACACGCCGGCTGTCGCCGCCATAGTCAGTTCCGCGGTAGGTTTATCGGGCGGCGTTTCGCTGACCACGCGTCCATGCAAGGCGTATATCATTTGCCGGTTGAGCAGATGTTTCGAGACGGATTGCCGGAAGGCCCAAACTGGGCGCCTCGGCCAGTCGCGCGAGACCCGCTTCAACGCGGCTTGCAGGCGAAGAAGCTCCAGCAGATCCAGCATGCCCCGCACCCGCCTCCACAACAGCACCAGGTCGTAGCAACCGATGGATACCCAGAACAGCACGAAGCTTAGCAGTATCTCGAGTGTCACATTGTACAAGTTGGGCTCAAACGCCAATGGGTACCTGCTCAGCACCACCAGGAAGATTGTCAGCCCTAGAAGTCCAACTCCGGTCCGGCGCATCGCCGCTGTGCCAGCCAGTTCGGCGGGCGCCATCACGCAGTGTTCGATGCCTTGCATGGCGGTCTGCAGTTTGGTTTGAAACTCGGCAGCCGGTCCCGACTCTTGCTTATTCAGTCCAAACTCAAAGCCGGGCCGATTGGGTCCGCCGGCGGTGTAGCGTTTGAAGTAGAAGACGGCCACCACGAAAAATGCCATCGCCAGGATTGCCAGCGGCGTGGCAGGCGACGATCCCGAAAACAGATCCAGAGCGCGGAACCGCAGAAAGAACCCGTCCGGCGAATTCGCCGGCGACGCGTAGCAAAGAGAAGCCCACGCGCTCAGCACATAAACAAACACGGCCAGTATGATGAACGAATAGACAGTGGCCCTGGGGCGAGAAATCGGTCCGCGCTTCTCCAGTAAACCGTTGCGGCGGCGTGACAGCTGCAAAAACAAAACGTACGCGACCGCCGCGAGCGGCGCTAAGAGTCCGGCTAGCACCAGTGCGCCGAATGCCACCCCGGCCAGAGGCGCAGCCGGGTTGGAGAGTATTCGGTCGAGAGGGAACAATGCGGGACAGGCCAGAAACCATTGCTCCGCCACCAGCGACAACCCGGCAGCGATTAAGACCATCAGACGCGGCCCCAGCCCCTCGGTGACCGCCAGCCAGTAAGGCTTGCGCGCTGCCGGCGCCACATTGCACCAAACCAGCAGCAGTGACAACAGCAGGCACGCGCCGCTGGTGCAGAATACAGTGATGCGCCAGCTTCGCGGTGGAAAGATCGCCCACGAAGAGCGCGGCTGATTCAAGTACGGGTTCTTACGAAGCCAGCCGCGATCCTCCGGTGCGGCGCCGCCTTTGGGCGGCAGCGCCGCAGTCTCGCGCCACTTCCGCTGGTAATAAGCCAGCGGCAGAAAACCGGTGCGCGTCAGCGAGAGTGCCCACACGCCCGGATACGCGCTACCGCCGTCCAGCGGAGAGTATCCGCGCAGTTGCAGCTTATCCGCAGGAAACGCGCCGAGATCGCGCAACAGCAGTTGCGTCACATTGAACAGACCTTGTGCCGACGGGTCTGGAAAGATCATGCGTTCTCCCGATTGGTCCAGCCATAACTCCCCATCGGCAAACATTGGATAAGTGGAGAGCACCACCGTGCCGGATAACGGATCCTGCGAGGCCAGCGGCACCATTAGGATTTGCGGGTTATCCGTCACCATGCGCACATCGGGCGTGACGCGGCGGATGGCCCGCATCAGGAACATGATGTCCAGCGGATTGCTGGCGGCGATGAACACCAGGCGCGTTTCCCTCTCGCTCAGTTCCCGTGCAATCGACTCCACGATGGCATCCTGGGCCAGCGGCGTCTGGACCGGTGAGTAGGTCGGGATGCTATCTTCTCCGCTATCGGGATCACGAATCGAAAAATTCAAATTCCGCCCCGGATCGCTGTAGGCTTCGCTCGCCGGGATTGCGCTCGCATCCTGCGCGGCGTTGCGCAGATGGGAAATGTCGCGGGGAAAGACGTACTGCCGTACGTGGCACCCTTTTTCCTCAAACGCGCTAGCAAATCCGGTTTCATCCTCTTTCAGCAGGGCAGCCTTGTGCGAATCAATGTTGTAGTCGGCCAAAAGCGATTTGCAGAATACATCTTGATAAATGTCCGGCGTATCCACCACGCCGCCGTGGAATTCCAGTTGAGTGGCTTGCTTGAAGGCGTCCGCATAGGAGAAACTCGAAGCCGATCCGCTGTAAACCGCATGCGCCAACGGCGCGTCCTGGGGGTGTGCCGCCTGCCATTCCTTCACCAGCGCGGTGAGCGAGGAAAACGATCCGGAGAAAGAGGGCGCCAGCAAGCCGATAGGCCTGCCGGGCGAGGCGAGCACCGCAGCCAGATTCAAGGCCGAAACGAACGGCCGCCATGCAATTCCGGACGTGGCCGTTTCCGGCGCCAGCAGCACGAACAACAGCCGTTTCGCTGGGAAGCCGCCTTCCGCGGGGTGTGAGCGAAAGATCAGGATTCCCGGTATGGACTCGCCAATGGCTTGCAGTTCGCGCTGCCGGTGCCTTTCGGCGATGTCCTTTTCCCGGCCGTCAAAACGGTCATTCCAGGGCATCCACTGCCCAGCAAACTCCCATTGGGCGCTCTGCAGGGAACGTTCGATGGCTTCCACCTGCCCGTCCAGCGTCAGCGTCATGCGCGTATGCAGCGGGTCGGGAACCGTGACAATGATGCTCCACATCTGGTCTTTCCTGGTTTCCGGCGAAGCGTGATCGATGCCCAGAAACCGGCTCAGGGCTTCCTGGGAAATGGAACCGCCGGCCGGATGCGATAGCTCTTGCAGGTAAGAAACTACGGCCGCGGGATGGAGACCCGTATCTTCGGCGTGAAAGTAGTCGCGGGTGGCCATCCATGGCCCTTCGATCAGATCCTCGCCATCCTTACCGTCTTTGCCGGATGTCGACGCGGCGGCATGTGTTTTCTCTGTCGAACTGACCGGCGGCGCTTCTCCCGTGGGAGCCGTCTGCACGTGCAGCACGACGGCCAACAGGGCCAATAATCCAGCCGCGGTACCCGTTGATTTGCGCATATCTCCCCTCGTGCGCGGTTCATCAGGCCGCGCCAATCATGCAATCCTGCCCTTAATTCCCCAAGCGGAATCTCCGCGGAAAAGGGGACACTTCCCTGTTAGTGAACTGAGCAGGACTTTCGTTTCAGACAATCTGATAGATGATTATTGCTCGTGTCAAAACTCCGTGATTAGGTGGTTCCACCCGCGAGGGGTCGACTAAGCGGGATACGCAAGGGCGTGACCGATCTCTCTTTTGGGGAAAACGGGTGCAAGCTGGCGATGCCTTTATGGGCGGGGGTTGGCGGGGACAGCAGGTAGAACGAAAGCTCGGAGGGACGCTCGCGCCGGGAGCTTGTAGATTTGAGCGGTAGGAAAGTGGACGTGTGTCTGCCAGCATGGTCGCCGCCTGGAACTCCTGGCCCACCGGTTGAGAGGCCCCGCGGCGCGAGGCCTTTCTCAACCAGATTGTGCGGCGTGCGGAGCGGCAACGAGGGAAGCTGGCGCGATCAGTTGGCCGGCCCCTCATCGTAGAACCACAAGGTCTGGCCCCCGTACAGGTTCGCGTAAGACAAGCCGGTAGTGGCCGTACAAGCGGTACTCGGATTCCACGGAGGGCACGTCATGGTGATGTCGTGGATCGTGGTACCGGAGGGGCTGGAGCCCGGGTAAAAGAAATAGGTGCCGTTGAACCCGAAGGCGAGATTCATGGGGATGGAAATGTAATTGGCCAGATCCGCGAGGGTACTGCCGATTGTGGGCCGTTCCACTATCCACTCAATGCTATTGCCAACGTAGGCACTGCCGCTCGAACCCGACGGCTGGCTGAACCCGATCGAGACGGATTGCCCGGAGGTCCCGTTCGAGAAAAAGGCATGGCCGTTGGGCGCCGCGGTCGTATACCAGACCTCCACCGTCACCAGGTCGCCTGCGGCGATAGGCAGGCTGAAGTTCGTCTGATAGCAAGGGTAGTTCGCCGAACTCGCCGTACAGCCGCTGGTATACCACTCGTACCAGGCCACGAAAGTAGTTCCGCAGGTTGTGATTGCGGTGCCGGCCTGCAAGACGTCGCTGGAGCCATCGCCATCCAAACCCACCCACTGCGAAGCCGCGTACGGCGAATAGGCGCAATTGTCACTGCCCGGCGCCGGCATGATCCACTGCCCATATACGAAGCTGTCGTTCGCCTTAAACGTGCCATTGGCAGCGGTCACGGCATAGCCGCTCCAGTTGCTGGAGTTGGTCGCAGTGGCATTGCCGACATAGCCCTGGTCCTGGCGATCCAGGATAATACCGTTGACCACGTTAGTGGTTTCGACGGTCAGATTCGTGAGGCGTGTGGTGGGCGCGGTCACCAACTTTTTCCAATGGTCGTACAGGGCCGGCTCGCTCCGATCCGGGTGGGGCGGAAGCCCGTATTGCGCGAGCTCCGCGTCGGAAACTGCCTCCGGATCAAAGCCTGCGGGCGGCCCTGGATAGAAAACTGGGCCATTGCCGTTGCTAGTGGCGGGTCTCACCGCGCCGACGGGCCTGGCTTGCGCCATTAAGCTTGCCGGGACAGCCAATACACAAGCTGCCAAACAAGCTGCGAATCGAGTAGAAGTCTGTTGCATCGTCATGGTAATCTCCTTTTGTTTCTGAATCGCTGTTTTTGGTTTGGACCGCGTATCGGCCCTCATTCAGGAAAGCGACGAAAAACAAAAAACACCTACATGCGGCACGCAGATTCCTTGGCCGGGCATGCGCGATTTTGCTAAGATCGGGAAAACGTATGCGCTCAGACCAGGCGGTGACGCAACTCCTGCGGGAGTCGCGCGCAGGCAGCGCAGAGGCGACCAACCTCCTGATTCCAATCGTCTACGAACACCTTCGCAGCCTGGCGGGTTACTACATGCGCGGGGAGCGCAGCAATCATACTCTTACGCCCACGGCCCTATTAAACGAGGCGTACTTGAAACTGGTGGGAGCGGACGTCGAATGGCAGGACCGCTCTCACTTCCTTTTTATCGCTTCCAGGACGATGCGCCAGATCCTGGTAGATCATGCCAAGGCCCGCCAGCGCGTGAAGCGCGGCGCGGGTGGGCAGCGCGTCGAGTTGGATGAAATCGACATCGCCGATGCGCGGCACGATCCAACGATTATCGAAGTGGACGAAGCCTTGACGCGCTTCGCCATGCAGGACGAGCGCAAAGCCAAGCTGATCGAGCTATTGTATTTCGCCGGCTTAACTTATGAAGAAGCCGCCGAGGCCCTCAATATTTCGACGGTGACCGTGCATCGCGACGTGAAGTTCGCTAAAGCTTGGTTACGAGAAGCCATGGGCACATAGTATGACCGCCGGCCGCCTGATGACAGCCGCGGATTGGGCGCGCTTGCAGGAAATCTTCGCCACCGCAAGCGATCTACCGCCCGAGGCCCGGCCCAAGTTTCTGGACGAAGCGTGTGGCCGCCAAACACGGCTCCGCGCCCAGGTGGAGTCACTGCTCGGTTCGCTCGATGAGGACGGCGGTATCACCTCGGCGGTGGAGAACGCGGTAACGCTGGCTTCGAGCGGCGGCCCGGCGCCGGGAGAACATATCGGTTCCTATGAAATCATCAGGCTGCTGGGCCGGGGCGGCATGGGCGCCGTGTACCTGGCCTCGCGAGCCGACGATCAGTACCGCAAGGAAGTCGCTATCAAGCTGATTCCCGGAGGCGTCGCGTCCCCGGACATGATGCTGCGCTTTCGCGCCGAGCGGCAGATCCTCGCGAATCTGGAACACCCCAACATCGCCCGGTTACTGGACGGCGGCGCGACCAGCGATGGATCGCCCTACGTGGTGATGGAGTACGTCGCGGGGAAGGCGGCCGACCGGTATTGCGCAGACAAACACCTGGGGATTCGCGACCGGTTGCGGCTCTTTCAACCGATCGCCAGGGCGGTTCAATATGCGCATCAAAACGTGATTGTGCACCGCGACATCAAACCCGCCAACATTCTGGTGACCGATGCCGGAGAGCCCAAGCTTCTCGACTTCGGCATCGCGAAACTGTTGGCGCCGGATTACGCGCTTCCCGCCGTGACCCAGGCCGGCGACCGGCTGATGACGCCCGAGTACGCCAGCCCGGAACAGATCCGCGGAGAACCGATCACCACCAGCACGGACGTGTATTCGCTCGGCGTACTGCTCTATCAACTGCTGGCCGGGCAGCCCCCGTTCCGGTTGACCGGCACGTTGGGTCAACTTGAATGGGACATTTGCGAGCGGGTCCCGGAGAGGCCCAGCCGGGTGGCGCGATCCCGCGAACTGGAGGGCGATCTGGACCGGATCGTCCTGAAGGCGCTGCACAAAGAACCCAACCGCCGCTACGTCTCGGCAGCCGAATTTTCCGCCGACATCGAGCGCTATCTGACCGGATATCCAGTGATTGCCCGCCCCGATTCATGGCGCTACCGAGCCAGCAAGTTCACTCGCCGCCATCGCCTTGGCGCGGCCGCATCGGTAGGTTTCCTGGGGTTGGTCATCGCCTTTGGCATTGGCATGGCGGTACTGGCGCGCAAGGCTCGGGAAGAAGCACGAACCGCCAGCCAGGTGACCGACTTCCTGATAAATCTCTTCCAATCCAACGATCCGGGCCAGACAAAAGGCGATGCCATCACCACGCGTGAACTACTCGACCGCGGCGCGGCCCGCATTGAAGGCCAATTGCAGAACGATCCGGTGGTCCAGGCGCGACTGTTGGATACCGTGGGCGCGCTCTACGACACGCTCGGGATGTGGCCGCAAGGCGAGAGCCTGTTGAAGAAGGCCCTTGCCCTGAGGGAACATAAGCTTCCTCGCGACGACCTGGCCATAGCCAACACGCTGCATGAATTGGGCAGCGTCTCGTCCGATCTGGATCAGTTCGACCAGGCGGAGCGGTCCTACCAGGAAGCGCTGCGTCTTTACCAGGCAAAATTGGGCAGGGAAAACCTGAAGGTGGCGGAGTCGCTCGACGATGTGGGGACCATGCTTTTCCAACGGGGCCGCAACGAAGAAGCGGAAAAGCTGTTTCGCCAGTCGCTGGACATAAATTCCCGGCTCGCGGGCGCGAAGGCTATGGAGTCGATGCGCGCGCTCAACAATCTATCGGTAGTCCTGAGCCGGCGAGGGGATTACGTCGAAGCCGAGCGCCTCACGCGACAACTGGTCGCGCTGGCCACCGAAACAGGGGGCCGCTACCAGGACAGCGTGGGCTATGGCTGGCACAACATGGCTGTTCTGCTCGATTCGCTGGGGCGGTTTCCGGAAGCGGAAGCGGCCATCGGCGAGGCGATCGCGATTCGTACCAGACTCTACGGAAAAGACCACCCGCTGACAGCCGCGTCCGCGGCGGTGATGAGCCATATTCTGACGCGGCTCGGCAGGTTCGACGAGGCCAAAGCGCTTGCCGATCCGGCGCTCGCCCACGAGCTGAGGAGCCTGGGTCCGCGCAACCTGGATACGGCCTACGCACAGGACTGCCTGGCTTCCGTGCTTCTTGCCCAGGGCGACGCGGCTCAAGCCCGACAGTTGTTCCAATCCGCGCTCCAGGCGCGGGTGGGAGTCGTCGGCCCGGCCCATGCGGTGGTCGCCGACAGTTGGGTGAACCTGGGCAATCTCGACAAAGCCACGGGTGAGTTGCCCGCAGCCGTCAACGAGTTCCAGAGCGCGCTGGAGATTCGCAAGCGTACGTTCGGCGCGAACAGCATTTTCAGTGCGGAGGCGGATGTCGCGCTAGCGGAGGTTCTGATCGGAGAGAGGAATTTCGCGCGTGCGGAGGATCTGGCGCGGGAGGCGCTTTCCGCCGATCAGGCCGGCTATCCGGCGCGGCACATCGCCATTGGAGCGGCCGAGAGCGCGCTCGGCTGGGCTTACCTGCAACAAGGGCGGAGTGCCGATGCGCGCCCCTTGCTCGAAGACGCCTATGCCATCGCGCAGGGCGCATACGGAGTGGAGCACCCGGAAAGCACGCGCGCCGGGATCCGGCTGGCGGACTGCCTGGCCGCGTCCGGTGACAGGGCCCGAGCAGCCGCCTTGGTGGAGATCGCTGGACCCCGATTGGACCGCTCTCTCGATCCGACCTGGCACGCCGAGCGGCGGACTCTGCAGTCACTCCGGCAGGCGCTGCGGTTATCGCCAGGACCATCCCACGAGACCTCCGGCCCTAACTTGAAGCAGCCGTAGTTGCCGCCGCTATCGTGGCGTCAAGCTGGAGAAACGACGCGGCAAGGATTACAACTGAATGATGGCAGTGCTTCCGACAAGCGCAGAGATCATCCACCTGGAGAGGTCGCAGACCGGGACGGAGTTCGGCAGCAAGGGATTCGACCGGCGGTTCCTGAATCGCATGCGGCAGTGTGGCTACCTGGATTCCACGGATAGCCGCACCTCGGGTCTGGAGCGGTTGCGGCTTCAGTACGACAGCGACGGATTGGTATTGTTCCTCGGTGCGGGAGTGAGCAAGGCGAGTGGAATCCCGGAGTGGCGAGAACTGATTGACCTGATGCTGAAGACCCTCCGATTCGGGCCAACCCCGGAGAACGCTTCATCCGTTTCGCGACTGCTGGAGGAGAAAGCGAGTCTTTCGCTGCTGTCTCAGTTCGATCTTGTATCGCAGCAGTGCGAGGATTCTAACCAGCCCGGCGGATTCGTCGGCATCTTACGCGCGCACCTATACGGAGCCCGCGAGTTCCAGGAGATCCGGCGGCTCATGAACGCCATCCCGGTGGACAACGAGGAGAAGAAGCGCTTCAACTGGGAGCCTCTGCTGAAGGCGCTAGGAAAGAATGCGACGTTGGCTGCAGTGGGCGATTTGCTGCTGGGTCAGAACGGGGGCGCGACGACTGTTAACCCGAAGATTGGCGCGGTGCTGACAACCAACGCGGACAATCTCCTGCAATCGTATGTAATGGGGCGGGCCGGCGGCCGGCGACTGCTAACGACAGTGGACCGGGCGAGCGTCGGGGATCACCCAGGGATGATATCGATTTATCATCTTCACGGCTGGCTTGACGTGCGCGACCGAAGGGAACTGGCGGTCGCTCCGCCACCCCTCGTTTTCCGCGAATCGGAGTACTTCGACACCATGGCGAACCCCAACTCGTTTGCCAACTACACGGCTCAATCGTTGTTCCAGCGGCGGAATGTCCTGTTCATCGGGACTTCCCTGGAGGACGTCAACGTTCGCCGTTGGCTGTACAACTCGTTCGAAGAGAGGCGGCGGCACAGGGCACAGCTTCTGAAGCCGCGCTACGGCGATTACCCAGGAGCCGAAGCGGAAGCCTTCGTGACCTCGATCCGGCATTTCTGGTTCAAGCGAGCGAAGGAGTTGCCCGAACCGAGGAAAGTCCTTCAGAATTCGGTGGCGGATGCCATGAGGCACCTGGGAGTGGAGGTGATCTGGTACGAGGAACACAGTGAGATCGCAGATTACTTGCGGGCACTAGCGTAGTGTCCGCGAATTAATCAACTGTACAGTTCCGGTGCCCGGCGTGGCGCAGACGATCGTTGCTTGTCGTCTGCGCACCGTGCGCGAACTCGGCAGGCCACGAAAAACGATGGCCTGCCCCACGGCTAATCTACTCATGGCGTCCACTATGAAGACGCGCCCCAATGCGGAGGACGGTAGAAGTCTCGCAATAGACGACGCCCACGTGGGTGATGGCGCGGTCCGCTGGGGGTCGACCGGCTGCGTCTCGGGAAACTCCACCGCGACGGTGGCGATTTCATGGATAGCGGCGATCTTCGCCATCCTGCGGCTATAGGCTCCGTTGATCTATACCAGGAGCTTGCCATCCCGCGGCAGTTCGCCTGCCAGGACCGGCATTCCGAGCTGATACCGGGCATGGCCGAGGCGGCCGCGCCGCTCCGCGCGCGAGGAATGAAGATCGGGACCACGACAGGGTACAAGCGGCGCCAAAGCGCGCTTCAATGATGCTCGCGCCTTAGCCTAGAAGCCAGGAACATGCTGAAAAAGAGTGAAGCAGATTATAGAACCTGACATTATGATAATATCAGTCGGAAACAGACGAGAAGCTAGCCATGCAATCGGCGACGACGTTTTTGTGCGTGCTTGCGCCACTGGTGTTATCCGCGGCTCCAAGACCCGTGCCTGAGATATCTCGATACGGCAGCATTCCTTTATATTTTGAAAAGAATACGGGCCAGGCTGACCATAGCACACTGTTCACGGCGCGTTCCGCCGGAGTTTCATTTGCGTTACAACAGAACGGCGCGGCGTTGAGTCTCGCCGGAGCCGATAACCCGGCAAGAATTCATCTTGAATTCGTGAAATCGAACCCGCGCGTTGCCATCAATCCGGAAGATCCGCTGGAAGGGCACACCAACTACTACTTCGGCGACGATCCAAACCGATGGATTACGGGCGTTCCCCAGTTTGGCCGGGTTCGCTATCGCAGCATCTATCCTGGCGTCGATTTGGTGTGGCACGCCAGCGGGCAGCAACTGGAATACGACCTCGATTTGCAACCGGGCGCGGACCCGGCACGCGTTCGTCTTCGGTTCACTGGCGCCGATGCGATTAAAATCGCAGGGAACGGCGATCTGATTCTGCGGGCGAAAGGTGCGGAGATGCATCAGCTTCTGCCCGCCGTCTGGCAGGAACGCGATGGCCAGCGCACCCGCGTGGAAGCCAGCTATGTTCTTCTTGCTAGCCATGACGTTGGCATAAGGCTCGCCGGGTACAACCATTCGCTGCCGCTGACGATCGACCCCATACTGAGCTATGCCACGTATCTTGGCGGCAGCGGAACAGATACAGTCAACGCACTCGCCGTCGATTCGGCCGGAGAGGCATACGTTGTTGGCTCTACGGCCACCATGGACTTTCCCGGCACACCGGTCTCGCCGCCGCCGAACAATAGCGAGTTCTTTGTCGCAAAGCTGAACGCCGCGGGCACCGGCTTGGTCTATTTGTCGTACCTCGGCGGCGGCTACTCCGGCTGGGTGAATTTGAACGCCATTGCCGTGGATCAATCGGGCAACGCCTATATCGGCGGCATGTCGCAATCGGGGATTCTGCCCGTGACTTCGGGCGCCTATCAAACCACGACGGCTTCTTCCAGCGGCTACATCGCCAAGCTGGACGCTAACGGCAAAGTGGTGTACGGAACCTATTTGGGGGGTACGAATGGCGCGTCGGTCCTGGCTCTTGCACTGGGGCCCGGCGGAAACATATATGTGACCGGCGAGACGTCGTCGACGGATTTCCCGACAACACCCGCCGCGTATCAAACCGCCGTTTCTACGACACAGGGTTCGTATGAGCACGCATTCATGACGATCGTCAATGCATCCGGCAGCTCGCTGGTGTACTCGACGTATCTGGCCGGCTCCGACACCGACCAGGGGAACGCCATCGCCGTGGATGCAGGCGGCGACGTGTTCGTGGGTGGACAAACCAACTCGCCCAATTTCCCAGTCACGCCAGGTGTGGTGCAGTCTCAACTGAAGGGGCAGCAGAATGGGTTCGCCACCAAGTTCGGGGCGGCGGGGAACCTTATCTACTCCACGCTGCTTGGCGGGAGCGGGACGGATTCGATATCGGCGATCGCCATTGATGGTACGGGGAACGCCTTCGTTGGGGGCTCGACAACGTCCACAGACTTTCCCACGACTCCGGGAGCCTTCAATCCAAGTGGGCAGGCAGGCTCATTCGCGGCCGAACTCGATGCGTCGGCGTCATCGCTCACGTATTCTACTACGCTCCCTACCGGTAGCACGTACTACAATTCCGGACCGCCTGCCGGCATTGTCCTGGCGCCGGACGAATCGCTCTATATAGCCGGACTAACAGCGAATTCGAGTTTCCCGACAACGCCGGGAGCCCTGGTGACACCCTTGTCCGGGACGATAGCTTTTACGGGTACGCCCTATCTCATGAAGCTCAGCGCCGATGGGAGCACCCTTATGTACTCGACACTTCTGTCGGGACTGCAGTCTTCTTATTTTGGGTATCAGGCGGCCAAAGGCATCGCGTTGGATTCGGGTGGCAATGTTTATGTGGCGGGCTCGACTAGTCAGACGGATATGCCAACCACGCCAGGCGCATACGAGAGCGCCAAACCTACCCCGACGAATAATTCGGAGACGAGTGGTTTCGTGGCGAAGATCGACATGCCATCGCTCGTTGAGTGCAGCATCTCTCTTTCGGCTACCAGCATTGAGCTGCCGGGCACTGGAGGAACGGGGTCCGTCAATGTGACCGTGCCTGGCGGCTGTCCCTGGGAAGCTGTCCCGGCTAATTGGATTACGATCACTTCCGCCAGCCTGGGCACGACGTCTGGTACTCTCTCGTTCTCGGTGGGCGTCAACAACAATATCAGTTCCAGCCAGACGGGAACGATCCAATTCGGCTCGGCGACGTACACCGTGCTACAAGATGCCGGGAACTGTGCAACTCCGGTCTTCAACCCCACGTCGCTGGAGTTCGCCAGCGCGGGAGGCCTTCGAAACATCGCCGTGACGCTGCCGTCACCATGTTCTCTCAGTGCGGTGCCTTCAGCCGGATGGATTCAGGTCAACTCCGTTAGTAACACGCTTGGCTCCGGTACGGTCGGAATCTTTGTGCCAACCAACGATTTCGCGCAGCGCTCGGGGTCCGTCACGATTGCGAGTCAGACGGTTCCAGTAACCCAGGATGCTGGCCCATGCACCGCGAGTGTCACGGCATCGGCGCCCTCGCTGCCGGCAGCCGGAGGCGCCGGGACCTTTCAGATCAGCACGAGCACTCCTTCGTGCCAGTGGGCTGTCTATGGGGTTCCGGCCTGGATGCTGGTCAACGCAACCTCGCTGACCGGGCAAGGCAATGCGAATCTGGGATACGTGGTGGCGCCCAATATCACTTCGGTATCCCGCAGCGCGACTCTCAGTATTGCGGGGCAGACGGTGGCTGTCAGCCAGTCGGCTGGTCCTTCCGGCAACATCCCGGGCTTCTATCAGGTGTCTCTGTTTGCGGGAACGGGCCAGTACTACTACGGTGGGCCGTTGGGCGATGGCGGGCCGGCGACATCCGCCGGTCTTAACAATCCCCAGGGCCTCGCCTGGTCGAACGGAAATCTCTATATCGCCGATAGTTACAATGGGCGCGTCCGCGTGGTGACACCGAACGGGTTGATCAATACCTTCGCCGGCGGCGGCAACGCCACGAGCGGCTCCGCCACGAGTGTGTACCTCGGCTCGCCCAAGGATCTCGCGTTTGGAACGGACGGAAGCCTGTATCTCACCGACGATGCATACAATGGGCTCGCCTGGAAGATTTCCAACGGTATCGCCAGCGTAGTGGCTGGCAACGGCACCAACGGCTCTGGCGACCAACTGTATTATCCGACCGGAGTGGCAGTCGATTCTTCCAACAATTTGTACATATCGGATCAAACCAACAATCGTGTTCAAGAACTAAGTAATGGCACACTCTCGACCGTGGTGAGTTCCACCTCCTGCGCGTTCGCTGGCGACAACGGTCCTGCTTCCGCCGCTTCAGTCTGCGACCCAACGGGCTTGGTGTACAACACGGGTTACGGCCTTGTGTTGGCAGACTCGGGCAATCACCGGCTCCGGGCGATATCTTCAAATGACACAATCACAACATTAGCCGGGGGAGGCTCCGGGACCGCTCCCGCTACCGGTACATATGCGCCGGCCACTTCGATCAGTCTCAACGATCCGTTTCAACTGACTGTCGACCCGATCATTAACAACTTGTACTTTACGGATGGCGCTGACGTTTGGAGATTGATCACATGGAACAATGGCAATCTGCCCACGCCATTGATGTCGAAAATAACAGGCGGCAGCAGCGGTATTGCTTTCGGGAATGCGGATGGAGTTGCGGCCGATACGGCCGGTAATGTGTACGTATCCGATAGCTATGCTGTCTGGAAAATGACGCCCGGCTACTCATTCTGTTCGCCGAGTGGCACAAGTGGCGCGTTGACGCTGACGCCTTCCAATGGGGCAACGGGTGTGGTGCTCAACCCCATCCTGACGTGGACTACGGTGGCGGGCGCGACATCCTATAGCGTCAACTTCGGCACGTCCAACCCGCCGCCGCAGGCCGGCACGGCAACTTGCACGAGCTACAGCCCACCAAGCCTGAGCCCGAATACAACGTATTATTGGCAAGTGGCTCCACAGGGTGCGGGGTCGTCATCCGCGGTGCAGTCGTTCACCACGCAGGCGCTTGAAGTGGGCGCGGTGACGCTGACACTCAACGCGATCGGTGGGGGGACAGTGACTGCTAGTCCCTCGTCACCCGACGGCACCTATTATCCGGGGACTCAAATTTGTGTGACGGCCACCCCGAACCCGGGCTGGGTGTTCAGTTCTTGGAGCGGCGCGGCGTTAAATGGGTCCGAATGCTTGACGATCACGGGCAATACCACCGTAACTGCCGTGTTCACGGCAAACATCTCGTTGATCAGCCCAGCGCCTGGGGCGATTCTTTCCGGAACTTTGGCGAATTTCTCCTGGAATGCCGTTGGTGGAGCCACAGAGTATCAATTGTCCGTCGGCACCACTGTAGGAGGCACGAATGTTTTCGCAGGCACCACGGCTGGAACATCGCAAAGCGTAAGCTCCATCCCATGCACCGACGCCGGCGCCACCATCTACGTGCAGTTAGCTGCCGAAGTGAACGGCAGCTTCCAGACAGCGACGGGCTACACCTATCAGTGCGTACTGGGGCTGGAGGACTTTAACCACGACGGGCACCCCGATCTAATATGGCAGGATATGACCTCCGGATTGGCGCAGATCTGGTATCTCGACGGATCGCAAGGGGTCACACTTACCGGCGCGGCGAACCTGACGGTCGCCAATCCCTGGCGCATTGTGGCGGTGGCGGATTTCAATGGCGACGGCAACCCGGACGTTGTGTGGCAGGACCCGGTGAGTGGAACGGTGCAGGTCTGGTACATGGGCGGACCTGGCGGCAATGTGATTACAGGGGCTCTCGATATTGCAGGCCCCAACGCTTGGCACGTGGCAGCGGTGGCGGACTTCAACGGGGATGGCCACCCGGATTTGCTGTGGCAGGATCAGACCTCCGGATTGGCGCAGATCTGGTACATGGGAGGTCCGCAGGGCAATACCTTCCTCTCGGCGGTGAATTTGACATTGACCAATCCATGGCGCATCGTCGGCACGGCGGATTTTGACGGCGACGGGCATCCCGACATTCTGTGGCAGGACCCGGTGAGCGGCACCACGCAGATATGGTACATGGGCGGGTCGCAGGGGGATGTGTTTCAGAGCGCGGCGAGCCTGGCTGGACCGAACGCGTGGAAAGTGGTAGCCATCGCCGACTTCAATCTCGATGGTCACCCGGACTTAGTCTGGGAGGATCCGGTGTCCGGCTCCAGCCAGGTCTGGTTCATGACCGGGGCGCAAGGGACTACAGTGCAGGGGACGGCCTCTTTGAGTGGCGCGAATCCGTGGCGCATTGCCGGACCGAACTAGCGGAGTGCCTCGCGCGGACCCGCTCTCTGCGGGTCCAGCCGCCTGAAAAGGCGTCCCCAGAGGGGACCCCAGGCCAGGATTGGCCGCCCCACACGGGCGTCTGAATACTTCCCGGGATTTCGGACGGCCTCGGGAGACTCCACCACGGCGGTGGCGATTTCATGGATGGCGGCGATCTTCGCCATCCTCCGGCCATAGGCTCCGTTGATCAAGACCAGGAGCTTGCCGTCCCGCGGGATCACCGACGAGATGACCGACTCGATGGCGAAGGTGCCCGAACCCTGCATCAGCACGGCTTCATAGGCACCATCCGCCACGCGGCCCAGTTCCAGCATGGCTTGCTTGACGGTGCGGCTGGTGGTCAGCGGGCCGGGAGTGAAAAGCAGTTTCTGGGATTCCATAGGCTTTGGATAAGATGATCTCTTATGACGTATCCGCGAGTGAAGCGGCCGCCTTATCGCGGCCGTCTGCAGGCTGCCATCCTGGACTGGGCCGGCACCACGGTGGACTATGGTTGCCAGGCGCCGACGGTAGTGCTCCATGAACTGTTCGCGGAGCGGGGAGTGCCTGTAAGTGTGGGTGAGATCCGGCGGCACATGGGCCTGCTGAAGAAAGACCAGATCCGCGCGATCTGCGCGACTGCGCGCGTCCAGGCGGCCTGGCTCGAACGGCATGGGCGCGCGCCGTCGGAACAGGACGTGACCGCCCTGTTTCAGGAGTTCATTCCGCGGCAGCTTGCCTGCCTGGACCGGCATTCCGAGCTGATACCGGGCGTGGCCGGGGCGGTCGCCCGGCTGCGCGCACGAGGGATGAAGATCGGGACCACTACGGGATATACGCGGCCCATGCTGGACATCGTACTGCGGAACGCCATGGAGCAGGGCTACACGCCCGACGCCACCGTTTGCCCCGAGGAAGCCGGTGGGGGCCGGCCGCGGCCGTGGATGTGTTACCGGAATGCGATCCTGCTGCAGGTGGATGCGATGGAAGCCTGCGTCAAGATCGGCGACACGGTGAGCGATGTCCAGGAGGGGCTCAACGCCGGCGCCTGGACGATCGCGGTGGTCGAGACCGGAAACGAGGTGGGCCTCACGGAGATGGAACTGCGCAGGCTCGGCGGTGCGGAGCGGCAGGCGCTGCTTCGGGAAGTGCGCGCGCGCTTGGCGGGCGTCGGCGCGCACTATGTGATCGACAGTATTGCGGATTGCGATGGCGTTCTGGACGATATCGAGTTTCGGTTGCACGAGGGGGAGGCTCCCTAGACTCTCACAGGCTAAAGCCCCGCACAACGCGAGCTTCGCTCGCGAAGGCCGACTGAACAATCGGCCTGCAGGTTGGCAACCTGCCCCACAGGAAATGGCCAAACTCCAGTCACAGGCTAAAGCCTGTGCTACCTCACCCGGCGCTCTTGATCAACCTTTCGGCGTGCTTGAGCGCCTCCGGCGTCAACTCCTGCCCCGATAGCATCCGACCGACTTCGCGTGTGCGGCCCTGGCGGTCCAGTTCCTCGATCCCGGCCACGGTGCGGCCCTGGCTCTCATGCTTCTCGACGCAATAGTGATGATCGGCGAATGCCGCGATCTGAGCCAGGTGGGTCACGCACAGAACCTGATTCGCGGCGGCCAGCTTTTTCAGACGCCGTCCGACACCTTCCGCGACGCTGCCGCCGATGCCGGCGTCCACTTCGTCGAAGACCAGCGTGCGCCTGGACGGAACATCATCGGACAGGCAGGTTTTCAGGGCCAGCGCGATGCGCGAGATCTCGCCGCCGGACGCCACCTTCTCCAACGGCTTGGGCTCTTCGCCCAGGTTCGGCGAGACCAGAAACTCGGCGCGGTCGGCCCCGGCCGGCGACCAGGAGGCCGCGGCGATCTCGATGCGGAACTTGGTGCGCTCCATGGCGAGGGAGGCCAACTCCGCCTCCACACCCTTCTCCAGCTTGCGCGCGGCGCGAGTGCGCAGGGCGGTCAGCTCTCTGGCGGCCTGCTCGTAGTCGCGCGCCAGGCGCTCGCGCTCTTTGCGCAGCTCTTCCATGCGGACGCCCGAGTGCTCCACCTGTTCGATCTGCGCGCGCACTTCGGCCAGGAAGGCCAGCACCTGCGCGATGGATGGACCGTATTTGCGTTTCAGCTTATCGAGCAGTGCCAGGCGGTTCTCAATCTCCTCCAGGCGGCCGGGATGCGCGTCCAATCCCGAAAGGTAGTCGCGCAGGCCGTAGGACGCCTCCTTGATGGACACTTCCGCGGATTGAAGGTATTCGCCAAGGCCCGCGAGCGAGGGGTCGATGCGGCACACGTCGTCGAGGCGCTTGGCGGCCAGGCGCACCTGCGCCAGCGCGGCTTCGGGCGAATCGTAAAGCGCGGCGTAGGCCGTGCCGGCGTTTTCCTGTAAGCGGCCGAGGTTCTGCAGGACGCGCCGCTCGGCTTCCAAGGCTTCGTCCTCGCCTGCGGCGGGAGCGGCGCTTTCAATCTCTTTGCGCTGGAATTCCCAGAGGTCCAGCAGGCGCAGCTTTTCCTGTTCGGTGCGCTCCAGCGTTTCGAGCGCTGTGCCGGCGGTCTTCCATCCTGCGTAGATCTCCGCGACGCGGGCCAGCACGCCGCCCGATGAAGCAAACGTGTCGAGCATGTCGCGCTGCGCGTCGGGGGAAAACAAAAGCTGCTGATCGTGTTGTCCGTGAATATCGCCGAGCAGGGGCGCCAGATCGCGCAACAGGGAGACCGCCACGGGACGGCTGCCGAGGAAGGCGCGCGACTTGCCGCCCGCCAGGATCTCGCGCTCGATCAGCAGTTCGCTTTCCTCGATGGCGAAGCCCGCGGGATCGAGCAGGGCGCGCACGTCGGCGCGGTCGCGCACGTCGAAGATTCCCGCCACGCGCGCGCGGGCCTCGCCGGAGCGGATCATTTCGGGCGAAGCGCGCGCGCCCAGCAGCAGGCCGAAGGCATCCACCACGATGGACTTGCCGCTGCCCGTCTCGCCCGTCAGC
The DNA here is from genome assembly GCA_049520215.1 of Bryobacteraceae bacterium. Lineage (GTDB taxonomy): Bacteria > Acidobacteriota > Terriglobia > Bryobacterales > Bryobacteraceae > Bog-159. The sequence goes on along the minus strand of JBEKPZ010000004.1, from coordinate 11,068 downwards.
AGATTCAGCCCCGGATGGAAGCGCACCCGGATGCGATCGACCACGGCGTAGTTTTCGACCAGCAACTCCACAAGCATTGCTGAGCCGATTATAACCGTTGCTCCGCGCACGCGCGGGGTGCTACCGTTCGACGGAAGGCGGAACCATGGCTGATATTTTTCGCGATCGTTTATTGCAAGACAAAGTTGCATTCATCACCGGCGGCGGCAGCGGCATCAATTTGGGCATCGCCGAACGCTTTGCGGCGCAGGGCGCCAAGGTGGGTCTGATGGGGCGCAAGCAGGAGAAACTCGACCGGGCGGCCGAAGGCATACGGGCGGCGGGCGGCGAAGCGGTGGGAATCGCGGGCGACGTACGATATTACGAAGAATGCGCGAACGCCCTCGGCAAGACGCGGGAGGCGTTCGGCGCGATCGACATTCTGGTGTGCGGCGCGGCGGGCAATTTTCCCGCGACGGTGCTGGGCATGTCGGCCAACGGATTCAAGGCCGTGATCGATATCGATCTGCTGGGCACCTTCAACACCTGCCGCGCGGCCTACGAGCACTTGCGCAAGCCGGGCGCGTCGGTGATCGGCATTTCGGCCACGCACGCGTTCGTGCCGATTGCGTATCAGGCGCACGTGTGCGCGGCCAAGGCGGGCGTCGACATTTTCTGCAAGACGCTGGCGATCGAATGGGCGGCGGCGGGCGTGAGGGTGAACGTGATCGCGCCGGGGCCGGTGGACGATACCGAAGGCATGCGGCGACTGGCGCCTACCGAAGATGCGCGCCGCAAGGCGATGGCAAGCGTGCCGCTGGGGCGCTTCGCGAGCAAGGACGACATCGCCGACCTGGCGCTGTTCCTGTCGTCGGATGCGGCGGCGTACATCACGGGCGCGATCTCGGTGTGCGACGGCGGGCAGTCGCTGTTAGGATCGCGCAACTTTCTGGGAACGGCCGGCGCGACCTCATGATGCATGCGGGGTTGGAGTTGGCGCGGCGGCTGGAGGCGGCGGAAGCGCTCGCCGGCGTGGCGTGCGCCCAGGCGCACCAGCGGATCAATCCGGCCGTAGGAGCCGCGGTGTTGGAGGTGGCTGGGGGCTTCGCCATCTTCGTGGGGGTGGCGTCACCGCTGACGCATGCGGTGGGGCTCGGCATGCGCGGCGAGGTGCGCGCGGACGAGATGGACCGGTTGGAGGATTTCTATCGGGTGCGCGGAGCCGGGGTCAGTTTGGACATCTGTCCGCTCGCCGGTGCGCCGCTGGTCGAGCTGGTGGGCGCCCGCGGCTACCGGGTGACAGAGTTCAATAATGTGTTAGTGCGACCGCTGGCGGGCGCTGAGTTTGCGCCGGCCGCGACGCCGGTCCGTCTGGCCAACGCGGACGAGGAACAACTTTGGGCGCGCACGGTGGGTCGCGGATTTCTGGAGAAGGACGATCTCACGGCGGAGGAGATGGACGTCGGCAGGGCGATCTGGCATATGGCGGGCGCGCGCTGCTACCTGGCGTTCAGCGGCGGCCGGGCGGCGGCGGCTGGAGCGATGGCCATCGATGGCGGCCTGGCGACGCTGTTTGCAGACAGCACTATGCTGGGCTTTCGCGGCGCGGGTCTGCAGGACGGGCTCATCCGGGAGCGCTTGCGCGCGGCCGTGGCGGAGGGATGCGATTTGGCGACCGCGGCTACGCTGGCGGGCAGCGTGTCACAGCGCAACTACGAGCGCAATGGGTTCCGGGTGGCGTACACGAAGGCGACTTTGATGCGGTAGAGCTAGCGCTAGAGCCCCTGCTCCCCTCCCGGCTTCTACTGAGGCTGCGCAACGGCTATCTGGTCCTCGATTCATACGGTCATTGTGAAGCCGACTTTTGAAACAAACCGCGATTGAAGGGCTTCCGATGGCGATTTAGAACCTTCCTGAAACGCCGGACAGGTACCCCGTTCAATGACGGATCATCACCGGATCGTGCGGTTTATGCCGGTCCATGGTACATGTTGCCGTAGTCGTAGAGCGATTGAGCATTTTTCTTAACATCGATATCCCTGATGCTCTCGACGACGATTTGAGCCGGGAACGCCCCTAGATGCCCATATCCGTACATCCCCCAGCTCTTTCTGTCGCACGGCCCGAGGGGCGAACGCCGCGCTCTCGTCTGAACTCGACCCATGACCGTCACCCAGATTTCGAACCGTTTACCTGTCTTCTTTGCTTCGACTTCGACCGTCTGTTGCACCTTGCTTAGAGCATTCCAGTTCGCTGCCGCTCCTCCTTCCAGGTTAACGAAAGACGGCCACGGCCCGTCAGCGCAGTTTTGTGGGCAGTCCTGTCGAAGCCCATAATAGTAAACGCCCCGTATGGTCACTACCTTGTCACGATAGGCAGTGAAGTCTTTTGAGAGATCACAGACGCTCATGACCGCCGGACTCGCCGGGTCTGCGACGCTTGAAAGGATCAGCATGGCAAGCACCGCAATAGGGCTGGAACGAATCATTCCTCTTCAGGATACCGTCAGAGTTTAAGACATGGCAACATCATAGTTCCGTCTATACGGCCCTGTTCGGAACCTGCCCTATTTGGAACGTCTCAAGGCCTCCGGTCGGAGCCGCCTGTCTTGTCGCGTTTCGGTTCCGTGGGCGGCTCCGCTTGCAATGCGCTCAAGTACTCGTCCAAGGTTGCGTCCAGCCGCTTATAGAGAAGGCGGCTGAAGCTCTCCGTTCCCAGCCCCTCCTGTGCCTGCTGCAAGCTACGAATATAATCCAGCCGATCTTCCGGGCGCACCGCAACTGGGGGATAGCCGGCGCGGATTAGAATCAGATTCATCAGAAGCCGGGCGGTGCGTCCGTTGCCGTCGTTGAACGGGTGGATGTCCACCACGCGGCGATGCGCTGTGAAGGCCGTGTCAGGTGTGCCGGTCGCTGTGCCGAGCCACGCGGCGAAGTCACCCATGAGCGCGGGAATTTCCGCCGGGGACGGAAACATATGCCTTCCGGTTTCGGTGCGGACGTATCGCGGAAGATCGGCATACCGCCCGGCGATGTCAGGGCGGGAACGTTGAACGACTAAGCGGTGTAAGTTGCGTACGTCTCCTTCTGTCAGTCGCGTCGTTTGGCGGGCGAGCTCGCGCACATAGCGGATAGCGTCATAGTGGTCGAGCGCTTCAAGATGATCCTTGAGGGGTTTGCCGCCGATGGTCACGCCCTGCTCAATTACAAGGGTCGTTTCGACCGGGCTGAGCGTGTTGCCCTCGATGGCGTTCGAGGTGTAGGTGAGCTCTATGTCGTAGTAATGCTCGAGATTGGCAAGGGTCTCCTGCGATAGGGGCCGCAGCCTGTCGAGCTGTTCCTTTTTGGTGGCGATTGCGGCTAGAAGCTCATCCATGCACTCTCAGAAGTACCACAATTGCGGCAGTTACCGGCAGCGGGACTGAGAGTCCCGCGCAGGCCGGGGGCCTGCCCCACAAAGCGCGCTTCATCGCGCGCCCTGACCAGTCAAAGTGTAGATCTCAGCCATCGCCTTGTGCGGCTCCGGATCGCCGGGCCGCAGTTTCGCCGCTTCGCCGAAGTAGCGCAGCGCGTCGGGATATTGGCGGGCAGCCAGGCTTTTGCGCGCCAGGCCTAGCGTGGTGCGGTAAAGCAGATCCGCCGCTCCGGCGTCCTGCGGGTTGAGTTCGTGCGCGCGCGCCAGCGCCTGGTAAGCCGCTACGTCGTCGCCCAGTTTCGCGAGCACAGCTCCATACAGGGAGTTCAACTGGAAGATGTCCGGCCACCGCTCGACGGCTTTGGCGATGGGCGCGCGCGCCTCCTCAAAGCGGCCCATGCGATAGTAGGTGAACGCCAGGTTGTATTGCATCTGCGGCCTTTGCGGGGCCAGTTCGGCGGCCCGGCGCAACGGTTCCAGAGCGGCCTCCAGATCGCCGTGCTGGCCGTAGATTGTGCCCAGCATCGTCAGTCGCTCGGCGTCATCCGGGTCGTACAACCGCTGGCACAACGCGCGAGCTTCGGCGCGCGGGCCAGTGTCCAGCTTCTGCGCGCATTCGGTGCGGAGTTCGCTCTCATCGGTGTCGCGCCGGCGCAGTTCCGCCGATTCCGCGAGGGATTTCCTGGCTTCTTCCTCGCGGCCCTGCTTCCGATACACCATCCCCAGTTGGTACCGGGCCTGGGTATCCCGCGGGTTCCCCTGCGCGGCTTGCTTCAACCATTTCTCGGCCGCTGCCAGGTCGCCCTGCTTGAAGCACGCCAATCCCAGATAGTAAGCCGTATCCGGGAAAGGCGGCTTGGCGATGGCCTTGGTCAGGTTGCGCACGGCGCCCGCGAAGTTTTGGTCCAGCAGATCCAGTCGACCCAGGTAATACGAGACATTGGGATGCTCGCCCACCTCGCGGCGTACGGCTTCGAACTCCCGGCGCGCTTCGTCGGATTGCTTCAGTTCGAACAGTGCCACTCCCAGCGGAAATCGCGCGCGCATCACCAGGGTGGGGTCGAGGCGCAGAGCAGCCCGGAATTCTGTGACGGCCGCGTCGTAGCGGTCTTGCCGCAGGGCGTTGTAGCCCTCGCCCAAGTGCGCTTCCGCCGTGTCCGGCGTTTGAGGCGTGCCGGCCGGCGCCAGCAACGCCAGCAGGGTTAACGCGATGGCGAACATTAGTCGCGGTCCCGCCGCTGCTGCAGTGGTGCTCTTAGGATCAAGCCGCCGAGGCCGGCTTGGGCTGTAGCTTTTCCAAAACATAGGTATTCAGACTCTTGCCCTGGCGACGGGCTTCTGTCATGATCTGGCGATGTATTTCTGGCGGCACGCGTACGAGAATTTTTCCGGAGAACGGTCTGTCCGGATCTTCCCCCCGAGACGCGCAGAAATCCAGGTAATCGTCTACCGAATCCTCAAAAGCCCGCTTTAGCCCCGCGACCGAAGATCCCTGAAAGGTGATCACGTCTCGCGTGTTGATTACTTCTCCGTGGAACACGCCCGCCTCTTCGTCCAAGTCCACTCTAGCCTGATAGCCCTTGTAGGTCATGATTTCCTCTCAATTCCGATACCCGCTTCCGTGAGGAACCTCTGCATGGAGGCGACGGCGCCACGGTCGGTTTCCTTCTTCGGATGCGGGCGATGGAATACGGCGCGGACGCCATGGAGTGCGATTCGCACGCGCGAGCCGCGGCCTTCCGAGATCTCAGCACCGTAGTACAACAACATGGATTCGATGTCCGACCAGGCGATGTTGGCGCGCTTTTCGAAGATGGCTTCCAGCACGCGCTGGTGCTTGCTCACCCATTAATGATATCACAACATGATATCGGAAATATTTTGCGGGCGGCCCCGCGAGTCGGGCCTTGCGTTGCGCGACCACCTACCGGGCCGCGGCCCACTTCTCCAGCCACTTCAACTCCTCCCGTACCTTGATCTTCCCGTGCCACGGGTTCTTGTCCAACTCATGACCTTCTCCTGGAAAGATCAATAGCTTCACCGGCACACCCTGCGCGCGTAACGCCCGCTCCAGAAGATACTGCTCGCCCACATACACCCGCACATCCTCCGCGCCCCCCACGATATGTGTCGGAGTCTTTACCTTATTGATCTGCCAGATGGCCGCCTCGTCGTTGTAGTTCTTCATCATGTCCCACGGCAGGCCGCCCAGAAAGTATGCGTCGTCGTAAGTGGTGTCGTCGTTGCCCCAATTGGCGACGTGCTCCACGGCGCCCGCGCCGGTAACTGCCGCCCGGAACCGCGTAGTCTGGGTAATCAGCCAGTCAGTCAGATAACCGCCATAGCTATAACCGCCGATAGTCAGATTGTCCGGATCGGCGATGCCGTCCTTCACCAACGCTTCCACGCCTTCCAGAATGTCCTTGCCCGGCTTCGAAACAATGTTCGGGACGATTCCCAGCGTGAACGGGTCGCCATAGCCGACCGAGCCGCGGTAGTTGGGTTCGAACACCAGCCACCCCTCGGTCGCCGCCAGCGACCCCCACTGGTACCAGTCGGCCTCGAAGTGGTTTCCGTCGGCATCCCCCGGCCCGCCATGGATCAGGGTCAGCATTCGCAATCCCTTCTCGCCCAGCTTTCCCGGCGGATAAATCAGCATGCCTTCCACCGTCACGCCATCGTCCGCGGTCCAGTGGTAAGGCTGACCCTCCGGCAGCGCGCGCTCGGTGAACAGCCGGTTGAACGCCGTGATCGGGCGCGCATCCCCCACGCTCTGCCCGAAATAGACTTCCGGCGGCTCGGTCAGAGTCGAGTGCACAAACGCCACCTTCGTAGCGTGCGCCGCTGCCGAGATCCGTTCGTAAGTGCCCGGCTGTCCCGGCTGCTTCACGAAGACGTGCTGGTCCTCACGATAAACCTGCACCTCGGTGCCCATGCGCCCGGTGACCAGCAGGCCGCCCTCCTCAGTGACCGTGTATCCGGTGACCGCGCCCGGAAACTTCGACCACCGCGTGAGGCGCGCGCTGGACGATACCGCATCCACCCAATACACGCGTGGCTGCGCATCCTGATAACTCCCCTCCACCGACCCGTTCAGAAATGAGAAGAAGATATGCCGGCAGTCCGGAGTCCAATGCATACTGTCCAGCACTGCCGGGCGCTGGACTAACTTGTGCGGCTTCCCGCCCTCCGCGTCCACCAGGTAGATGGCGTACGCCTCCATGTCTTCCTGACGCTCGGAGATGGAATCCGTGAGAAACGCGACGGTGGTTCCATGCGACGAGGCTTCCAGTTGCTTCACGCGCCAGGGCGTCTCGGCGATTTGTTTCACCGCGCCGGTCGACAGCTCCACCCGCGCGATGGCATCGCCGCGCTCCGATTCCCGGAACTCGACCACGTCTTTCCAGTCTTTCTTATGGGCCTCCTGCTGCTCCTTGCTCCACGGCGTGCGTGTGGCGAAATAGATTTGGCGCGAATCGGCCGACCACGCAAACGCGTTCACCTTCTCCTCGCCGTGTGTCACCGCAAAAGGCTCGCCCCCATTCACCGCGATCGCCCAGACCTGGTCCGGCTTCTCGGTCTTTTCAGCCCCGTCCGCTTTCTCGCCCGCTGCGCCGCCCTCCCGGTCGGACAGAAACGCGATCCAGCGTCCGTCCGGCGACCACTCCGGATCGCGGTCATGCCCCGACCGCGTCAGTGGCGCCAACGACCCGGCCCCATCGTCGCGATACAGCCACAAATCGTTCCGGAAGCGATCGCCCTCCCAATCCGCCCGCGCCGTCTCAATGGCCACTGCATGCCCATCCGGCGAGACTCGCACGCTACGGATTTCCACCGAGTTGAAAAATTCATCGAGGGTGAGCGGCGGTTTGGTGGTTTGAGCTGCGGCTACGGTTGCGCACAGGAGCAGGGAAAATCGAAACATTGCACTGGAATATAACACGCGGGGCTGAAGCCCCGCGCGGGCTAAAGCCCGCCGTCCGCGGTTACAATAGGCTCGTGGCCGATTCCACTGCACCACCCGCCCCCGTCCTCCCCTTCGAGACCTGCCTCGACGAATTGGAAAAAGTCGTCAAGGAGCTGGAGGCCGGCGATCTCCCGCTGGAGCGCTCGATCGAACTCTTCGAAAAGGGCATGGGTCTGAGCGACACCTGCCGCAAGCAGTTGGAAGAGGCCGAAACCCGCGTCGAAACGCTCATCCGCAAGGAAGGCAAAATCCAGCCCGAGCCTTTCCGTCCCGAAAAAGCATGAACCTTCGCGACTACCTCGCCCAGCAGCAAACACTGGTCGACGCTCACCTCGATCGCCTGGCGCCGCCGGAAACGCAGCCCCCCTCAACCATCCACCGCGCCATGCGCTACAGCCTGTTTGCGGGAGGCAAGCGCATCCGTCCCATCCTCTGCCTGGAAGCCGCCCGCGCGTCTGGCGAAGAACCCGGCGACGCCCACTTCACCGCCGCCTGCTCGCTCGAATTCATTCATACTTACTCGCTGATCCACGACGATCTGCCGGCCCTCGATAACGACGATTATCGCCGCGGCAAGCTCACCTGCCACAAAGTCTTCGGCGACGCCATGGCTATCCTGGCGGGCGACTCGCTGCTCACCTTGGCTTTCGAAGTCCTGGCCGCCATCGACACAATGCCCGCCGTCCCCGCGGACCGCAAGGCGCGCATGATCGCCGAACTGGCCACTGCGGCCGGCACCGTCGGCGGCATGATTGCCGGCCAGGTCGCCGATCTGGAGGGCGAAGGCCAGACCCCCACCGCCCCGCTGCTGGAATCCATCCACCGCGCCAAGACCGGCGCTCTGCTGCGCGCCAGCCTGCGCCTGGGCGCCATCTGCGCGGGCGCCAGCGATGCGCATTACCACGCGCTCTCGTGCTACGGCGAGCACATCGGCTTGGCCTTCCAAATCGTAGACGACATCCTGGACGTCGAGGAATCTTCGGAAGCGCTCGGCAAGACGGCCGGCAAAGACGCGCAACAGCACAAAATCACCTTCCCCGCGGTCTACGGCGTCGAGGAATCGCGGCGCATGGCCGCCGTCGAATGCCGCCGCGCCCACGAAACCCTGGCCCCCTTCGGCGTGCGCGCCGAACGCCTGCACGAGCTGGCCGATCTGATCGTCCATCGCAAGTCATGAAGCCGCGACTTGACCGTACGCTGGTGGAGCGCGGTCTCGCCCCCACCCGCGAGAAAGCGCAGGCGCTGATCATGGCGGGCGAGGTTCTGGTGGACGGGCGCAAAGCCGCGAAACCCGGCCAGCCGGTGGATGCCGAAGCCCGCATCGAAGTCCTCGCGCAGCCGCCCTTCGTCAGCCGCGGGGGGCTCAAGCTGGATGCCGCCATCGCGCATTTCGGCATACAGGTCGCGGGCCGCGTCTGCCTCGATATCGGCGCATCCACCGGCGGCTTCACGGATTGCCTGCTGCAGCGCGGCGCGGCGCGCGTGCACGCGGTCGACGTCGGCGCGGGGCAACTCGACTGGAAGATTCGCAGCGATCCGCGCGTGGTCTTGCACGAGAAACTGAACGCGCGCTACCTGCGCCCCGAGGATCTGGGCGAGCCCATCTCCCTGGCGGTCTGCGATGTCAGTTTTATTTCGGCGACGCTGATCCTGCCCGCTATCACCCCGGTGTTACAACCGGCCGGCGAAATGGTTATACTTGTCAAGCCCCAGTTCGAGGCCGGCAAAGGACAAGTGGGCAAGGGTGGAATTGTGCGCGAACCGGAGTTGCACCAAGCCGCCTGCCGTCGCGTGGCCGATGCGGTGCGGCGGGCAGGATACGAGACCGCGGTTATAGAAAGCCCCATTTTGGGCGCCGAGGGGAACAGGGAGTTTTTGTTATATGGGCACCATTGAAGTTGCGGGGCCTGGAGGCCCCGCGCAGACCTGGAGGTCCGCCCCACTATGGCCATTAATACTGTAGGGATTATTTCGAAGCCGGCCGTGGCAGCGGCGACCGATGTGGTACCCAAGCTGCTGGCCTGGCTCGCAACTCGCGGCATCGGCGTGCGCTACGACAAACGCACCGCCGTCTACGCCGCGCGCCACGATGGTCTGCCGCGCGATGAAGTCCCCGCAGGCTGCGACCTGGTGATCGTACTCGGCGGCGACGGCACGCTGCTCTCCGCCGCCCGCGCCATCGGCAACCGCCAGATCCCGCTGTTCGCGGTCAACTTGGGCGGTCTCGGTTTCCTCACCGCCATCACCATCGATGAGCTGTATCCCGAACTGGAGCGCGCCCTCCGCGGCGAGCATCGCATCGGCCGCCGCAAACTGCTGCACGCCGAGGTGCGCCGCGGCGACTCGGTCGTTTCGCGCTACGAAGCCCTCAACGACGTGGTCCTGACCAAAGCCGCCATCGCGCGCATGATCGATCTGGACGCCTTCGTGGACGACCAGTTCATGTGCGCCTACAAAGCCGACGGACTGATCGTCGCCACCCCCACCGGCTCGACGGCTTATTCGCTTTCCGCCGGCGGGCCGATTATCTTCCCCTCGGTGCCCACCATCTGCCTCACGCCCATCTGTCCCCACATGCTCACCAACCGGCCGGTGCTGGTCTCGGAAGCCAGCGTGGTGGAGATCCGCTGCCGCGGCGAGGACGCCTCCGTATTCCTTACCATCGACGGACAGATCGGCGAGCCGCTCAAAAAAGAGGATTCCGTGATCTGCCGCAGTTCCGAATACGCGCTGCACCTGATCCGCCCGCCGCGCATGATGTTCTTCGACGTGCTGCGCCAGAAGTTGAAGTGGGGCGAGCGTTGAAGCGCCTGTCGCTGACCGCCTGGATCTTCATCGGCATGGCCGCGGGCGTGGCCCTGGGCGCGTTCGCGCCCGGCGTGGCGCGCCAACTCGGTCCCGTCAGCGCCATCTTTCTGCGGCTCATCCGCTCCATCATCGCGCCCCTGATCTTCGGCACGCTGGTGGTTGGCATCGCTGGCGGCGGCGACCTCAAACGCATGGGCCGCATCGGCCTCAAGACCATCGTCTACTTCGAAATCGTCACCACCTTCGCGCTGTTCCTGGGACTCGCCGCCGTAAACCTGGTGCGGCCCGGCGCGGGCATGAAACTGTCGCAGACTTCCGCCGACGGCCCGGCGCGGGCATGAAACTGTCGCAGACTTCCGCCGAGGCCGCGCTGCCGCAGCAGGCGCCCGCTGCCGGCTCCATCGTGGAGCACGTGTTCCCCGCCAGCATCATCGACGCCATGGCGCGCGGCGACGTGCTCGAAATCGTGGTCTTCGCGTTTCTGTTCGGCGCAGCTTGCACAGCCGCCGGCGCCAAAGCTAAGCCCGTGGTGGCTGTCTGCGAATCGCTCGCCGAAGTAATGTTCCGCTACACGCGCTACGTGATGTACTTGGCGCCGATGGGTGTGGGCGCAGCCATCGCCGTCACCGTGGGCAGCAAGGGTTTCGGCGTCCTGTTCTCGCTGGGCAAGCTGATCCTCACCATGTACGCCGCGCTCGTGCTGTTCGTGGTGCTGGTGCTCGGCGCGGTCGTCCTACTGGTGCGCATTCCCCTGGGCGCTTTCTACCGCGCAGTCCGCGAGCCGTTCCTGATCGCCTTCTCTACCGCATCCAGCGAAGCCGCTCTGCCGCTGGCGCTGGAGAACATGGAACAGTTCGGCGTGCCCAAACATATCGTGGCGTTTGTGATTCCCACGGGCTA
>JBEKPZ010000003.1:0-58065 GCA_049520215.1 Bryobacteraceae bacterium | reverse complement strand
GCGCCGCAGAAGATGGCGATGCTGACAATCCAGAGAGTTTGCCCCAAGCCTTCGCCGGGGCCGGCCAACGGGCCGATGCCGCTCAGCGGAGGATATCCAGTCCAGCCAGCCAGCGGCGCGCCTCCCTGCACGAAGAAGGCGGACACCATGACCACCAGGGCCACCAGCGTGGTCCAGAAGGACAACATGTTCAGCACCGGGAACGCCATGTCTTCGGCGCCGATCTGGATGGGCAGGAAATAGTTGCCAAAGCCGCTTTGGGGCGCCGTGGTCAGCACGAAGAAGACCATGATGGTGCCGTGCATGGTCATCAGCGAGAGGTACAATTCCGGGGTCATGATCCCGCCTTGCGCGGCGGTGGGCCACAGGTGCGCGAACCACGCGACCTTGGCGTCCGGGTGGACCATGTGGAATCGCATGAGCAGTGAAAGACTCAAGCCGATCAGCACCGAAAACAAGGCCAGGAAGTAGTATTGGATGCCGATGACCTTGTGGTCCAGGCTGAAGACATACTTCCGGATGAAACCTTGCGGCGCGTGATGCGCGTGGACTACGGGTGCGGACATATTGTTTTCACCGTGAATGGAATCGTCAAAACGGGGCACTGGAGAGTCATTACTTGTTGGCGGCCTGATCCTGCTTCCACTTTTCGAAATCGGCTTCCGCCATGACCTGCATGGTGCTGCGCATCTGGAAATGGCCGAGACCGCACAACTCAGAGCAGGGGATCTCGTAGGTACCAGGGGTGTCGGCCTGGAAGTAGAGCGGGATCTCCATGCCGGGCACGATATCCTGCTTGAGGCGCAACTCGCGGACGAAGAAGTTGTGAATCACGTCGCGGGAGTGCATGATCAGCTTGATGGGCTTGCCGGCGGGCACCTTCAAGGAAGCGCTCACGATATCGTCCTTGCCGGCCGGATCTTGGTCAACGAGGCCGAAGGGGTTCCCGGCCGCGTCGTTCACCTGCTTGAGGTCGGTGGCGCCAAACTTGCCGTCAGGGCCGGGGTAGCGGAACGAGAAAGCGAACTGTTTGGCCATCAGCTCGATAGGGACGGCGTTGGGGTCCGGCTCGGAAAGGTGTACGGCGACCCAGATTTTGGTTCCCGTCAAGACCAGACCTACGAACAGGATGGCGGTGGCGCTGGTCCAGATAGTTTCCCACTTGTTGTTGCCGTGCGAATGGCTGGCGCGGCGGCCGTCGTCGCGATAGCGGAAGATCACCCAGCCCAGGGCGAACTGGGCGAAGAAGAAGATAATGCCGGTGACCACCAGCGTGCGCATGAACTGCTCGTCGTAGGCCAGGCCATGCTGGGAAATGGGTGGCGGAAACCACCAGATCTTGGATGCGAAGAAGTAAATGATGACGACAGTCAACACCCAGACGATCGGCGCAAGCAGCATTCTATGAGTCCCTCTGTTCTGGGGAGTGCAGCCCCAGGTTTCGATGAAGATATCACAATCGTTTGGGAGTTAGCAAGCGGAGGGCGGGGATTGAGGTGGGGATTCCTGAGTGACAGAGACCGCTCCCTGACCGGCGCGGCTCAATAAACCTCGTGAAATCAACGCCACTGTTACCGAGCCGCAACGTTACCGAGCCGCGACCGTAAGGGAGCGGTTACCCGAAACCGTTAAGCACCCGCGGGGCTGGATCTAGGCGCTATTGAGGCGGTTCCAGACCATCCTTGGAACCTGGCGCCGCAATCCGGATTTCCACCTGGCCGTCGCGCGTGGTGAACATCGACAATGCGAGGTGTTCATCGAACTGCTTCAGCGCCGCTCCGACCTTGTCCATGGAATCTTCGGCCAGCGTGTCGCCCACATGCACTGGCAACTTGGCCAGCAACTCGTCGCGCGCAGCGCTGGCGAGACCCCGAATGTCGATACTCTTCAGCCGGCGCCCGGCAAACATCGCCACGCCTTGGAAACTGCCGAGTCCATCGCGCAGTTCGGCTAACCTGTTCTCCAGGGCCGCCATCTGGCTGTTGCGGGCATCCCTCAGGGCGGAGTCGGCGCTCAACAACTGGCGAGCGTGCAGATCCGCAAGCCTTTTTTCCAGGACCGCTATCTGGCTGTTGCGGGCTTCCGCCAGCGCGGAATCGGCTCTTAACAACTGGCGAGCCTGCAGCTCCGCAAGTGTTGACGCAAAGTCTTCGGATGCCATTTTAGCCGCAGCCCGCGCCTTGGCGATCTGCCCGGCCAGTCTTTTCGCGTCCGCCTGCAACTTGGATGCGTCGGCCGATTGCTCGCCTTGGAGAGTGCGCGCCTGCTTGGCCATGTTCTCAGCCAGCTTTTTCTGCACCAGCGCCTGAACCAGGTCTTGCTCCCGTTTCGCCTCCAAGAGCGTCCGCGCTTGCTCCGTGCGGCTAGCGCCGCCTTCGGCCGGCAACTGGAAAGCGATGCCAACCTGGCGAGTGCTCCCGGCCGCGTCGTGCGTAAAGTGCCACTGCAAGACCGACTGAAGCGCCGCCTTGCGCAGCTCCTGCGGACCGCTCAACACGCGCGCGTCGCTGACCACCCCGTCCGCATCCAGCGTGGCTTCCACGACGACGGTTCCTTGAACGCCTTTCTCCATGGCCGCCTCCGGGTATTCCACTTCGTCCCGGTGGATGACGCGGGCGCCCTGCAGATCGACCAGCACGCCGGGTTCGTCCGGCATGGCGCTTTCCGCCGCCGCCGGTTCCGGTGCGGGCGCCACCTGCTGCTGGCCCCGCGCCCAATCGACATTCAGCGCGAAACAGATCAGGCCCAGCGAGAGAGCCAGAATGCCCGACAGCTTGGATGGTCCGCGCTGCCAGCCCGCATCGCCGGCGAGCCGCCGAATGCGATACAACAGCGGTCCGCCCGCACTGCCCAGTGCCAGCCGCGGCGTGGTCACCCGCAGCCTCTCCAGACGGGTGAGAGCGCGCGCATAGCACAGCGCGTCGCCGCAGGAATCCACGGCCAGATCGTCGCAGCACAACTCGCGCTCGTGGCGGATGCGCGCCGACGCCCACCAAACCGCCGGATGATAGAACAGCAGCGTCTCGGCTACCGTCTGCAGCATGTTGACCAGGTAGTCGTAGCGCAGGATATGCGCCAGTTCGTGCGCCAGCACGGCTTCCAGTTGTTGCGGAGTCAGCCCCAAAACGGTGGCGGCCGGCAGCAGCACGACGGGCTTGATCCAACCCACCACACTGGGACAATCGGCGACCGCGGAAACCAGTACGCGCACGGGCCGCGCCAGTTTCATGCGTTCCTGGAGATCGGCGACCAGGGCCAGCACCGCGGCGTCAGCCCGCTTAGCCTGCCGGCGGAGAGCGGATATCTGGCGGGATGCCCACACCAGGCGCAATGAAAACAGCAGCACGCCCAAGGACCATATAGGCAGCGCCCAACGTGCCAGGGAGTCCGTCCAATCGAAGGACAAACCGGCGCGGCCCGGCATCGCGGTACGCATGGTTTCGGGATGCGTGCCCGCCAATACCGCCGGCGCAGCGTGCCATGCGGCCGGCGCTGTATAGACCAGGCATGCGGTGACCACGGGAAGGATTGCCATCACCGCCAGCGCCACGCAGCTTGCCGCGTAGCGGGCGCGCGCCGAGCGGCTCTTCAAGACGTAGAGAGCGGTCCAGAGCAGAAAGGCCGCCAGCAGCCCCTGCCACACGAAATCGAGCAGCGCCGCGCTGAGCGCTTGAGCTATCGCCGTCATTGCTTGCCTCCTTCGATCCGATCCAAAAGCTGCTCCATGGCCTCCAACTCTTCCGGGGACGACTTCTTGGCCGCCAGCGCCTGCAACACCAGCGCCTTCACCGATCCGCCAAAGGCCCGGTTCATCAGGTCGCCGAGCAATTGCCGTTGCGTCTGCTGCTGCGAGTAGCGCGCGCGGTATACCTGCGGGCGGCAAGTCTCGTCGCGCTCCACCAGTCCTTTCTCGGTCATGATCTGCATCAGCTTGAGGACCGTGGTATAGCCAGTCGGCCGCGATTGGTTGAGTACCTGCTGAATGGCGCGTACGGTTTGGGCCTGGCCTTCCCACAGGACGCGCAGGATGGCCAACTCTGCCTCCGTCGGTTTGCGCCGTTTGGATTCCATGACCGCATTATGACGAAAGTCTTCGTCATTGTCAACAGTTTTGTTCGTCGCAAGATCGGGAACACTTTGAAAGGATCTGTGGGGAGGGTACAATGTTTCCCTATGCGCCTGGAGTCGTTACCGGGATCCGTCCTGGACCAGAAGTATCGGATCGAGAGGCAGTTGGGCGAAGGGGCCATGGGAGCCGTGTTCCAGGCGACCCACCTGGGGACCACGCGGCCTGTGGCGATCAAGATAATTATGCCGCGGCTAGCGGGGAGCCAGGAGTTTGCGCAGCGGTTCAAGCGGGAGGCAGAAGCGGCGGGGCGGCTGAGCCATCCCAATGTGGTCAATGTGACCGACTTTGGCGTGACCCGCGTGGAGGAGCGGGATCTGGCCTACCTCGTGATGGAATACCTGGATGGCCAGTCGCTCGCGGACTATCTGAAAATGAATGGGCGGCCGGCATTCAGTTTCCTGCTGGACGTGATGGACCAGACGGCCCTGGCGCTGGACGCTTCGCATGCGGCGGGAATCGTGCATCGCGATCTCAAGCCAAGCAACATCTGGCTGGAGCCGAACCACCGTGGCGGCTACAACGTAAAGGTGCTGGACTTCGGAATTGCCAAGGTGGCGAACCCGACCGTGGCAGATCGAGCCGGCGCCGCGGACGCCATGGCAACTCTGTTAATGGCGCCCACCGAGGCCCATGCCAGCCTGGCCTTCAATTTGGCGGAACCGGGTAGTCCGCTGGCCACGCCGTCGAACTTGAGAACCACGGCCGGAACTTTGCTGGGAACGCCGGCGTACATGGCGCCGGAGCAATGCGCCGGCATCGAGGTGGCTGGCCTCGCGGACGTCTACAGCCTGGCGGTGATTGCGTACCAGATGTTGTGCGGGCGGCTGCCGTTTGAAGCCGAGAATCTCTCGGAGTTGGTCAGGCAGCAGATTCAGACCGCACCGCAATCGCCTCGCGAACATGATCGCACGGTGCCGGAGGCATTGGCGAAGGTGGTACTCAGCGGGCTGGAGAAGGATCCGGGACGGCGGCCTCCGACGGCGGGGACCTTCGCCGCCAGGCTGCGGGCGGCGAGCGAGGGCGAGTTCGACCTGCTACGCAAATCCAAAGACGTTTTCCACTCGCACACGAGTTCGTTTCTGCCGGTTCTGTTGGCGTGCCTGTCGGTAGTGGTTGGGATAATCCCTATCCAATTCGCGGCAGGCTGGGCAGCGCGCTCCAAGCTGGCCCCCGAAGGCGCGATGGCCCTCTTGATCTTTGGCTGCTTCCCGCTGTTATTGCTCTTCGGGTTGCAGCTTTTCAAGGCGGCCAGTACGCTGATGCTCCAGCACGCATCGCAGACAGGGCAATTCCAGTCCGCGGGCGGGCAGGCGTTGAAGGCATTGATGGCGGGCTCGGGGGACTTGGTGCGAACCCAACTGCTGAGCCTGATCGATTTGCGTCCCTCCTCGTGGTGGGCTAACATCCTGTGGCCCGTAGTGTGGGCGGCGGAGGGACGCTCGGGAAAGGACGCGATCGCGCGGTCGCGGCAATTGTGCGGCACTCTGCGCGCGGCTTCGGTGAGCCTCAGCATGCGCCAATTTGGCCCCCCGCTTATCGGTAGTCTGGCGTTCCCGTCGATTCTGGCGCTCCCGGATTCCACGGGCGGCATGCTGCATGAACTGGCGAGGGCGGTGGTGGCGGGCTCCCCTTTGGGATGGTTCGTCCTGTTTTATCCAATCATTTTCGGGATCATGTTTCTGAATTACAGTTCGGCATTCTCGTTTCTCTACTGGTCGGCGTTGCGTTGCCGCAACGAGGGCACCGAAATCACGCTGCGGGCCGCGGCTCGCGATGACAGCCGCAAGTCAGGGGCGGGTGGAGTGCGCCCGGCTACTCTGATCTGGGCGGGCATGCCGGTGCTCATGCTCGCGGTGATCGTAGTGCGGGCGAGCGTGTCCCCTGCGGCGCAAGACATGGACGACGTATCCACCGATGGCAGGCGCACGGCCTTGCTTAAGCTGATCGACGGCGGGCGGGGTGTGGACACGCTGCTTTCGGGGCACGAGACGGCATTGTTCGATGCGGTGCGCCACGGAGACGAGAAGCTGGTGGCGGAGTTGCTCGGCAGGGGCGCCAAGGTCAACGCACAGAACAGTGCAGGGAACACTCCGCTGCTGCTGGCGGTGTCGTCTGGGCGGAACGAACTGGCGCGCGTGCTGCTGGATCGCGGCGCCTTGGTGAATACCGCCAACGGAGACGGGCGGACGCCGCTGATGCTTGCGGTGATGCGGGGAAACGCGGCCCTGGTTCACCTTCTGCTGGACCGCGGCGCCAATGTGACGCGCGCGGATACGCATGGCAAGACGGCAGCGGCGTACGCAGACGCGGAAGGGTACCCCGAAATCTCCCGGCTGCTGTCGCAGAACCCGAAATAAGGCCCTACCTGTAGCAAAATGACGGCCGGCATGCCGCTGGCATCCTGACCGTCACCAGGCCTGCGCACTGGCGCGCCGCCGGCCCGTGACAACAGCTTCGCCGCACCAGTTGCCCAGCGCCGGCGCTACGGCCAGCAGCGCCCGATCGGTGGATTCCAGGGTGCGCATGGCAAGCTGCGCCCAGGGCCTGTCGAATCGTCCGCGCAGAGCGCGCTTGGCCATCGCCAGCAGATTCACGGGTTCCGCGCGCAGGTCGTCAAAGAACGGGGCGAGCTCCCGCAACTCATGGCGCGAGAAGACGATCCCTTCGCCTTGCTCCTCGGCTTCGCCGGCCATGCGGGCGCGCAGCTTGCGCGCCGCGTTCAACAAGGGATTGCCGCCCCAGGTTTCCGCCAGCACCAGACGCGCACCCGGACGCATGATGCGCGCCAGTTCTTCGAGCGCGCCGGGGTATTTCAGCGTGTGGTGCAGGGCGGCGCAGGCGAACACCAGATCGAATTCCCCATCGGCGAACATGTCCAGGCGGCTGGCGTCGGCGGCGATGCCGCGCACGGCGACCGCCGAGGCGTGCGCCCGCTTTAAGGCCAGTTCAATGGCCGCCGGCGAAAGATCCAGCAGGGTAACCCGGGCGCCCTCGGCCGCCAGCCAGAGCCCGAAGTCCGCCGGACCGCAGCCGTAATCGAGAATCCTGCGGCCGCGTAACGGCTCGGCCTCCAGCGCGCGCATGGCGGCCCGATACAAGAGGCGGCGTTCGTAGAATGGCTGCGCAGGGTCCTCGAAGCCGGCTTCCAAAGTCTTTCGATCGACGCGCAGGGCGTGATCCGGCAAATTCAGGAATTGCGCGTAATGGCCGTCGTAAAAGTCGCGCTCCGAACTGGCGGCGATCACGGCTTCTCCTGCGCGGCGGTGAGCCGGTCGAAGGCCGCGCGCTCCCGTTCGCCGTCCTGCTGCCGGTTCAGGCGGAAATAGAGTGCGGCCAACTCGACGTGCGGCTGCGCCCAGTTGGGATTGTCGTGCACCACTTTCTCGAAGTCCTTCACGGCGGCCTCCACCTGGCCTTCGCTGCGTTCCAGGCGCGCCCACTCGTAGCGCGCCAGGTTGGAATCGGGCTTGAGCTCGAGCGCGCGCTGGAGATGCTGACGCGCCCCGTCCAGATCGCGTTCGTTGTGCATCACTGCGCCCAGGGCGACTTGCGCATCGAAGTCGTTGGGGTCAGCCTCGACGGCCCTCCGCAGTACGGCGATGGCGCCCTGGGTATCTCCCATGTAGCTGAGCACGGTGCCGCGCAAAGTGGCCGCGCCGGGCAGTTGCGGATTCAGGCGCAGGGCTGCATCGGCATAGTCGCGGGCGCGCTCGAATTCGTCCAACTTGAGCGCGGTCTGGCCGGCCAACAAGTACGCCTCCGGACGGTTGCCCTGGCGGGCCACGCGGTCGACGCGCTCCAGTCCTTCGCGCTGGCGGCCTGCCCGGATCAATGCCGACCCCAGCAGCCACGCCACCGCCAGGTCGTCCGGGTGCGCCGCCTCCACCGGCTGGAGGACCGCGATTGCCTGGGAATCCTGGCCGAGGCGGGTGTAGCAATCGGCCAGCAACGTGGCGACGCGAGAGTCGCCCGGCTGCGCGGCTTCGAGCGTGTTGAACTGTTCGGCCGCCTTGCGCAGCGCGCCCTTCTTGTAATACGCCAGCGCCAGGTTGAACCGGAGACCCGCATTATCTTTCCCGGCGAGTGCGGCTTGGTATTGAACGACAGCCTCGTCGTAGCGTCCCAGCTTGGAGAGCGCTGCGCCGAGATTGGCGCGCACCTCGACGGCTTCCGGATAGAGCTTCAAGAGTTCCTGGTATTTGCGGACGGCCAGTGCATCGTCGCCATGCTGCTGTGCCGCCACCGCGTCCCGGAAGAGTTGTTCGGGGCTGGAGGATTGCGCGCAGGCGGCGCCGGCGGCCACGATCAGTGCCACGATGCGCATCGCTTCCAGGATAGCGGACTTGCGTTATCGTAAGGTAGATGAACGGGGAGTTCTGCATTGATAGTGGGGCGGGCAATCCTGCCCGCAGCCGGCTTTCAGCCGGCCCGGGCCGCCTAAAAAGGCGGCTGCGGCCAAAATTCTTGAGTGGGAAACTATGCGGCATTAGGCTGGGAGCCTGCCCCACGATTCTGCTGCTCTTAGCAGCGCCCTGGATGGGTGCTCAGACTTCCGCCAAGGCGACTTTTGAAGATCTGCAGCATCGCGCGGAGGCGGCGCTGGACAGGCGTCCCGAAGAGGCCGCCGGCCTTTACAAGCAAGCCTTGGCCCTCCGGCCGGAATGGGCGGAAGGCTGGCTCTATATGGGCGGCGCCCTCTATCAGGCAGGCCGCTATCCCGAGGCGACCGATGCCCTGCGAAAGGGAGTCGAGTTGGCGCCTGTGATCGGCACGGGCTGGGCGCTGCTCGGCCTAAGCGAGTCGCAATTGGAAGATCAAGACCAGGCGCTGGCCGATATCCGCAAAGGCGAGGGTCTGGGCCTGGGCACAAACGACCAGTTTGAAACCGCCGTGCGCGTGCGGGCGGCGCAGCTTCTGATCCGGTCTTCCAGCTTCGATGAAGCTCTGGCGCAGTTGCAGCCGCTTTCCAGGCACCACGACAATCCTCAGCCGGTGGAGGAAGCCATGGGCCTTGCGGTGCTTGCCATGCCCGACGACATGGCCCAGCTTTCCCCCCAGAAACGCGCGGTCGTGGGCCTGGCGGGGAAGGCTGCGTGGGCCTTCTCGACCCAGCATCCCGAGGCGGCGGCAGCCGGTTACCGGCAATTACTGGAGCAGTATCCTAACGAGCCCGGCGTGCACTACGCTGATGGGCTCTACCTGATGGAAACGGATCTGGCGGCGGCGCTGGCCGAGTTCCAGAAGGAAGTGCAGAACAATCCGAAACACTGGCCGGCGCTGCTGGCGATCGCCTCGCTCCAGATTCGGCAGGGGGCGCCAGAGCAGGCCATCGAAACCTTGCACGCGGCGCTGAAGATCGTTCCCGCCAAGTACCACTGGCTCTGCCACACCGACTTGGGCCGCGCGGATCTGGACGCCAACAATCCGGACGCGGCCATCGGGGAACTGGAGAATGCCGTGCGGCAGATGCCTTCCAGCGCCAATGTACACTTCTTCCTCGCGCAAGCCTATCGCCAGGCCGGGCGCAAAGCGGACGCCGACAGGGAACGGACCGAATTCGAAAAGATCAAGGCCCAGCAGGACCCTCTCGGCGTACCGGCGCTGCACCCTTTCGGATATTCGGGGAAGAACTGAAACCACGGCGGCTGACACGACGTACAATATACGTTGTCGGAGTCTTAAATCGATTCGCCCGCCGGCAGCCGTTCGTGCGCCGGACCGAACCACATAAGGAGGCCATCATGGACAAACGTTGCGTTCGTTTGTTGGCCGTTTCTCTTCTCTCCGCTGCCATCGCTCTTGCGCAGCCGGTCATTGGAGGTTCCGCGGTAAGTTCCGCCAGCTACCGCACGCCTGGAATGCCAGGGTCGGGGGTCGCCCAAGGTTCCATCTTCATCATTTTCGGAACCGGGCTGGGCCCGACCGCATTGGTGGAGGCCACCACATTCCCGCTCCAGACCACGCTGGGGGGCACCTCGGTGAGCGTAACGGTGGGAGGCGCCCAGCAAGACGCGATCCTGCTATACACCTACAGCTACGCCGTGGCTGCCATATTGCCTTCCACCACTCCGGTTGGCAGTGGGACCTTCACCGTTACCTATAATGGCCAGATCAGCGCGCCGGCGCCCATCCAGGTTGTGGCAAGCGCATTCGGAATCTATACCCTCAACGAACAGGGCTCCGGCCAAGCCATAGCCACGGATACCAATTACAACGTCAACACGATTATCCACACGTTTCATCCGGGTGACTATGTGACCCTGTGGGGCACCGGGCTGGGGGCCATCAATGCAAGCGACGCGACGGTGCCGCCCTTCGGCAATGTGGGATCGGTCACGGTGTATGTCGGCAACGCCCCGGCGTCTGTGGTTACCTATCACGGGCGTTCGGGCTTTGCCGGCCTGGATCAGATCAACTTCCAGATTCCGGCGGGGGTTACGGGATGCTACGTGCCGGTTGCTGTCCAAGCCGGCGGCGTGCCAGGTAACATCGGGAACATGACGACCATCGCTGTCTCGGCCATCGGCACCGAGACCTGCTCGGACTCGGTCATGGGGCAGGACTTGGTGAATCAGCTCGCCGCGGGGCAGACCGTCGATTTTGGCTATATCCGCTTGGAAAGCTGGGTCGCGAGGTATATAAGCGATTCGGCGGGCAATGCAACTGAGGACTTTGGGATAGCCACCTTCAGCGAATACACTCCCGCCAACGCCGGCCTGGCGCAATACGGCGTATCGAGCGGCTACTGCGTGGCAGTGGACTGTTCCACCGAATGCGGCGGTGCCAACCTGATCGGCTTCAGCCTCTCCGATTCCAGCCCCGCGCAGCTTGATGCCGGCGCGGCGCTGACGATCGGTTACCCCATCACCTCCCTGCCTCAGGCGCAATTCGAGAGCGGGTTTTACGAAGCCTATTTGTCGGGAAACGGAAGATTCCTCTATAGCGCATTCACCTATCCCGTAACCGGTACGGGAGGAGCGGCCGTCGGCGCTTTCTCGGTGAACGACGTTACCGGCATTCCCAGCGCGACGCTAGCGGGCCTTAACAACGCGCAGACCGTGCCGCTGTCTGGCGATCTCAAGATCCAATGGACCGGCGGCAACCCCGCGCTGCAGAATGGCCAGGTAACCATCAGCGCCGAATCGTGGAACCAACCTACCAGCAACACTTATCAAATCGAATTCCTGCAGTGTACCGCACCGGCGTCGGCCCAGGAGTTTACAATACCCGCGTGGGTGCTTGCCGCGCTGCCTCCTTCCGGCTCGATCACCGAAGAAGGGGAGGTCATTCCGGGCGGTTGGATCCAGGTTGGACAGTACAATAAGCCCACGACCTTCAGCGCGACGGGGTTGACCACCGGAATTATCACCGATATTTTTTACAACGGCATCGGGGTCTTTTTTCAGTAGATCCAAGTGGAGGGCGGGCTTCAGCCCGCGCGGGGCTTTAGCCCCGCTCTCGCGAGCGAAGCGAGCGCGGGGCAGCAGGCCAAAGCCCCACGTTATAATCGGCATCGGGTGAGACTCGCCGCGCTGGTTCTATCGGTTCCGTTGGCGCTGGCCGCGCTTTGGGCCGATGCGTCCGCGTACCATTTGCGCGAAGCCAACGCGGCCTACCAGTCCGGAGATCTGGCCACTGCCATCCGGCTCTACCGGGCGTTCCTCAAGGATTATCCCGACGCGGCCGAAATCCGTTCGAATCTGGGAGCCGCTCTGGCGCGGGACGGACAGTTCGCCGCCGCCATCGCGGAATACAACCTGGCCTTGCGGAAAGTGCCGAACAATGCCCAGGTGAGGATGAACCTGGCGCTGGCGTACTACAAGCTCGGACGGCTGCCCGAAGCCGTGCCCCATCTGGACCTGCTCCACAAACGGCAGCCGCTGGAACTGAAACCGGCTCTGCTGCTGGCCGATTGCCTGCTCGAAACGAACCAGGCGCACAAGGCGGTTGAGGTGCTCACGCCGCTCGCGGAGGAGTATCCCGACGATCACGCGGTGATTTACACGCTAGGCATGGCGCTGCTGAAAGACAACCGCATACCGGAGGCGCAGGTGCTGCTGGACCGCATCCTGCGCGACGGGGAGTCGGCGGAATCCGCGTTTCTCCTGGGTCAAGGTGAGTTGCTCCGCAACGACCTGGTGGCTGCGGCCGAACACCTGAAGCGCGCCGTGGAACTGAATCCCAAGATGCCGTGGGCGCATTCGCTTTGGGGGCAAGTGTTGAAGGCCGCCGGAAAGCCGGAACTGGCCACGGAACAGTTTCGCGAAGAGTTGCAGGTGAACCCGTACGATTTCACGGCGAACACCGAGGTCGCCATGCTGCTCAGACAGGATGGCAAACTGGACGATGCCCTGGCGCATGTCGCGCTGGCGCTGCAGGTGCGCCCCAACGATCCCGGCGCGCTGTATCTGCGGGCGTCGATGCACTTGTCGCAGGGACTCAACGAGCAGGCGCGCCAGGAACTCGAGCACCTCCTCCGGGACTATCCGGATTTCTCCGAGGCCCACGCCGCGCTCGCTACGGTCTATTACCGGCTGAAGCGGACCGCCGACGGCGACCGGGAGACGGCGGAGGCGCGCCGGGTTCGGGAAGAAGCGCAGAGGCGGCTGGAGGAGAAGCAGAAGCACTAAGCCAATGGAGGGCGGGCTTGAGCCCGCGCGGGGCTTTAGCCCCGCCCTCCGATGAGCTTTCTATTTCCCTTCCCCCGCGTGTTCCGTGACCGTCAGAATCTGATCGGCCGCCACGTTGTGCAGCGTCTGATGGATGCGGCTGGGCCAGGTGATGTCGATCTCTTTCACCACCTTGGATGTCCCCAAACCGAAGTGCACTCGCGGATCGCTCGAGCAGGCGTAGCCGACGCTGGTGGTGGCGTGATTGTACTGCACGCCGGCGGCGGTCGAGACGCGCACCTGCGCCCCCAGTCCCATGCGATTGCTCTTCACCCCCACCAGCTTCAGTAGAATCCAATGATTGTCATTCTGTGAAATGTTGTGGAAGTATTGCGCCTTCCCGTTGAGCACGCTGACCACGGCGTCGATGCGGCCGTCGTTATCCAGGTCCCCGAAGGCCACGCCGCGATGCGGTGCGGCAGCCTGGAATCCGGCGCCGGCGCCCGCGCTCACGTCCTGGAACTTTCCGTTTCCCAGGTTGCGCAGCACCGAGTTGGGTTCTTCCGGTTCGCGCAGCGACAACTGGGCGATGTTGTCGAGCGCGTGTCCGCGCACTACCAGCAGGTCCTTCCATCCGTCGTTGTCGAAATCGAAAATCCCATTCGACCAGCCAAACATGGAGCGGGTGATGGCGCCCACGCCGGAGACGGCGGTGATCTCCGTGAAGTCTCCCGCCGCGCCGCGATTCTTGAACAACGGGAAGGTATCGTTTTGAAAGGCGCTCAGCCAGATGTCGTCATAGCCGTCGTTATCGATGTCGCGGAAATCGGCGCCCATGCCCGAAACGTAAGCGCCGGACTCCGGGTAGGCGACTCCGGTCTGCAGCGCAACGTCCTGGAACTTCTTGCCGCCCAGATTGTGGAAAAGCATGTTGGGGGCATTGTCATTGGCCACGAAGACGTCCATGAATCCGTCGTGATCGTAGTCGGCAAAGGCCACCCCCATCCCCTTGCCGCGGATCTGGCTAATGCCCGTGGCGGCCGATACGTCGGTGAAGGTGCCGTTCCCATTGTTGTGGTAGAGCGTATTCGGAAGCGGCGCATAGTTCTTCGGGTGGCAATAGGCGCGCAGGTTCGGATTAGGCCCGCAAAAGGGATCCTTGTTGACTTCCCATTTGCAATAGTTGGAGACGAACAGGTCCAGATAGCCGTCGTTATCGTAGTCGAACCAGCCAGCGGCGATCGACCACATCTTCTTGCCGTCCAGGACTGCACCCCCCATACCGGCTTTGTCCGTCACGTCGGTGAAGGTTCCGTCGTGGTTGTTATGAAAGAGCTGATTCTTGGTCACATTAGCGAGGAAGATGTCCGGCCATCCATCGTTGTCGTAGTCTCCGATGGCGACTCCCATGCCGTAGCCGGCGCCCTGCACGCCGGCTTTCTCGGTAACGTCGGTGAAGGTGCCGTCGCGGTTGTTGTGGAACAGCCGGTTCCAGTATTTGGGCGATTCTTTTTCGAGCGACGGGATGGCCGCGCCGTTGACCAGGTAGACGTCCAGGTAGCCGTCGTTGTCGTAATCGAAAAGGGCCACCCCGGCCAGCATGGTCTCCGGCAGATTCTTGTTCGGTGTGGGGCAACTGTCGGCGACGAAGTGTATGCCGGCGCGGTCCGCGATTTCTTCGAATGCGATAGGACCCAGCGTGGCGGCGGCCGCGGCCAGCGCCGACCCACAGAGCGCGAATATCCGCCATTGCATCAGCTTTCAGAATAATACGCGGCGCCTTGTGGGGCGGGCGTCCACGCCTGCAGCGGGTCTCCAGACCCGCTCGCCGAGCGAAGCTCGCGCTTTTTGAACGCGAGGGTCGCCGCTATGTCACTACCCGGATTGCGGCTTGCGGAAAGCGTTAGGGCGGCTATTCTTTACACCGGTGGCACGACTTGATGCACGTGCAGTGCCCGGCTCGGACCGGCGTCCGCCTATGGCAAAACTTCGAAGTCAGTCCACTGCGAGGCGGCAATCTCGTTGCTTTTGAGAGGCCCCGTAACGATCTTGAGAATATAGTTACCGGGCACCAGCGCGGCCAGGGGTACAAGACCTGTGGCTGTGGTCGTGCCGTCGCCGCTCTCCGAGACTTGGCCTGGTGCGGTGGCCACCTTCTGACCGTCCCGCAGAATCCACGCTTCAGCCCTGAAGGACCTCGCGTTGAAGAGCTGGCAAGCCCAGGCGAGATTATCCTGCCGCCGGAAGACGCGCAATTCGGCCAACCCCGGTGCGCTTGGATCTCCGCCCCTCTGGCTTGCGCTGTATGCCACCACGCTCGAAATGCCCGGACGTCCGTTCTTTACATCCGGAACCTCAACGAATTCGCGCGCGCTCCCGAGCCTGCCGCTGGATACGTCCTGAATCGCAACCCGAACCTCGTACAGGCCGGCGCGCGGGGCTGGCACACCGAACCGGTAGGTGAAGCCCTCCGTGATCGCCTGCTGGAAGTTGCTATCCGTCAGCCGCAGGGCCGCCTCTTTGGTGACCATCTGGGCCGGCTCGTTCCGCTCGCCCGCCACGCGTGCGATCACCCTGAACGCCGCATTGTGCCTCCCCTCGCCCGCCGTAAAGCCGAGGCCGCCCAGGTCGATGTGCAAAAGAACGTTGATCTCCGGCGAGCCGGGCTTCGGCTCGGTGAAGACGGATGTCATGTTCAGGCCAATGCCCGAGGTGGAGAAAGGCGAAAAGAGGGCCTTGGAGACCGCATCGTGCGGGGAATCCGGATCCACGGCGTCCGCCCGCGCGATATATCCCGCATACGTGCGGATATGCATGCCGGCCCGCGCCACGCGAACCTTGATGTTGCGAAACGGCGGGGCCTGGCTCCCGTTTGCGGCAAAGTACTTCTCCGGGGACCTCGGCTTATAAACCAACAGGTAATAGCCCTGAAGGTCGTCGGCGAAGCGGTCCATGGCGGTCGCGGCGTCCGTGTCGGCGGCCATCATTCCGCCGGTCCCTTCGGCGAGCGCCCGCAAGCCTCCACGGAAGAGCTTAAGCAGGGCGAGCGCCCGGTTCGTAGTCAGCAGGGGCCGCATCGACAGAGGCTGCGTCGCCGGACGCCTGGATATTCCCAGTGCCTCGGCCAACATCTCCTGGGTCCCCTGGGCGGCTTCCGCCAGTCTGTCCCGTGTCACATCGTAGTCCGCGCCGGGGCTCAGGCTGGACAGTGGAGTCGGGTCGATACTATAGATAACCACTCCGGCCCTCAACGCGCTGTCCACCAGTTTGCCTACATCTGTCGCGTCCCCACCAAGAGAGTACGTCGTCCCGATTAGCAGGCTCTGAGAGATAAAGATAATAGACTTCCTGCCCGGGAGGTCCCCTAGAGCCGAGATCACATACTTCAGTACCTCACTGGTCCGTTTGAGCGAGTCCGATACAAGGTACTTGCCCATCTCTTCCCCGAAGACGAAGCCAGACGTTTGGGGAAGCATGCCGGGATTTCCGCGGCTCCCCGGCCTCCATCGGACCCGCTCGCACGACTCAAGAAGGACGCGCCTGTCCGCGGTGAATTGCTCCAGTGAGCCGTTGCCGGACCCGGTGCGGATCAGCGCGGCCAGATCTCCCGGCTGCAGACGCCGCTCAATAACCCCCTTAATGACCTCCCGGACCACGGGAATTGCCTGCGGCGCGAGTGATTCGTCGTCCACCAGAAACACGATCGTGCGCCGCACCTGTTCCGGAGTCAGCTCGCCGGTAGCCGCGTGCGATGGCTGCGGAACCTGCATCGGTTGCGCGGTGGCAGGGGCCGGCCCAGCCCGCGCGAGTTGGATGTACTCACAGGACGTAAGCTGCTGCGATTCACCCTCATCCAGTACCGTAAAATCGGCGATGCCCAGATCCGTCACGTCCTGCCCTCTGGCGTTGGTGACTACCGCGCTGATTTGGACCCGGTTGACCGAAACACGGAAGGTGGGACCGGCCGCAGTCTGCGCCGCAGTATGCGAAAGCGCGGCCACGAACAGCGCCGCGGCGGAGGCCATGGTCGCGAAGGCTGAGATGTAAGGCCACTTCACGCTCAACTCCTCACCGTCCGGGACAGCCCCTTCGGGCGTCGCGCGCTTTGCCCCGAATGCTAGGATACCGCCTCGCAGCGAGGCCGTGTGGCGGCTTACGTTGAGCAATCGTGAGACCGCCGGGGAGATCTTTCCCAGGGCAGCATTTTACCCTCTTCCCCCCCTTTGTCAACGCCAAAAATTTCGACACGCCTCCGAGTTGATTTGTCGAGTTACCGCGCTGTTTCTGCGCGCTTCGATTCACGTGTCGCAGGGCCTCCACGAGCAGGCGCGCCAGGAACTCGAACGACTCCTCCGCGCCGATCCGAACTTCTCCGAGGCCCACGCCGCGCTCGCCACGGCTTATTACCGGCTCAAGCGCACCGCCGACGGCGACCGGGAGACCGCCGAGGCGCGGCGCGTTCGGGAGGACGCCCAGAGGCGGGTGGAGGAGCAGCGCAAGCCGATGCCGGAGAAGCCCTAGCGCGCCAGCCGCCGTGGAAAGAGATAGAATCATCCTATGCGTAAGGTTGGTGTTCCGCTCATTGTGTGCCTCATGGCGATAGCAGCCGGCCCCGGCCGGACCCAGGACGCAGCCCCTCCCCCGGCGCCTGGAGCGACCATCCGGGTCACCACTACCGAGGTGGCGCTGGACCTCGCGGTGCGCGACAAGAAGGGCCGCCAGGTGAAAAACGTTAAGCCGGGCGATGTCGAAATCTACGAAGACGGCGTGCGCCAGCAGATTCTCAGCTTCCGCATGGTGCCGGGCAAGGAAGAGCACCGCAAGGAAGCCGAACGCCAGGCCAAGCCGGCGGCCACCGGTACATCTCTGCCGCTGCGGGAATTAAATACGATCTGCATCGTCTTCCATAACATCGATCCGGTCACACGGCCGCATGCGGTCGAAGTCGTCAAGGAGTTCATCAAGAGCGATCTGCCGCCGGAAACATACATCGGCATCTTCAATCTCAACGAGAAGCTGATCCCGGTGCACGAGTTCACCAAGAACCGGGATGAACTGCTGCAATCGACTTTCACTGGGAAGGCCCTGGATTTTAGCAGAGCCTCGGAAGCCCTGCTCACCGCCAGTCCGAACATCGTCACCATCAATGCCCAGGTGAACAACGCCACGCACACGGCCAGCGTGTCGGTGGACGCCACCGGGGGCGAGATCAACACCACGTCCATCATGGGCGCGGACGTCTCCAACAGCAGCGGCGCCAATCGCCTGCGCGGCGATCAGGTTCGCGAACGCAGCGATTTCGCCAATATTACGGGCATGCACGAGACCGACCGGATCATCACCCTGATCAACCAACTGGCCCCGCTGCCAGGACGGAAATCCGTTCTGCTGGTGACCACCGGTTTGGTTACCACCGGTGACCCCGACCGGTTCCAGAAGATTCTCAACAATGCCAACAGCCATGGCATCACGTTTTACGCGCTCGATAGCACCGAAATGAGCGCGGGCGCCGACACCGCGCAGGCCGGCAAGCTGGCCGTGGGGCAGATGGCATCCGTCAGCCAGAACCAGGGCAAGATCGGCGCCAGCGCCAGCGTCATGCGGCAGAACAGCAAGCAGGGCGACGACACCATCTCCGCGGTGCGCACCTCGGATTTGCAGTCCAGCCTGCGGCAGTTGTCCGAAGGCACGGGCGGATTCCTGATCGCCAACACCAACGATTTCCGCAAGTCTTTTCAGCAACTCGCCGAGAGTCTGGACGTCCACTACGAAGCCATCTATCATCCCACCTCCAGTAAGTACGACGGGCGCCTGCGGAAGATCGAGGTGAAAATGGCGCACAACGATTTGCAGGTGGAGAGCCGCACCGGGTACTTCGCCATGCCGGATCTGAAAGGCTCGGGCCCGCTGACGCCGGTGGAGTCTACCGGTCTCGCGGTGTTGAGCACCGAACCGCGGCCGCACTCATTCGATTTCCACGTCACGGCCTTCCATTTCCAGAAAGACGCCTCGAATTCGCAGAGCACGCTGGCTTTCGAATTGCCTGGAACAAAACTGGGCGCCACCGCCGACCCGGCGCACAAGACCCATAAATTCGAAGTGTCGCTGTTCGCGCTCATCCGGGACGCCAACGGACAGGTGGTCGACAAATACAGCGTGGACCAGCCTTACTTTATCGCGGACGCCAACCTGGCGGCGGTGCGGGCCACTCCCCTGATCTATACGCATCCGCTCGATCTTCCTCCAGGCCATTACACAGTCGAAACCGCCTTGGTGGATCGCGAAGGGAGCCAGGCAACCGCCGAGACCGCGCAGATCGACATCCCCGCGGCGCCCAAGGGGGTAGGGATCAGCAGTCTGGTGGTGGTGCAACAGGTCGAGCCCGCCAACGCTAAGACGGACGCCGCCGACCCGCTCACTTTCAAGGGGAAGCACGTCGTTCCGATGGTCGAAGCCACCGTCAATCCGGCCAACAAGCGATACGTATACTTTGTAGTGTATCCGGACAAATCGAACGGGGAGAAACCCAAGATCCATGTCGAGTTCAAGACCGGCGGCCAGGTATTCGCAGAGTCCACCGCCAATCTGCCGGCGCCCGACGCTACCGGAACCATCCCCATGTTCGTGGCGGCGGCCACGCGGCCGGGCAGTTGCGAGCTGCAGATCACGGCGCTGCAGGGCAGCGAATCCGCTACCGAGCATATCAAGTACGCCGTATCAGCGCAGTAAAGTGGGGCAGGCTCTTAGCCTGCGGCGGCCTCTCAGGCCGCCTCTGTGGGGCAGTTGTCAACCTTGCAGGCCGATTGTCAATCGGCCTTTCGACCAGCCCCCACTACAGATGAATGCGCTTGAGCCAGCGCTTGAAATCCGGTACGAACTCCGGAAACAGGTTGCCGAATCCCGCGCTTGCCGAACTGCTCCCCCAGTTAATCAATGTGGCGTTCAGGTTCCGGCTGCGCACCGGATAGTAGGCATTCGAAAGTCCCACACTCAAAGCCGTCCCGGTGAAATTCGACCAGTTCACGGTGCTCGCGCCCGCATTGGTTCGCGTTACCACCGCGCGGCTAATGGCATATCCCACACGCGCCCAGAAGCCGTGCTGTTCGCCTCTCCGCCGATACTTGGTATCCTCGTGCAACACCGACGCCATCACGAAATCGCTGAAGAAGTTCTGCGTGACGTTATCGAGGGTCGCCGCGCCGAGGCGCTTCTCCAGGGCCACATGGCCCACACCATACTTGGGGTCCGTATTGGTGGCCTGCGACTCGCCGCCGGTCGCCGCGCTGGCGACTATGGTCAGCGGAGTGAAGGTTTCTTCCACGAAGAACTGCCATTTCTGATTAACGGTGACAGCGCCAGTTGGCGCAGCGGGGTCTGGCGCGGTTTGCGCACTGGTGCGCGCCGGCATCCACAGAGCCGCCGCGACAGCGATCGCCAGAAGTAGAAAATGCCTCACCTTTATAGGATGCGTCAAACCGGGTCCGGAGCGCATCTATGCACACTGGAGGGCGGCCAATCCTGGTCGCAGCCGCCTTTTAGGCGGCCAGAGCGGCTGCGGGCAGAATTGTCCGCCCTCTGCCGCGCAGCCCGCCACGGATTATCCCACCTTTATCCCGCACCCTATGCGAGGTTGCGCGCGCGCAGGGCTGCGTGCGCCGCGTGAAAGCCGCACATGCCGTGGACGGCTCCGCCGGGTGGTGTCGACGAGGAGCACAGGAACACGCCATCGAGCGGCGTGCGATAGAGCAGGCGAGTGGGGCGCAGCACGAGCTGCCGCAGATCCTGCGAGCCGCCGGTGATATCGCCGCCGACCAGGTTGGCGTTGTGCCGCTCCAGGTCCGCGGGCGTCATTGTATGGCGTGCCAGAATGCGCGTGCGGAAGCCGGGGGCGAAGCGCTCCACCTGGGATTCGATGCGCTCCGTCATGTCCGCCGTGGAGGCGTGCGGCACGTGGCAATAGGCCCATGCAGTATGCTGGCCGGCGGGCGCGCGGCTGGCGTCGAACAGGCTGGGCTGCGCCACCAGGACGAAGGGCCGCTCGCTGGGCGCCGTTCCGGCGAGCGCGCTCTCGGAGGCCGCGATCTCGTCGAGCGATCCGCCTACATGGATCGTGCCGGCGCGGGCGCACTCGGCCGCCTTCCACGGGATGGGCGCGCTCAAGGCCCAATCGACTTTGAAGACACCGGGGCCGTAACGGTAAGCCTCCAATTGGCGGCTGAAACGATCAGGCAGCCGGTTGGCGGCGAGGGCCACGAATTGCCGGGGCGTCACATCGCAAAGGACCAGCGAGGCATCGCCCAATTCATCGAGCGACTGGATGCGGCTGTTGGCGACGATGCGCCCGCCGAGCGACTCGAAGTAAGACGCCAGCGCGTTGGCGATCGACTGCGAGCCGCCGCGCGGAATGGGCCAGCCGACGGCGTGTGCGGCCGCGGCCAGCACCCATCCAAAGGCGGCCGATCCGAGCGCGTCGAGGGGCAGCACAGAATGCGCGGCGGTGCCCGCAAAAAGGGCGCGCGCCGCTTCGGTTCGGAAGAGCCGCCGGGCCAGGGGCGCTGCCGGCCAAAGGGCCCGCGCTCCGAAGCGCGCCAGCAGCCATGGATGCGCGGGCAGGCGTACCAGCGGCGCCTGGATCATGGGCACCAGTTCGCGCCAGCGCCGCACCAGGGGCGCAATTGCCGTGCGGTACGCCGCGCCGTCCGCTCCCAGGTGGGCGCAGGTTTCGTCCAGAGACCTGGCCAGTATGGCGGCCGACCCGTCATCCAACGGATGCGCGAGCGGCAGCGACGGCTGGATCCATTCCAGGCCGTGCTCCGCCAGCGGGAAAGCGGCGAACGCGGGGGAACTGACCGCCCACGGATGCACGGCCGAGCAAACGTCGTGTACGAATCCCGGCAGCGTCAGCTCGGCCGAGCGCGCACCGCCACCGAGGGTGGGTTGCGCTTCGAACACCGTGGTGCGCAGTCCGGCTTTCGCCAGGATGATGGCGGCGGTCAAGCCGTTCGGCCCGGAGCCGATCACGCACGCGTTGTTGTTATCTTGTCTCACGATCCATCAGCTTCGTGAACCTGTGGGGCAGGTTGGCAACCTGCAGGCCGATTGTCAATCGGCCCTTCGCAGTACCCACTGGCCCCGCAGTGGGCAGTGAACTCGCCGGGAAATAGGTGCCCACCAACTTCCGCGTCCACCATAGCCCGGTCGCGGCCCGTTCACCCGGACTGCTGAAATGGTACTCGTAAATCAGCGCGCGCACGTAGCGCGGCGGACGGTCCGCAAATGGATTGCCCCGCAGCAGCGAAAGCACCGCACGGTCGCCTTCGAGCAGCTTTCGCATGAACGGCGCGAACCAGGGCTGCTCCTCGTAGGACGACAGGGCCGCGAACCACATCAGCCAATCGAGGCGCAGGTGATACGGCGCAACCTGCCCAGGCATGCGTCCGAGATCGCCGGGCTTGCCTTTGAATTCGTACTCGCGCCATTTTGTCGAGGCCGTCGGCGCCGGTTCGTCCGTTCCTTCCACGATCACCTCGTAGCGCGGCCGCGTGATCGACCCGAACGCGCCGTAAGTGCCCACCAGATGAAAACGATTGTAGACCGTATTCATCACCTGCGCCGGGGACAACATATTGCGAATAGGTTGGATGCTGAGAATCGCAACCAGGATGCCCACACCCAAAGTGGCCAGGCGATGCGCCAGCGCGGGCCGCCCGGTCGCCGGCGCGCGGATGGGAAGAAATCGCGCGAAGAACCGGTCGTCGAAGGTGCTGACGGCCAGCACCATCGTCAGCGCATTCAGCCACGAAAGATTGCCGCCCGCGAAGATGACAGATTGAAACGCGATGGTGATGGCGCCTGCGATGGCGGCGATCGGCTGCGGCAGGAAGTAAGCGAACGGAACCACCAGCTCCGAGAAATGGTTGAACAAGACGCCCGACTTGTGGAACCAGGCGGGCGCCCAATGAAAGAACCAGCTCAGCGGACCCGGCATCGGCTCGGTCTCATAGTGATAGTTGAGGCAGGTGAGATCGCGCCAGCACGGGTCGCCGCGCATTTTGATGAGGCCCGCGCCGAACATCAGGCGGAACAGCAGCCATCGCAGCAGCCAGATGACGATGGTCTGCGGCGTGGCGCGGCGGCTGCCCAGGAAGATGGCGTAGAAGGTCGCCTCCAGCAGGATGGATTCCCAGCCGAAAGCGTAGAAGGTCTGGCCCACGTTGACGAAGGAGATGTAGAGCACCCAGAGCGCGGCCCAAACGAGCATGGAGAACCAGGTGCGGTAGCGTTCCGTGATGCCGCTAAGCGCGAGGCACGCCAGCAGCACGCCGAGCCACGCCGCGATGGTGAAGGCTGTGTCGTTGGGGGCGAAGAAGAACAGGCTGGGCGAAGCGCTGAACGGGACCGCTTTGGTGAAGAGTGGCACGGGGAGCAGTCCGTGCTCGCCGAGCAGCGGCTTGAATTCAAACGCGGCGTTGAGGAAGGCGACGAGCAGGATCAAGGCCAGGCATCTTTGGTAGACGAGGCGGGTGAGGCAGAAAGTCCGTGTGGCGCAGACGATCGTTTTTTGTCGTCTGCGGCTTGCCGATATGTTGCGGCGCCAGCCCCCCATAACGAATAGAATTGAAGGAACCGTGTTAGGCATCCTCGATTCCATTATCATCGTCTTCAGCCTGGCGCTCGTTATTGGCGCGGTCCTGCGTGCGGCGGGCAAGAAGCAAACCGACGCCGAGTACTTCTTGGCCGGGCGCGATCTGCGATGGCCGTTTATCGGCATGTCGCTGCTGGCCTCCAACATCTCCGCCGAGCACGTGGTCGGCTTGGCCGGCGACGGATACCGCGTCGGCATGGTCACCGGCGGGTTTG
The DNA here is from genome assembly GCA_049520215.1 of Bryobacteraceae bacterium. Lineage (GTDB taxonomy): Bacteria > Acidobacteriota > Terriglobia > Bryobacterales > Bryobacteraceae > Bog-159. The sequence continues at coordinate 34,467 of JBEKPZ010000003.1, read as the reverse complement.
AATGGATGGCCGCCTGGTGCCTCATCATTCTGGCATCTCTGTTCATCCCTCTCTATCTCCGCAGCAGGATCTACACCATCCCTGAATTCCTCGAGCGCCGCTTCGGCTGGGGCCTGCGCGCCTTCCTCTCCTGCAATTTGCTGCTAATGAACGTGCTCACCAAGAACGCCATCGATCTTTGGGCAGGCTCGCTGCTCCTGGTTCTCCTCTTTGGATGGAACCAGATGGCGGTCATGATCGGCCTCTCCATTTTCACGGCCCTTTACACCATGAAGGGCGGCCTGCGCGCTGTGGTCTACGCGGACATGGTGCAGGGGACGTGGCTCATTGTCAGCGGCATCGTCCTTACCATCGTCGGGCTGGTGACTGTTGGCGGATGGAGCGGCCTGACCGCGCGCGTCGATCCCGGTCTCATCCATATGGTGAAGCCGCTGGATTCCGAGCTTCCCATCACCGGCTTCCTGATAGGGAACCTGTTTGGCGGAATGTTCTACTGGTGCATGGATCAGACCAACGTGCAGCGCGTCCTGGGCGCACGTTCCGTGGACCAGGGCCAGAAGGGCGCCATCTTCGCGGGCTTCCTGAAACTGCTCATCCCGTTTATCCTGGTGCTGCCGGGCGTCATCGCCCATGCCCTCTATCCCAATCTCCCGAAAGCCGACATGGCCTATCCCCGCCTTGTCAGTGATTTGCTCCCCGTCGGGCTTCGCGGGCTGGTGCTGGCCGGCCTCATCGCCATCCTGATGTCCTCCATGAGCGCCTGCTACAATGCCAGCGCCACGCTCGTGGTCCGCGACTTTTTCGTGCGCTGGAAGCCCGGACTCTCCGATCGGGATCAGGTCGCCATCGGGCGCAGGGTTACCGTGCTGATGGCCGTGCTTGGCGTGCTCGCGGCCCCTTTAGTGGGACTCTCGGTCACCATCTGGCATTACCTGCAGATGCTCTCGGCGTATCTGGGCGTGCCTTTGGGTGCGGTGATCTTCACCGGCTTGCTCTGGAAGCGCGGGAACACTGCCGGGGCCATTGCCGGAGGCGCGGCCGGCTTCGCTTTCGGCTTGTTCCTGCTCCTCGACACCACCCTCGGCTGGAGGCTGGTGGCGCACCCCTATCTGGCCTCGTTCCTCCATCGTTCGATCCTGGTGTGGTTCCTGGCGGCGATCACCATGGTCGCGGTCAGCCTTCTTACTGCGCCGCCGCCTGAGTACAAAGTCGAGAGCAACGTGTTCGCTTCCGTTGCCCATCGGAGGCTGGGCGTAACGGATTATCGGATCTGGGCCGCCGCCCTATTCGCCTGTACGCTGATCCTATGGTGGATGTTCCGCTGAGTCTTCGTAGGCAGCGGCCGGCTCGGGCTGACGCTGGACGGTTTCAGGGTGCCGATCCAGGCACCGGCGTCCACCGTATACCTCCCAGCCTGCAGGGTCTGGTGCGGTTAGGCCGATTGCTGCTGTAATTCCCGCCAAGAACGGCCGCCGGCCATCGATGGCCTGCCCGATGATACGGCGGCGCGGTTCGGCGGATGCAAGCGCGTTAATTAATTGGGAGTAAACTGTGCCAGGCCAGCCCCGATCAAGCACCGCATCCCTATGGGTTGCTACCAGCAGGCCGAGGGGAAGGAATCCGCGGTCTTCAAATCACATCACGAAACGACGAGAATGACATCTTGAATCGATTCCCGTCGAGAATCGCTTTGGCAGCATCTGCCTCTTCCACGCTGAGGATGCCAGCGCGAATCCAAAGGACATACAACCCGGGGGTGTTCAGGATGCGACCGTCGCCTAGCCGGCTGCGAGCTTCTCGGATGAATACGCGCTTCTCATCACAGGCGACAATCCAGCCCCTGCTTGAGGCGAGAGCGAGGCAGGCCGATTCGCCGGAGCCGAGGGTCTGGGACAACTCGGCGAAAAGCGCCAACTCGTCTGGCGAGGCGATCGACTCACGCGTCAACGACCCATCCGCTATTGCGGCTTCGAGAATTCGGAGCTGCTCGGTTTCCGTAACCTCGGCAACGACCTCATCTGGCACTACGAAGCGTAACCCGACCACCTTGCCGAGCAAGGAAAGGTGGCCAGTATGACTCAGGTTGATGAGGATACTGGTGTCGGTGATGACGATCGAAGTACTACCAGGCGGATTCACGGCTGAACCGTAGGGACGAGCACCTCTGCAGGTTCGTCACGAACCAATCCAAGACTTTGAACAACCTGCTCGATCTCGGTCGCACCCACGCCCAGTTTGCTCGCTATCTCAATCAGCTTTCGCCGGCTGATCTTCTCCCGCCGGTATGCTTCAAGGGCCAGAACAAGGTATCGCCGATAGAATGCGCTGATGGTTTCGACCTCTGAAACCTGGCATAGGCCCAAGAGATCGGCCAATTGCTTGCTCATTCCGTCACTATCCATCTGCTTCAGGTCCCCGAATTGCTTCTCCGTGATCAGCCGGAGGTTCATTAGCCGGTAGAGAGCCGAGAGTACGCTCACGCCGAAGTGATGCGAAAACTTGACGACGTCGTAAATCTGCAACTCCTGACTTCCACCCGCGGTCCGGCTATCGATGGGGACAACCCCGCTTTCGTCGAAAACCTCCGCATGAAGGCGGCTTGCGCTGCCTTTCCCGAGAGTCGCTACGAACTGACGGACGCCGTCCTCCGGCATAAGGAAATTTGCCGCGAAGACGTTGGCACGCACTTCAAGCAAATCGCCTCGCTCGGATTCTCGGCTCACGTGTCCCATCTGAGCCCGATCCAGCAAGAGATGTGCGTATTCGTGGCACCATGAAAATCTCTGCCTTACGGCCGGATGGTCGCGATTCACAACGACAAACAACCCAACCGTTGGATCGCTGAGCATCAGCCCGGAAACCCCCGACGGCATCGCGACTAGGCCGGTGCGAATACCTTGTGCTTCCAACAAAGCGGGCAGATCTCCGAGGGGGCCTGAACCCAGCCCAAGCCTTCTCCGCTCTTCCAAGGCGGTTTGGGTACCACTCTGAATCGCGTCCCACTTCGACCCAAGAGAGACGGAAGGATAGGCGGCCACACTACCAGTGCTCCGGCTGATGCCAAGCAACGTTTCCAGATCTCGGAGTTGATGTCCGAGTGCAATACAATCGCGAAGCGCAGCTTTGACGCCATCGCTGGCACCGTCTTCCACGCGGAGCAACACGGCGGTCAGCCCGTCCGCGCTGAAATTCGGGGCGAGGAACACTCGAATATCCCGAGCGTATAGGTACGAGAGTTTCACCAACTCCAAACCGGAGACGGACCGATTGCCAAGTTCGATCTGCGCGATGGTCGCACGGGACACACCCATCTCCCGCGCCGTATCGTCCTGCGTCAGTCCGCAGGATTCTCTCGCCTCCTTGAGGCGGCGTCCTAGCTCCGCTTGATCAATCGACATTGGAGTAACCTCTAGCTTATCAGCGGCAGGCAACGCGGCGTTCCGAAATCGAGCGCGACGTGAGTAACATAACCCGCGCCTAGGCCTGCCAGAAAACCAGCGAGCATGCGGAGTGCCCATTCGGCCAAAGCGTGCCACGCAGTTGCCGCGGGATCGGTTGACCGTGATCGACGATAGTTGTGCTCGTAGGCTAGCCGCCGCAACTGGCTCTGCCATACATCAAGGCCTTGATTCCAGATGGTCCCCGCGGCAGCCACGGGAACGAAGCCGTGCCCTAGCGAACGGTGGCCAGGATGAAACGGGGGATCAATGCAGTCCGGCAAGATGCCCCCGCAATAGCCGCCGAAAGCCCCTCCGAAGGCTTCTAGAGCCCTTGCTAAGCCATTCTGCTGATTGGCTTTGTAGAATGCATAGCCAGCTCCGGCGGGAGTGGATGTTGCGACGTGAAATGGACGGTTTGGCATCAGGACCTCTGAGTAAACATAACACGATATGGCAAAAAATGGAAGACATGTTAGAATGGGACTAGGAGATTTACCTTAGAGTGCTACTTGCTGAACCTCAAACTCATACCGCCCTCCCCTCGAACCGTGCCGAGTGGCTCGATCGCCACTTGGTGCGCGTCTGCATTCTGTCGGAGCTGACGCCTACCCAATTTCGGAACGCCGAGGAAAAATATCACGCTGTCGGCGATTGGCTCGCCGCTGACGGTGGCTTGCTGGCAGTTTTCGCCCCTGAGGTTTATCCACAGGGGTCGATGCTGCTCGGCACTACCGTGCGGCCCTACGGGCAAAGCGAGTACGACCTTGATCTCGTCTGCCAGCTCCATTGGTGCGCTCAACAGCCGCCCCTCACGATCTATGACTGGGTGCATGAGCGGATGGCGGCCAACGAGACCTATCTGGAAATGCTGGAGAAGCTGAAGCGGTGCTTGCGGTTGAACTACACCGGCTCCTTCCACCTGGACATTTTGCCGGCCTGCCCGAATGACGGGAACGGTTCCATTGTCGTGCCCGACCGCAGGCTCGAATGCTGGATGCACAGCAATCCGAAGGGATTTGCGGCGTGGTTCCTTGAGCGGTGCCGACTGCGGGACCAGTTGGCGGAGCGCATGATGAAGGGCTCGGTTGAGCCCCTGCCTTCAGCGGTGCCTTCGCAGTACAAGTTTCCGTTGCAGCGAATCGTGCAACTGATGAAGCGCCATCGGGACATCTACTTCAGTGGCGGCCGGGACATCGCGCGCTCCGTCATTCTCACCACATTGGCAGGTGGCTTTTATGAGGGCCAGCGATCGTTAAGCCTCGCCCTCGAAGGCGTGCTGGATGGAATTCATTATGCGCTGGAAGCTATTCCAACCGTGCCCAGGATCGAGAACCCGACGCACCCCGGCGAAAACTTCGCCGATACTTGGGATCAGGCAAAGTACGAGCGATTCAAGTCGTACATCCGAAATTTCCGCGTGGAGCTGAAGGCAGTACTGAATCCAAGCCTGACCGAGCAGCGGATGGGCCTGGAGAAGTCGACCGAACGACTTGGGCACCTCTTCGGCAGTGGCCGGGTCAATGAAGCAATCCGCATCGAGGCGAACGAACTGAATGAACGGCGGAATGGCGGCAAACTCGGCATCGCCTCGGGTGGTGTTCTTACGGCGCTCTCTCAAGTTGGATCGGCCGCGGTGCCGCGCAATCAGTTTTTTGGTCGATGAACAGAATCAAGACACTCGGCATTCGGGACCAAGCTGCATGGGTTCGTAGCCGCTATCCGGGATTTCGCTGCGACGTGACGGGCGGTCTGTTGACTTGCCGTGGCCGTCTGCGGCCGGGTCCGATGAACGCCACCTACGAGGTCGTGATCCAGTACCGGGTTGGAACGTGGCCGAAGGTCTATGTGGCGGGCGATCAATTGCAGCCAGTTGAATCAGGCGGCAAGATTCCACATACCTACGCCCCTACCGAACCGTGCCTTTTCTATCCAAGTCGGGCCTCGTGGCGTTCGGACATGAAGCTGTCGCACACGATTATTCCCTGGCTGTCACTCTGGCTGACGTTTTATGAAATGTGGAGGGCCACCGGCGAATGGCACGGCGGCGGGATCTCGCACGGCGCCGTCAAGGAACTTGAGCCAGCGGCGTGACGCCGGGCGTTAAGGCAGATCCAGAGCGTGCCCGAAGCCGCCCAGCGATTGGTTCTGGTCGTAGATCCGCATCTTCAGGTCTGCCTTCGGCATGATGATGCGCCCGACGTCTACCGCAAGCGCCACGGGCATTGCGGGAAAAACGTGAAGCGTCGCCTGTTCTCCCTGCGCCGCCTTGATTCGATCCAGCAGCAGCCTGGCCTTCTCGCGGAATCGGCGCGCCTGGCTTCGGCTCTTCAAGAAGTCATTGCTCGGTGTCGGTATCGACATCTTCCAGATGCTCGCCCCCGGCACAACTGAATGAACGCGCTCATCATTGATCGTTGCGCTCAAAGCGAACACTAACGCTGGTGCACCGTCCGTAGTGACCGGTTCGACAATTTGGTACGCGAAGCCATTTGGTTCTGGCTGCCAACGCCAGTCGGGAGGTTCTCGATGTAGCTGAAACACCTCCGCGGCCGAAATGTCGCACAGCAAATACCCCAGAAGCATCAACAGCGGCTGGGGTGCCAAACCAAAAACCGATAGATGATGAACCTCGCCTTGCGCCAAGCGCGGCTTAACCTGGAGCGACACACGACTCCTCAACTGGGTCGCTTCAGCCTGCCAGTATGTGCCATCGCGGTCCTGAAGCGAGCTGTTGACCATCCCGAGTGCGATTGGGCGCGAATCAGCAGGGTAGCGCTCCGGCAACATCGCCTGCGCGGCTTTCATCAACGAAAGCGGAGCAGTATGGGCACCAATATTGGCTCCGTACAGCACCACATGGCTTTGTTTATCGGGCCCCAAGGCCGTGACGAGCTCGATTCGTTGCTCGTGGCGCTCTTTCATCGATCGAAGGAGGTTAACAGGATGACCGTCCACATCGGCGACATCGATCTTCCGATGGTGGACGTCACACATCAACATCAGGTTCGATATGTCGGCCTTCAACTGTTCCGAAAGGGTCGGGTGGCCACGAGGGCCAGTCGCCTTGTCGGCGATGATGTGAGCAATGTAGGCCGAATTGAATTCCGCCTGGGTGAGTGCATCGATCCAGAGCGGCTGGTTGCAGCCGTCGTACTGGCAGCGGCCGGCAGCCTTCCCCCAGAGTCGGATTTTGACGGTCTCGGGAATGTGGCTGATCGACATGCCTATTTCACCCGCAGGTCCGCCGCGATGAGGGCGAATTCGTCGAGCCCAGCTTGAAGGTCTTCGACGATCTTGCCCGCCAGCACGTCGGGGTCAGGCAACGATGCCGAGTCCTCAAGGCTGTCGTCCTTCAACCAGAAGATATCCAGACTCGGCTTATCACGCTTGATCAACTCATCGTAGGTGAAAGCCTTGAAGCGATTCTCCGGCATGGATTCTGATAATTCTCTGATTCTATTATTTTTGTGGTGTCGAGGACAATCTGTTTCGAGTCTGTTTCGAGTCGGCGGTCCAACCGTGCTGGTGCAACTGCGTTCGCATCTTAGTCTTGGGGCCGTGGCCGTCGGATTCGCAGATCCGCTAAATTGCGGGCGCTAGGCCCCGACGAATCGAAGCGCCTTTTCGTGCTATGCAAAGCAATCCCGAGGAGTCGCGCACACCGACGGCACACCGCTACTCGGCTGATTTGTTGCGGTTTGGCACGGTTGAGGGCTCAGCGGGGTTCAGTGGCCACTTGCCTAGCCCGAGTTGAGTTCTTCTCGGATTAGGAACGAGAAGCCGGCTTGTCGCCGGCAACTCAGGGAGGCTGTCCCTCGGCCGGAAACGCCCGAACCCGTTGAGTGAGCAGCCAACCGGCCCCGAAGTCCCGCTGTGGGAATCTGAGGATTCCTCCCGCCAAACGCCGGTCACGGAGACGGAAACCGGAAAACCGTCTCCCGCCCGCCGGGGAGCCCGGAGGTGTTCGACACGCGTCCAGAATGCGACCGAGCCGGTGCAGCGGTTCGTCCGGCTTTCGGTGACACGCCGAGATAATAAAGTCCATCCCCGCATCCCGAACCAACCAAACCACTTACCAACCCGCCGCTCTCAGCGCCAGGGCGTTTCCTCCCACCCGCCCGCTACCATGAAATCGGAAGGCGGGGTTTACCCCGTGCGGGACTTCAGTCCCGCCACTCCCACCCGCGAAAGGACAGATTTCCGAATGCTAATTTCACAGAAGCAGCAGCAAGCCAACCGGAACAATGCCCAGCATTCCACCGGTCCGGTCACGCCTGCGGGCAAAGAGGCCATCCGCTTCAACGCCCTCACCTATGGCCTGCGCGCCCGCGCCACCATCCTTCCCGGCGAAAACGCCGCGGATTACTCCCAGCTCTGGGACGAACTGGAAGCCGACTGGCAGCCGCAAACCCGCACCGAGAGGTGTTACCTGGAAACCATGGTCACCTCCCAGTGGCTCCTCAACCGGGTGGCCGAGAGCGAACAGAAGATCTACGCGTACATCGAATTCGGCGAGCAGCAGTTCAAAATGTTGGCGTTCGCGGCGAAGCAACGCGCGCAACTGGAGCGCTCTTTCCGGACCGCCACAGCGGACATGAAGCAGTCACAGAAGGAGCGCCAGGCCCGGCCCCAGCCGCAACCCGCGAAGCCCGCACCAGCGTCGGTTTCCCCACCCGTCAGGCCGGCGTCTCCGCCCCCTGAGTACGTGATGTCGGAGGGCGCCCAAGTCCCACAACCCGTCTCCTGCTGCCCCGATACCCGCTAGCAACCCGCCCCCCTGATCTTTGACAAACTGGCAGACGACCCCAACCGATACGCGACTACTATCTCCAGCGCCCAGCACCCAACCCCAGTCCCCAGCCCTGCGCCTAGCGCGCCAGCCCCCAGCCCCCAGTCCCCAGCCCCGGCGTGCAACGCACACCTCTTTCCCTCCAGCCACTTAGGCTTTGATTGTCCCGCGCGCCTACCCCAGCTTGGGCGGCAGATCCGTCATCGGGCCCATCCACAACAACTCGCGCTCGATGTCTTTATGTAGTTGATATTTCCGCCGCACCGACGCAATCTTCTCGCCGCGCACCTCGATCTTATCCAGATCGAACTGCCCCAACCCGAACTGGCCGCAGAAGTTCAGATAGCCGATCCAGTTGGGGTCGATCCCCATGGCCTCCACGCCCACGCGGTCCGCGGCGATGTAGTCCGTCGACGCGATCGCCACGCGCGAAGGCACCGGCGTGCCGGATGCCGGACCGTTGCCCTCCATGCCCTCGAAGCCGTCGATCAGGGTCGCGCCCCAGAAAGGCCGCATCTTCTGCGCGGTCAGGAACATGTTGTAGTGCGTTTGGCGCAGGCCCGTATGGTAGCGGCGCTTGTCGTTCCAGCGCGGCGTCTCCTTGGGCGCGGAATGCAGCGGCGCGCCCAGCACCATGTTCTTCACCGAGAGCGTGGCCACCACCGTGTTGTGCGTCTTCAGGATCGCCGAGCAGATGATAAACGCGTCCGGATCGAACAGCCGCGCGGCCAGCCGCACCGGCGAAGGATGAATGTCGAAGTCGATCAGCGGCATCGTGACATACTTCGCTTCCTGGTGCAGGTCGACCAGGCTTACGCGTTGCGCGCGCCGTTCCGCGGCCACCCGGTCGTAGTGGAAATTCTCGAAGCCCTCCATGGTCTCGCCGGCGGACGCCTCCGCGATCATCACCGGCCCCTTGAAGCGCGGCTCCAGGTAATCCAGAATGCCGTGGAGCGCTTCGGCATTGGTGGCCGCCAACGGATTCACCGTGGACACGTTGTTGGGTTTGATGACCACGTACTTCTTCTGGCGCAGCGCCGGCCGGATCTGGTCGTCGATGGCCTCCAGCGCGTCGTGCGCGTTCTTGCGCCGGTCGTCGCCCTTGATCAGGGAAACCGCCGCGCCGCCGCCCGTTACCGTCCCGCCGCCCGTTACCGTCCCGCCGCCCGTTACCGTCCCGCCGCCCGTTACCGAGCCGCGACCGTCAGGGAGCGGTTGCGATTGAGCCTTGGCGAGCAGCCCATGCGCCAGCAGCGCGCCCGAGCCGCCCAGGAACAAACGTCGCGAAAAATCAGTTGGCATAAAGAGTCGCTCCGGTCTAAAATAAGATCTTATCATCCGATTAGGAGAATATCTATGCCGGATTCATCCCGCCGCAATTTTCTGCTCACCGGACTGGCCGTGCCCGCCGCGGCATCGGCCGCCCGTTCGTCGGCAGACGACCAGAAGCAAGCCGCTCCGCCGCGCGCCGCGATCGCCTCACCGCAACTGCGCTACCGCGTCCTCGGCGAGACCGGGCTGAGAGTTACCAGCGTGGGCTTCGGCTGCATGGTCACCTCCGACGGCAGCGTGATCGAGCGCGCCGCCGACATTGGCATCACTTATTTCGATACCGCCCGCGGTTACCAGGGTGGCAACAACGAACGCATGGTGGGCGCCGCGCTCAAAGGCAAGCGCCAGAACATCACGCTGTCGAGCAAGACGCACTCCGCAACCAAGGAAGCCGCGCTCGCGGACCTGGATACCAGCCTGCGCGAACTCGGTACGGACCATCTGGACATCTGGTACCTGCATGCCAAGGAAAAGCCCGCCGATGTGACCGACGAACTGATCGACGCGCAACAGACCGCCAAGAAAGCCGGCAAGATCCGCTTTGCCGGCGTCAGCACGCATAAAGGCCAGGCGGAGCTGATTCCCGCGCTGATAGCTAATCCGCACATCGACGTGATCCTGACGGCGTACAACTTCAGCATGGGCCAGACGCTCGATCCGGTGATCGCCGCGGCGCACGCGGCAGGCAAAGGCGTGGTGGCCATGAAGGTGATGGCCGGCGGTCTTCGCCTCGCCAAGCCGGGAAACAAGCTCTACGACACCTTCAAGAAGGATGGCGCGCTGCTGTCGGCCCTGCGCTGGGTCCTCAAGAGCTCCGATATCGATACCACCATCCCGAGCATCACCGATCTGGATCAGCTCGAAGAGAATCTCAAAGCTATGACCGGCGGCTTCGCCAGGTCCGACGAGACGCTGCTCGCCAGGCATCTCGAACGCATTGCGCCGCTCTACTGCCGCATGTGCGGCCAGTGCGACGGCGCGTGTGCCAAGGGATTGCCGGTCGCCGACATCCTGCGCTGCCTCACTTACGCGGATGGGTACGGGCAGTTTTCGCTCGGCCGGGAGCGATTCCTGGAGTTGCCGGCTGAGGTCGCGCAGGTGCGCTGCGATTCGTGCTCCACCTGCACGGTCGATTGCCCGCATGGAGTGCGCGTCTCCGAGCGGCTGGCGCGCGCGCAGGAACTGTTCGCGTGAAGGGGCTTTTGGTTGGCGTTGCCGCGGCGGCCCTGGTGGCGACAGTATGTCCCGCGCAGGCTCCCAAGTGCGACCTCGTGGCGGGCTGGACCCAGCAGGGTTCGGCCCGTGCCTACGAAGCCTCCAACCTGTTTGAGTACATGGACGGCAACGCCGAAGGCTACCTGCTTTACGGCTTCGTCGCAATGCATGGCGTCACCTGCGTCCATGGCGACGATTCCATCCTGATCGACGTCTCCGAATTCGCCGACGCCGACTCGGCGTACGGAATGTTCAGCGCCAATCGCGATGCGCGGCTGCCGGCCGAGGCGCTGGGAGCGGGCAGCCAAGTCACGCCGCGCCGGGTCATCTTCACCAAGGGCCCTTTCTATGCGGAGATGGCCGCCAGTCCGGACAAAGACCACACCCCGGCCCTGCGCGCCTTCTCCGCCGCGCTCGAGAAGCTCATGCCAGGCAGCACCGCCGTGCCGGCCGCGCTCGCATGGTTTCCAGCCGAGGGGCAGAAGTCGGCGCGGTTGATTCCGGAAAGCGTGCTCGGTCTGCGTCTGCTGAAGCGCGGCTACGTGGCCGAGTATGAGTTTGGCAAGGCGTTTGTGGTCCAGGAGTCGTCGGCGGATGAGGCCGCGACCGTGATGGATAAACTGCGCGCGCGCTTCGGTCAGACCGGCGACCCGTTGCAGTTGACGGACCGCTATCTCGGCCGGCTCTGTTTCATCCGCAAAGGCCCGTATATCGTGGGCTACGCCAACGTCGCCGAAGGTCACGACCCGGCCGCGCTGGCTGCCGCGCTGGCCGCGCGCCTGCCACAGTAATTTGCCATAATATTTCGGATGGCATCCGATCCGAAGCGCGAACTCTTTCGTCACACCCTCGCCACTCTGGCTTACCGCGGCGGCAAAGCACTGCGCAGCGCGCCTGCCGAATTCGCTGCATACCGTGCCGATGACAAGGGCCGTACGCCGGTCCAGATCCTGGCGCACATGGGCGACCTGCTCGACTGGTCGCTCTCCGTAGCAAGAGGGAACGAGGAATGGCACAACTCCGCACCCCTCCCTTGGGACCGGGAAGTGCAGCGGTTCTACGCCGCTCTGGAACGCTTCGACGCGTACCTGGCTTCGGATGCGCCCTTGCACGAGTCGGCGGAGAAGCTGTTCCAGGGACCCATTGCCGACGCGCTCACGCACGTCGGCCAGATCGCCATGCTGCGCCGTATGGCCGGCTGCGCGATGCGGGGTGAGAATTATCATCGCGCGGAAATCGCCCTCGGGCGAGTAGGGCCGGACCAAGCCCCGCCGCGCCGCGAATTCGACTGATCCGTGGGGCAGGCTCTCAGCCTGCGGCGGCCTCTCAGGCCGCCCTGTCCGAGCGCCGGACTGTGTTATTCTTTGGAGCATGGGGTCGCGCCTTCCGCTAACGGTGCTACTGGTGGCATCGGCCTTGACGCTGCTGCTTCGCGCCGGCGATCCGACGCGCGACTTCTCCGGAAAGTGGGTGCTGGATCCCACAGCCAGCGACACTACTTCCCTCGGGCAAGTGGAAACCAACCTCAACGTTTCGCAAGGCGACGCCGGCATCCGCTGTTCTTCGGGAACGGCCGAGTGGTCGTATGCGCTCGATGGCAGCGAGACGCGCAAGCTGATCGGCGAAGAAAACAGAAGCTCCGTGGCCAAGTGGGAAGGCTCGGCGCTGCTGATCAATACTCAGATTTCCGGCCCGCGGCATTACACCATAATGGACCGCTGGGAGATCTCCCGCAGCCACAACACCCTCACGATTACGCGCCAGGTGGTTCGCCCCAACCAGGAAGTGGAAGGCACGTTGGTATACCGGCGCGAGGGCGCCCCGGTGGCCGTTCCTCCTCAGGCAGCACCGGCAACCGCACCGGCAGGTGAAGCGCCGCCGGCGAGCGGGTGGCGTCCAGCCGAGCCCGGTAGCGGCACCGAGCAACCCGCGCTGGCGACCAGGCCCGCGCCGGGCGCGCCTCCAGACGTCACCGTCCCCACAGGGACGCGCGTCCTATTGTCGCTGATCAATGAAGTGAACACCAAGTACGCCAAAGAGGGCGATCATGTTTACCTTCGTACGGCGTCCCCAGTGGCTGTGAGTGGGCGGGTGGTCATACCCCGAGGCAGCGATGTCGAAGGTATCATCACCAAGGCCAAGCAGGCCGGCAAGGTGGTGGGCAAGGGCGAGTTGTACATCCGCTTCGACTCGCTGATTCTGCCCAACGGTGTAGCGCGCGATTTTCGCGCCCGTCCACCCGGAGAAGAGGGCAAGGTGGAGGGCCAAGGCAAGTCGGCCGACGGCCGCACCGTAATCGAGGGAGCCGGCGCGGGCGGCGCGATCGGCGCCATGACCAGGGGACTGGGCGGCGCTGCTATCGGCGGCGTGGGCGGCGCGCTGGCGGGAGTCCTGCTGTCACGCAATCAGAATGTGGTGATGCACGCGGGCACGCACCTGGAAATGGTCCTGGACCGCGACTTGGTCTTTCATCCCGAAGAGCTTCCGTAGATCACGCTGCAATTAAGCAGATTACATGCCCGATCTCGATCGCATCACGCGCAGTCGTCAGATCATGGGGGGCAAGCCCTGTCTTCGCGGTATGCGTGTGACGGTTGGCATGATTGTGGGATTGGTTGCCGCCGGCCACTCCCCTGCCGAAATCCTCAATGCTTACCCGTATCTGGAGGAGGAGGACATTCGGCAAGCCCTCGCCTACGCCGCTTGGCGGGTTGAAGAGATTGAAGTGCCCCTTCCGGCGGCATGAAGTTTCTGATCGACATGAACCTGAGTCCTTTGTCGTCTCCATTTCTGGCTGGTCACGGATACGAAGGGGTTCACTGGTCGGCGATTGGCGACGTTTCCGCCCCCGATTCCGAGATCCTTCAGTACGCCGCGGAGCATAGCTGCGTTGTCTTTACGCACGACCTTGATTTCGGCATGCTACTGGCGGCACGCAAACTGCTCCGACCGAGCGTGATTCAGGTCCGGTGCCAGGACGTGATGCCCTCGGCGATTGGGAAAACTGTAGTCCGTGCAATCGCGGCGGCTAGTGCTCATCTTAAGGCCGGCGCTCTCGTCACGGTCGATCCGGCCCGCCACCGCATCCGGCTGCTGCCGATCTGACGCGGCCCGCTGCGATACGCGTCCACCAGTTCACTCACTGGCCTCCCGGAGCCTGCGGCACAGTTCTTTCTCGGCAATTTTTCGGTCCCGGACGCGACTATCCCGTAAGGCGTCGGCAAGGGCCAGGTACGCGTAAAAGGACGGGTCCCGCAGGGCAGCGATGGGGACGGTTTTGTACAGTGGCTCAAACGAGATACCGCGTTGCTTGCCTCCTCGTACGGCCAGACGGGAATAGGCTCGCTGCCCTGCGCGATCATCCTGCGCAACGGCGCGGCGGCATACGATGTCGCGACCCCGCGGGTGAGTTCTCCCCGCTCGGGCGGAGAAACATACTTCAGGCCGTGGAGGAGGAATTCTTCGAGCGCACCAAAGTTCGGGCGGTTCTTCAGTCGGGGGCCGTGGAGCAAATGGCTGGACTGAGCGCGCTGCACCGAAGCATGCACCTCGGACGGGCTCATCACCAACTCGGCGGCAAGCTGGGAGTACGGCGGACGGCCCGACCGGCATGCCACAATCTTGAGCGCGACGTAAACGTCCTGGGGCTTCAGCACCATCACATCCATTCTGCATTCGCGAATCGCGAATAGCGAACGACGCTCCGATCCGCCGCTCGTGCAGCGGCAAAGGGCCAACGCGCGGGCCTCCAGGCTAGTCTAGTCTAGATGCTGGGCTAATTAGCTGAGCCGTGCGCGGGATAAATCCCGCCCCCCAGGGTTTCCACCCATGCGTGAATCCGCAGGTTGAGGACGTCCAGCGGTAGCGCACCGCGCCAACGTACTCAACTCGCCGATCTGTAACTCGATGCCTGACCCGGCACGGCCATGTAGCGGCCGGTCTCGGCCAGTACGGTGAGCTCGTCCAACCCTGGTGTTCATAATCGGGGCTCTTGGCAGCCATTTCTCCTGGAAGTGCAAATAATCGAAGCTTGGCGCAACGGCTTTTGAACGAGTTGATGGACCAAGACCGGGTGCGGGTGAGCACACAGGTATTACAAGGAGCTCTTCGTAACGCTGACCTGGGAAAGTGAGCCAGCGCTATTCGAGCCAGGAGGCACTGGCGGTGCTGGAAGATTTGACGGCTTGGCCAAGACCAGCTTTCATTCTGGAATGCACTGGTTGTGGTCGCGGCGCCGCGGGCCGGCGCGAACTCACATCCAGCCCCGCAGGTGGTACATGGCGATGCCCAGCCACTCGTACAAGGCCGTGTCGGAGTCGACCAGGCTCTTGCCGCTGGGCAGCCATTTCTCCAGGAAGTAGCCGTCGCCCCATCCGGAGTGGAAGTCGCCCGGTACCGCGATGACTTCGAATCTCGCTTTGCGGAACGTTCCCGCAGCCCGGGGCATGTGCATGGCTGAGGTCACCAGAAGGATCTTGTGGATGCCGCGGGGGGCGAGAGCCTGGTAACTCAGGATGGCGTTCTCGTGGGTGTTGATGGAGCCGCTTTCAATCTCAATCGCGGTGGATGGAATGTTCCATTCTTCGAGCAACCGGGACATCCAGAGAGACTCGGGAGTTCTGCCGGCGCCGCCGAGCGGATTCCTTCCGCCGCTGCACAAGATCAGCGGGGCTTTCCCGGCGCGATACAGCCGGAAAGCGACCAGCAGGCGATCCGTCGGGTCGATCAGCCCGGTCAAATGATGGGCGTCGGTGGGCATGTGAATGGCTCCGCCCAGGACCACGATGGCCTGCGCCGGCGGGACACCTAAGCCGGAGTCCCGATACTGGTCCTCCAAGGAACGAACCAGGGCATTGGACACAAACCTTGTGGTGAAGACCAGGAGAAGCGCAACCGCTACGATCAGGAGTCGCATTGCCAAGCGCCGATGCTTCCAGGCCAGCAGGGCGCAGACGAACAGCAGGATCGCCAGAGTGAGCGGGTCGAACAGAGGCGCGAGGAGTTTGCTGGCCAGGTTGTACATCGGCTAGGTTGCGGCGCGAGGGACGAAACTTGAATCCGTGCGTGCGGCTGCGCGGCACCGGTGTAATGACAGTGTGAACATCCCTTCCCAAGCGCGTTGGAATTCTATCAAACGGTGCTCCGAAGTCCCGCGATCTCGCCAACCTTGGCGGCCAGTTCGGCCTTCACCAGCATGCGCGCGCTGTCGGCATAACCGAGGTCGGCATACACATTGCCCGAGGCCTCCCCGACAGGCATGCCGCGCACCACCCGTTGTTTCTTCATGATTGAAGCTCCTTGCCAAACTGCTCTGCGATCTGGAGGCGTTCGCGGATCGGATACTGTAGCCTTTCGGTGTGGTTGCCTCGCCCGCTTCGCTTTCCGAGCGCCCCCTATATAGCGTAGATTATCGCGGATACTTGTCGCCTTGCCACATCTGAGCGAATATAGCATCGACGGCTAGATTTGGCCACGAGGGCAGGATTGCCCTCTCCACAATTTAATGCAGGCATTGGGCTGAAGCATACGCCACCTTGCTACAATTCGGGAATGCCCAACGAAACATACGCCCTCTTCGACACCACCGAGGGCCAGTTCAAAGTCAAGCTGTTCGCCGACAAGGCCCCCAAGACGGTCGAGAACTTCGTGTCGCTCGCCGATGGCACTAAAACCGGCAAGCCCTTCTACGACGGCACCGTCTTCCATCGCGTGATCCCCAACTTCATGATCCAGGGCGGCGATCCCGAAGGCACCGGACGCGGCGGTCCGGGCTACAAGTTCGCCGACGAGTTTCATCCCACGCTGAAGCATACCAAGCACGGCTTTCTCTCCATGGCCAACGCCGGACCCAATACGAACGGCAGCCAATTCTTCGTCACCGTGGCCGCCACGCCCTGGCTGGACAACAAGCACAGCATTTTCGGCGAGGTGACGGAAGGCTACGACGTGGTGGAGAAGATCTCCAAACTGCCGCGCTCGGGCCAGGACCGCCCGCTCACCGAAGTGCGCGTCAACTCCGTGAAGATCGAGAGGACCTAACCATGAGGCGTGCGCTGCTGTTGCTGGCCTTCTCGGCCGCCGCCTTCGCGCAGGATGGATTTCAGCCGCTGTTCAACGGCAAGAACCTGGACGGTTGGGACGGCGATCCGCGCATGTGGAGCGTGCGCGACGGCATGATCGTGGGCCATACCGAAGGCGTCACCATGACCGACAATTCGTTCCTCATTAGCAAGCAGCCGTACCGCAACTTCATCCTGCGCGCGGAAATGAAGTTGCGCAATCACAACAGCGGCATCCAATTCCGCAGCGAGGCGATGCCCAACTGGGTGGTGCGCGGATACCAGGCCGACGCCGCACAGGACAATTACTGGGGCAATATCTACGACGAAAAAGGCCGCGGCACGCTGGTGGATGGCTGGAAGGGCAAGGCCGAAAAAGTGGTCAAGCTCCAGGACTGGAACGACTACGAGATCCTCTGCGACGGGGATCACATCAAGCTGACGCTGAACGGCATGGTGACCGCCGACCTGCACGATTCGGCGCGCCTGGAAGGCATCATCGCGTTCCAGTTGCATCGCGGCCCGCCCATGGAAGTCTACTTCCGCAACGTGCGGATCAAGATTCTGCAGTAAGGACGCCCGGCCACCTTGCGACTGGCGATTTTCGGCGGCACCTTCGATCCCATTCACAGTGCCCATCTGGCGGTGGCGCGCGAAGCCGCCGCGCGCTTCCAACTCGACCGCGTCTGGCTGGTGCCCGCCGAAAGGCCGCCGCACAAGCACGGCGTCACCCACGCGCCCTATGCCGACCGCTTCCGCATGGTCGAATTGGCCTGCCGCGACGAACCGAAGTTCGAGGCGTCGCGCCTGGAGCAGGGAACCGCCAGCCGTTACTCGATCGACACCATCGAGACGGTGCGCACGCGCCTCGCTGCCGGCGACATTCTGTTCTTTCTGATCGGCGCGGACGCTTTCGCGGAAATCGAGAGCTGGCACCGCTGGCGGGATGTGGTCCGCGCCGTGGAGTTCATCGTGGTCAGCCGGCCGGGACATCGTTATGAAGTTCCGCCGGCGGCCATCGTGCACCGCCTGGAAACCGTGGACCTGCCGGTTTCGTCTTCCGAAATCCGCCGCCGGTTGGCGGCCGGCGACGATCGCGTGGAAGTGCCCGCCGCGGTGCTCGACTACATCCGTGCCCACGGACTCTATCGCGCATAGATTTGTGGGGCAGGCTCCCAGCCTGCAGCGGCCTCTCAGGCCGCCTCCGTGCCCTCCAGCGGTGTGACCGGGTCAAGAAACCGCCACAAAAAAACGGCCGTCGCATAGACCGCCGCCGAGACGTAAAACGTCATATCCCAGTTGTTGCCGGTCCAGCGGAGCATGTATCCGATGATCGTGGGAGAGGCCGCGCCGCCCAGATTCCCCATCATATTCATGGCGCCCGATACCGTGCCCGCGTACTTGCCGCCGACATCCATGCAGGCGCCCCACGAGCCGGGCATCACCAGGTCGTTGCTGAAGCTGGCCAGTCCCATGGCGATCATGGCCGGCACCGGATTGTGCATGCGCGTCGAAACCACCAGCAGAATGCTGGCGCCACTGAATCCAACATACGCCAGCAGCCGGCGGGTCTTCAGCATGCTGCCCGTCAGGCGCGTGAGCGGTGCGGTGAGGAACCCGCTCACCAGCGAGCCGAGCCCGCCCAGAAACAGCGGCAGGATACCGAGCAGGGCGCTGGCACCCAATTCCTGCCCGCGGGCTTCCTTCAAGTAAGTAGGCAGCCAGGTGATGTAGAAATACCAGCCGTAGGAAGAACAGAAGTATTGTCCGCATAGCAGCCAGACTTGCCGCGAAGCGGCCAACTTCCGCCACGGAACCCGCGCGTGGCCGGATGCCAGCGCTTCGTTCGGCGCCAGGAGCCGCCGCTCCGCCTCGTTGAGGCTGCGGTTGTCGCGCGGATGATCGCGATACCACGCATAAAAGAATACGGCCCATACCACCCCGATGCAGCCGAAAAGCTCGAAAGCGTGCCGCCAGGACATCACCTGGATGACAAGATACACCAGCGGCGGAGTGAACGCGCCGCCCCATCGGGCGCTCAACCACATGATGCCCTGCGCGCGCACGCGCTCGTGATGCGGAAGCCACGTGGTGAAGGTCTTGGTCAAATTGGGGAAGCAGCCGGCTTCCCCCGCGCCGAACAGGGAGCGCGTCACCGCCAGGGAGGCGAAGTTCCATGCCCATCCGGTCGCAGCGGTGAAGAACGACCACCACAGCACGATGCGCAGCAGCACGCGGCGCGCGCCCATCCAGTCGCCCAGAAAGCCGCCCGGTATTTCAAACAGAGCGTACGCCCACGCGAAAGCGGAGAAAGCGTAGCCCATCTGCACTTGCGACAAGTGCAGGTCGGCGCGGATGGTGGGCGCCGCGAACGAGATGCAAACCCGGTCGATATACGTGACGATGGCCAGCGCCACCGCGAACACCACTACCCAATACCGGACGTGGGTGGGACGCTGCCGCTCCTGTGGCATCTGGGCCAACATCTATTAAGCCACAGATAGGTTCTGGGCGATACTGGAAGTGAATGGAATTCGAAAGCGTGGCGGCCAATCTGCGGGAGTCTTTCCGCGTCGTCGCGACGCATCGTTCCGCCGGCGAACTGCAGGAAATGGAGGGCGTATCCATCGCCTCGGCGGGCGTCACCTTCCAGATGTTCAACGCGGCGTTTCTTTCCGCGCCGGTGGTTTCCGAAGGACAGATGGATCTACGCGTGGCGCAGGCCGCCGTATACTTTGCGGCCCGCGGCCAGCGTTGGGCCTACTGGATCTGCCATGGCTGGCTGGACGGCCGCACCCGGCGTCGGCTGCAGGCGGTTCTCCGGAAGCGCCATCTCTACCAAGCCGTGGAATTGCCCGGGATGCTCGCCGAAGAGGTGTCGCCTCCGGTGCGGGAACTTCCCAGAATGGAATTGCGGCGAGTGTGCGACGGGCCGGTGAAGGACGCATTTTGCGCCATCGGCTCGACCTGCTTCAACGTGCCGCTGCCCTGGTTCTGCGAAGTCTTCGACAGCCAGGGTGTGTGGAACGACTTCGCCGCCTACGTCGGATACGTGGATGGCGAGCCGGTATCCACGGCGGCTACCGTCATCGGCGGCGGTGTGGTGGGCGTCTATAACGTGGCTACCATGCCTGGACGCCGCTGCGCGGGCTGCGGCGAGGCGGTCATGCGCCATGCGCTGGAGCAGGCGCGCCGCGAGCACGGCCTCTCGCGGACCATCCTGCAGTCCACACCGCAGGGGTTCGAACTGTACCAGCGCATGGGGTACCGGACGGTGACCAGCGTGGCCGTGTTCTGTTCCTAGAAGCAGTTCCACATTCTGACTTCTGACTTCTGTCTTCTGTCTTCTGCCTTCTGCCTTCTGACTTCTGTCTTCTGTCTTCTCACTTCAAATACACGCGCGCCAACTCTTCGAAATCCGTCGGCGTCACCAGGTGAAACCGCACTTCCATTTTGGAGCACCGCTGCAAGGCCTCGGTCATCTCGTCCGACGGCAACTCCGGCCCGGCCACGAACAACTGTCCCGCCACCACACGGTACGGCAGCACGCGCCACCGCCGCGAAACTTCCGTGGGCACGGCGCGTGTGGCCGGCTCGGAAATCTCCGACGCGTCCGGCGCGGCGAGCGGCAGGTTCCGCTGCAAGCTCAGCGCCAGGTACAACTCCGCTTCGCTCAGTTTGCCGCGGCGGACCAGGTATTCGCCGATGCGCTCGCCCGCGGCCTTCGAGGCCAGCGCCTCGTCCACGTCGGCCTGCATGACGTACTGCGATCCTACCAGGATCTCGCCCAACGGAAGAATCTCGATGTCCAGCGCCGCCGGGTTGGGATAGGCGTGCTCGGTCTTGACCCAAACGAGCGGACGCCCGTGGATCTTCGCGTCGCAATAGAGCGCCAGCGCCCTGACGGTCGCCGCACAATTCAGCCAGTTCCCCACCAGCGCGCGCACCGGCACGCCCATCGCGAAACGCCACCCGTAGATGCGCCGCGAACACAGCGCGCGTACACCCATCTGAAAGCCCGACAACACGAAGGTCGCCGAGAACAGCCACCTCAGGGCGGGATGCTGCGTTGCAAACAGCCAAGGGTGCCCGGTAAGTTTGCTTTCCCCCCAGGTCGCTGCCCCGCAGAGGAACAGCAGATTCAGCACGGGCGTGAGCAGGTTCCCGAGCACGCCCTTGCGATCGCGCCAGAGCCAGTAGAGTTGGCGTGCGGGAGCCTGCCACCCGCGGCGCTCCCACGACTGCAGCACAATTCCCATCACCCAGCGCGCCCGCTGCCGCACCGCGGTGCGGAAGGTGTGCGGGAAGTATTCGCGCGTGGCCAGCAGGCCGCCGCCTTCGCGCCGCAGCGGCACGAACACCTGCGGGCAGCCCATGGCGTGGATGCGCCAGCCGTTTTCGTAATCTTCCGTCAGGCACTCGGGATCGAACATGCGGTTGGAGTGCGCGCCCGCCAGTTTCTCCAGCACCGCCCGCGAGAAGGCCGTGCCCACGCCATTGCCCGGCAGAAAGCTGCCCCACATCTGGCGCACCGGGATATCCTTGGTCTGAAACTCGGCGAATTCGTCGCAGTACAAGCCGTGTACCCACTGCCGCAATGGCGTGGCCAGCGGCAGCACAGGCACCTGTACCATGTCGTGGCTTCCCGCAAAGTAATTGATCCAGCGCAGCGATTCCGGGTGGATCACGTCCTCGGCATCATGCGTCACTACCATGTCGAAGCGCACGCCGTGCCGCTCCTCGTGCGCCAGCATGCGTTGATAGATCCAGTTGAGGCAGTCGGCTTTGGACGTGGGACCATCGTGCGGGCAGAGGGCCAAGTGTACACGCGGGAACTTGCGGGCGGCTTCCCGCACGGCGGCCACCGTTTGCCAATCGTTGGGGTACGCGCCTACGAAGAACTCCGCCGCGTGA
This sequence comes from Bryobacteraceae bacterium, assembly GCA_049520215.1. GTDB lineage: Bacteria > Acidobacteriota > Terriglobia > Bryobacterales > Bryobacteraceae > Bog-159. The sequence continues at coordinate 12,718 of JBEKPZ010000003.1, read as the reverse complement.
AACACCGTGGCCGGGATGTTCCGCCCCAGCATGCTGCCGATCACGGCGTGCTCATGCCATAACGGCACGAATATGGCGATCCGGCGGCGCGGCGCCGCGTCCACCTCCGCTTGCGTGGGCCACGGAAACCAGGGGCGGCCAAACCAGTGAAACACGACCCATCGATAGACGAACGCCGCATCCAGAAACAGGTCGTCCAGGCCGGATACCAGGACGTACACCGCAAGCGGCACGAGCCACGCGGCAATCCAGGCATCCAGCGTGTACATCCGATAAGGAAGTAGTGCCGTGATACCGGAAAATTCGCAGGATTCCTGTGGGGCAGGTTGTCAACCTGCAGGCCGATTGTTAATCGGCCTTTCCCTTGACCTTCCGTCGCCCGTTTGCGGCTTGCCGCTATGCTGGGCTTTCAATTACTTACGGTGGGTTTTCGACCGCAAGCGCGTCCTCCAGGACCCGCTGCTTCAGGCCGACGTGGACGTCGGCCGCAGGACTGGAGTCCCGCCCCACGATTCGCGCAGATCCGCGACCTGCCTAGGTCAGCAGGCTCCGCAGGCGGCGGGCGCTCTCCGGCCGGCGCAGTTTGCGCAGCGCTCGCAACTCGATCTGGCGCACGCGCTCGCGCGTGACATCCAGACCCGCGCCGATCTCCTCCAGCGTATGCTCGCGCCCGCAACCCACACCGAAGCGCAGCCGGAGCACTTGTTCTTCCCGCGGAACCAGCGTTTGCAGGAAGGCGCTAGTTTCGTCCCGCACTTCGGATGCAAGCACCGAGTCGGCGGGGGAAGTATTGCCGCGATCCGCAATCAGTTCGCCCAGCGTGGAAACCTCGTCCGAGCCGATGGGCGTGTCCAAGGAGATGGGTTCGCGTGAGATGATTCTCAGCTTACTGACTTTGTCGCCGGTGGTGTTCATTCTGGCGGCCAGTTCGTCGTCCGCCGGAACGCGGCCCAACTCCCGCTCCATTTGCCGCGAAGCGCGGAAGAATTTGTTGAGCTGATCGTTCATGTGGATCGGAATGCGTATGGTGCGGGCCTGCTCGCCAAGGGCTCGCGAGACGGACTGCATCACCCACCAGGTGGCATAGGTGGAAAACTTGAATCCGCGCCGGTGGTCGAATTTCTCAGCCGCCCGCATCAGACCCAGGCTGCCTTCCTGCACCAGGTCGAGCAGGTGCAGTCCCCGGTTCATATAGCGTTTGGCCACTGAAACCACCAGGCGAAGATTGGCGTTCACCAAATCGGCCTTAGCTTGTTGCGCCTCCTGCTGGCCCTGGTGGATCCTTTTCAACGTGGATTGCAGCTCGCCGTATCCGGCGCCGGCCAGGGCTTCCAGCTTTCGAATGTCGGCGCGCAAGACCCGCGCGCGGACCTGACCTTCCCTTCCGGATGCCGGCTCGATCCGCTTCATCTCGCGCTCCAGCCGCTCCAACTCCGCTGCCCGGCGTTCCAGCTCGTTGGTAAACTCGATCCATTGATCGGGTCGAAAAGGGATCTGGCGGATGTGCTGCGCCACGGTCACCCTGGCACGCCTGAGCCGCCCCGACAACTGGCGGCGCAACGCGCGATCGCCGGCGGGCGCCACCGCCAGCCATTGTTCGATCTGCCGCAGCTTGGCGTATTGGCGCTTCACGCGCGCAAAGTGAGTGGTGAATTCGGCCCGGCGTTGGCGGTCGGCGGCGCTATCGTCCTCCACGTCGCCACGCTCGATCAGTCCGTCCAGTTCGACGGCGCCGGCTCCGACTTGGGCCAGCAGTTCCACCACTTGCCGTTGCACCAGCGCGGAACGGCTGATAGCCCTCTCCCGACGAATCCTGCCCCGCTCCATGCGCCGTGCCAAGTCAACCTCCTGCGCGCGCGTGAGCAGAGGAACCGAACCGATTTCCCGCAGGTAGCGCCTGACCGAATCGTCGGGCTCCGGGAAGGAGGGCGCGGCTTCTTCGACGGCGGGCTGCTCGAAACTCTCCGCTTCATCGTCCACTGAAATCCCCAGCGCGACCCTCGCCTCCGGATCTGCCGCATGCAGGGGTGCGTCAAACTGGGTGGCCTCACCCACCCGCACCTGGTAACTCGATATCATCATGCCCCTCGACTCCCCCCCTTCCCCACCCGTGGTGGGGCTAAAATCGCAAATTATCAGCAGCTTGCAGCGGTTGAGCGGGCACACCTCCGGCCAACGAGCTGAAACGGTCCGGCTCAGAACCGATGGTTGCTGAGATTGCATGCGGGAACGTGCAGTTTAGGGGCCAAGATCGCGGAAGCGAGCCAGCCTACTTGGCTCGGGCCGCGGTCTCGGCCTTGCGGACGGCCTTTTCGCGCAGATTGTAAGCGTCGATGGCCACCTGCGACGCCTCCCGCGCCATGCTGGTGCTCAGTCGCTTTTCGGCTTCGTCGAACATATCCTCCGCTTGCATCCGGACGCGGTAGGCCTCGTCGTCGGTTTCCTTCAGCTTCTGCGCCACAGCCTTGATTTTGGGATCGACGTCCGCAGCCTCTTTCCTGGCCTTTTCGTACTTTCGCTTCGCGGGCGCACCGCCCTCTGCGACCGCCGCTTCCGCCACCAGTTCGGCGTAAGCCTTTTGCAGGTCGTCGCTCCAGCCGCTTTTGACGTCCTTTTCCAGTTCGTCGAAGGCTTCCCAGGCTGTGTCGGCCGTCTGCCGCACTCTTTTCTTTTCCGTAAGCCATTTCCAGACGCCCCAATCCTTGGCGACCTCCAGAAGCGACTTGGCGTCTTCAACTTGGACGAGTTTGCGCATATGCGAGTCTGCTGACAGTATCCGTAAGACGCGCCGCGAAGTCAACCCGGTGGTGGGGCAGACCCCTGGTCTGCGCGGGTCCCCGGACCCGCTCTTTGTGCGAAGGACCAAATCGAGGCTTTTGACAACCGCGGGGGCCGACGAGGGCGTCGGCCGCGGTCCAGGGGGACCGCCCCACGCACGGGCTATGCGCGGGTGATATGCTGGTTACAGCGCTGGGCTTTTCGGCGCTCCAAATGCCAACCTTGCGCGGAATGCCCCTGCTCCTACTCGCTGGTAATGCCGCACTGTCCATTCCGGCTGGGGGCGCCGAGGCGGCGGCCGTGGGCATCCCCAACTTCCACCAGGTGAACGAGCGCATGTATCGTGGCGCGCAGCCCAGGAGCGAAGGCTGGGATAGTCTGGCTAAGCTGGGAGTCAAGACCGTCATCGACCTGCGCCAGGCAAACGAGCATTCCGGCAAAGCGGAAAAGCTGGCGGTGGAAGCGGCCGGGATGCATTATGCCAACGTGCCGCTCAGCGACATCTGGGCGCCGTCCAATAAGCAGATCTCGAAGGTGCTTGCCCTGGTGGATGACTCCCCGAGCCCCGTCTTCGTACACTGCCGCCGGGGATCGGACCGCACCGGTACGGTGATCGCCTGCTACCGCATCACCCACGATGGCTGGAATAATCGAAGGGCCCTGCGGGAAGCTGCGTCGTACGGAATGAGTTGGTTCGAATTTGGCATGCAGCGTTATGTGCTGGGCTTCCGTGCCGCCGGTGCAGCCAATGCGCCGCCCCCTCCGCCGGCAGTCCCGCCGCCCGCTGCGCCACAACTGCCACGCTAAACTGAGAAGAGTGGAAGAAGAGGTCCTCGGCAAGGCATACGATTCCCGGTTGATGCGCAGGCTGCTGGGATACATGCGCCCATACCGCGGATACGTGGCGCTGTCGCTCGTCTTCCTGCTGTTGCAATCGGTGCTGCAGGTGCTTGGTCCGCTGCTGACCAAGATCGCCGTGGACCGCTATCTCGCGCCCAATCCCACGCGCGTCCCCACGCCTGTCGACCGGTATCTGCCGGCCGGCCCCTGGAATGGCCTGGCGGCGGTGGGCATGCTCTACCTGGGCGTGCTGCTGGGCACCTTCCTCTTCGAATTCGCGCAAGTCTACCTGATGCAGTACACCGGCCAACTCGCCATGTTCGATCTGCGCAAGCAACTCATGGCGCACTTGCAGGCACTGGATCTTGCCTTCTTCGACCGCAACCCGGTGGGCCGGCTGGTGACGCGCGTCACCACCGATGTGGACGTGCTCAACGATCTGTTCGCTTCCGGACTGGTGACCATCCTCGGCGACGTGCTGGTGCTGGGCTTCATCGTGGCCATCATGTTCCAATTGAGCCCCGGGCTGACCTGGCTGATGCTGGGTGTGATGCCGCTGGTGATCCTGGTGACCGCCATATTCCGGCGCAGCGTGACCGAGAGCTACCGGCGCATCCGCATCGCCATCGCCAAGATCAACTCCTACCTGCAGGAGCATGTCACCGGCATCGTGGTGCTGCAGCTTTTCAACCGCGAAGCCAAGAGCCGGGAGGAGTTCGACGGCGTCAATCGCGAGCACATGGACGCTTACAAAGACGCCATCCTGGCCTACGGCTGGTTCTACCCGGTGGTGGAGTTTCTCTCCATGCTGACGCTGGCCGGCATCCTGGCCTATGGCGGCTTTCGCATCGGGCGGGGCGCGCTGACGCTGGGCGTGGTGGTGGCGTTCCTGCAATACGGGCTGCGGTTCTTCCGTCCCATCCAGGACCTGAGCGAGAAGTACAACATCCTGCAAGGCGCCATGGCGTCGGCCGAGCGCATCTTCAAGCTGCTGGACACGGAGGCCGCCATTCTGCCGCCTGCCAAGCCGGAGCCGGCGCCGGTCTCGGCGCGCATCGAGTTCGATGGCGTGTGGTTCGCCTACAAGGACGAGGACTGGGTGCTGCGCGACGTGAGCTTCTCGATCGAGCCTGGCGAAACCATCGCCGTGGTGGGCCACACCGGCGCGGGCAAAACCACCCTCATCAGCCTGTTGCTGCGCTTCTACGATGTGACGAAAGGCGCTATCCGCATCGGCGGCAGCGACGTTCGCAGGCTCGATCCGCAAGAGCTGCGGCGCCAGTTCGGCGTGGTCTTGCAGGACCCGTATTTGTTTACCGGGACGCTGGAGGACAACATCCGGCTGGGCACGCAAGGGATCGGCCGCGAGGCCGTGGAGAACGCCGCCGAACAGGTCAATTTGCTGGACTTCATCCATTCGCTGCCCGACGGATTCGAGCATTCCATCCGCGAGCGCGGCAGCGGCCTCTCCACCGGGCAGAAGCAGTTGATCAGCTTCGCCCGCGCGCTGGCCCACAATCCACGCTTTTTGATCCTGGACGAAGCGACGTCAAGCGTGGATACGGAGACGGAATTCCGCGTGCGCGAGGCGTTGAGCCGCATGGTGGAAGGCCGCACGTCGATCGTCATCGCGCACCGGCTCTCCACCATTCAGCGCGCCGACCGCATCCTGGTGATGCACAAGGGCCGCCTGCGCGAGTCCGGGACGCACCAGCAGCTACTGGCGTTGCGGGGCATTTACTGGAAGTTGTATCAGTTGCAGTACAAGGACCAGGAGGTCCTTGTGGGGCAGGTTGGTAACCTGCAGGCCGATTGTTAATCGGCCTCTGGCGAGCGAAGCTCGCTTCACGCGGAATCGCCGAAAGAATCGCCGCGGACAAGGTCGCGGGAATCTGCCGATCAGCGGTCTCTAACTACCCGAATGGCCTCTTCGACGTGATGATGCGCCTTGTCGATGTGCTCCAGCGCTCTCAGTTGCAGCCCCTGCGCAAAGCGATTGTCCTCTTCATGCGAGATATCGTTGTGGGCCTTGTTGATCAGTTCAAGAGCGCGATGCAGGCGGCCAGGCCAGTCGAGCCTGGAATCGATGGGCGGGTGATCGTTGAGATTCTTGCCGTCGTCAATCGCAGCCCTCTTGATCTCGCCGATGGCGTCGTCGATCTCATGGATCGCTTTCCTTTCCTGTTCCCGCAGTTCTCCGTGAGCGGGGCGTTCCAGGTGGGCTCTGGCGTGCCGCAGATCGGTCAGGGCGTGCAGATATGCCGGATGGCGACCCTGCGCGAAACCGCTTGCGGCACTCAAGACAATGAGAGCCGTCAGGGCGGATGCCGATAATAGTAGCTTGGAGGTTACCTTCACTACCGAATCGTCTCGAAAGTGAGCCCCAAAGTCAAGGTGGGTTAGCGCTATCCTGGCCTCAGTCCTAAATCGCCTCCAGCTCCTCTTCCAGCATCTGCTTCTGCGAAAGGTCGGCGTAGTAGCCGCCGGCCGATACCAGCTCCGCGTGGGTGCCCTGCTCCACCACGCGGCCATGTTCCAGCACCACGATGCGATCCGCCTGCCGTACGGTCGACACGCGGTGCGAGATCAGGATCACGGTGCGGCCGCGCATGGCGCCCGCCAGCCCTTCGAGGATACGCTCCTCGGTCAGCGTATCCACGCTCGAAAGCGCGTCGTCCAGAATCAGGATGCGCGGGTTGCGCAGGATGGCGCGGGCGATCGCGGTGCGCTGCTTCTGGCCTCCGGAAAGGGTGATGCCGCGCTCGCCCACCATGGTCTCGTAACCCTTGGGGAACGACTCGATATCGGTCGCCAGTCCGGCCAACTCCGCGGCGCGGCGGATCTCCGATTCCGTGGCGCTCTCCACGCCGAAGGCGATGTTGCCGGCGATGGTCGCGCTGAACAGAAAAGTTTCCTGCGGCACGAATCCGATGTGCCGCCGCAATTCGGCGGGCGCCAGATCGCGCAGGTCGATGCCATCCAGCAGCACGCATCCCGCGGTGGGGTCCATCAAGCGCGGCACCAGGCCGACCAGCGTACTCTTGCCCGAGCCGGTATGCCCGACCACGGCGACGGTTGCGCCCGCCTCAATCGTCAGGCTGACGTTGTCCAGCGCCCGCCCGGAAGGATACGCCACCGAGGCGTTGCGGAACTCGATCTCGCCGCGCACCCTGGTCAGCGGAACCGGACGGGGCGGCGAGGCGATGGTGGGCTTCTCCTGGAAGATCTGGTTGATGCGCTCGAGCGATGCGCCGCCGCGCTGCATCAGGTTCACCACCCATCCCAGCGCGATCATGGGCCACACCAGGATGCCCATGTAAGTATTGAACATGACGAAGCTGCCCAGCGAGATGCGGTGGGTGAGCACCTGCCCGCCGCCATACCACAGCACCGCCAGGAAGGTGAGGCCGATGAGCGCCTCCAGCAGCGGTTGGAAGACGCCCGAGATGCGCACCAGGCGGATATTCTCCGCGATGTAGGAGCGGTTCAACTTCTCGAAGTGGCGCAGCTCGGCTTGTTCCTGCACGAAGGCCCGCACCATGCGCACACCGGCCAGATTCTCCTGCACGCGGCTGCTGATATCGGAGAACATGGCCTGGATGCGTTCGAAGCGGGCATGAATGGCGCGCCCGAAAAAGATCACCGCCAGGCTCACTAGCGGCGCCGGCAGGACCGCCAGCACGGCCAGGCGCCAATCCACCGTAACCATGATGACGATGGCCAGCAGGAACGTGAGGCTGGTCTCGGTCCAGTACATGATGCCGGGGCCGAGCATCATGCGGACGGCGTTGAGGTCGTTGGTGGCGCGGGCCATGATGTCGCCGGTGCGCACACGGCCGTAATAATCCGGCGAAAGCTCCACCAAGTGACGGAACAAGTCGTTACGCAGGTCGTATTCGATGTCGCGCGAGATGCCGATGATGATCACCCGCATCCAGTATTGGAACAGGCCCTTGATGGCGGCGAGTCCCACCAGGAAGCCGGCGAAGCGCAACAATCGGACGAAGCCGAAGGCGTGCGAAAGCGTATCTATGGCGGCGCGGATCACCAGCGGCTGCACGGCGCCCGCGACGTCTTTCAATACCAGCGCGCCCAAGCCCAGCGCCAGGCCCGCGCGATAGCGCCACAGGTAAACCCGCACCGTGCGCAGGGATTCCCACATGCGTTATATCCCCAGCGAATTGGCCACGGTCTTCAGCCACTCGACCAGGAATATCTTGCGCCCTTCCCGATTGTGCCACCAACCGTTGGCGCGGAAGTATTCGTCGGGCGCGGCCACCACCCGGATATCGAGATCGGGAGCGGCGGCGCGGTAGATGCGGGCCGCGCGCGCGGTGTGATAGTCGCTGGTCACCAACAGGAAGCGATGCACGCCGCGGCGGCGCAACTCCGGCAAGATCGCGGCGGCCTCCTCGCGCGTGCTGCGGGATTGATTGGGTGCGTGGATGAACCAACCCTGCGGATAGCCGCTCTTCATGGCAAATGGAATCTCCAGGTCGCATTCGTCAAAGCCGTAGAGATCGTTCGGGCCGCTGACCAGGACGTTGGGCACATATCCCTGCTTTACGAGTTCCGCGGAGCGCACGATGCGATGGCCGTAATAATCGCCGGCCAGCACCACCGCGATCTCCGCGCGAGCGGGGCCCTCGTCGCGCACCAGCATTCTGCCGAGGACCCCCAGCCACCAGGAATGCGTGCCAACCGCCAGCGCGAGCACCACGACCAGACAAACGATGGATTTCAGGAAAAGAGAAAAGGGGCGCGCCACGGACTATTTCTCGTCCGCCGAATTCTTCTGATCGAGATGGCCGACGGTCTTCAGCCGTTGATAGAGCCGTTCGACCTCCGCCTCGTCCTCCGGCAGCAGCATCCGGTAGCGGGGCGGCGGGACTTGCCGGCGGTCTCCGCCGGGCGCCAGGACTTCACCCCAGTACTGGCGGTATGGAATACCATCGATGAGGGCGTCGCGGGAAAGCCGGCGCAGATGCCGGAGCAGGCTGTTGCACGAATCCAGGTCGCCCGGATAGACCAGGACCATACGCGAATCGTCGAACAGGGTGATACGTACGATCAGGGGCGACAGCCAGTTTCCCGGGCGATCCAGGCGCCGGATATCCATCCAGGGCACAATGCGCTTACCCACCCCCAAATATCCTTCGTGGATCTCGATGGCGGGTTGCAAGGCTAGCGCCAGAAGCAGAACGGCGCTCAGGAAAAACAACGCGGCGGGAACGAATGCGGGCATCCAGTCCAGGCCCAGCCAAGCCGAAAAGCCGGCCAAGCCGAGGGCTACGATTCCGAACGTTAGATAATGCCGCGCGGGCGTGTAGCGAGTCATCTTCCCCGTCCAATTATAGACTACTCCCGCGACGCGCCCCCGTCAATCCACTCGCAGGTAGTGCAGGTAGGCCTGGGCGGGTACCGGGGCGCAGCCCTCGTCACCCCACCCGATCTGAAATGATTTGGATAACAAGTCCGGTTGCTCCGAATACCCTGGCTTTCCCTCCGGCGGCCTGATACATTGACTCACGGAGGCACGCACAAAAATGAAGTCTTCCCCATCCTTCATCCCCTCAGGCCGTTGGCGCGCTGAGGCGTGCCCGGCGAGGAGGTCCGCGTGAGCGCAGCGACGCAGCAGGTTCCGTTGGCAGACCGTATTTCCCTCAAGGAGAAAATCGGATATTCCCTGGGTGATGCGGCTTCCAATCTCTATTGGAAGACGTTCGAGTTCTTCCTGATCATCTTCTACACCGACGTCTTCGGCCTCTCCGCCGCGGCCGTTGGCACCATGCTCCTCGTCACGCGCATCGCCGACGCGGTGGCGGATCCGGCAATGGGCGCTCTTGCCGACCGGACCAAGACGCGCTGGGGCCATTTCCGGCCCTATATCGTTTGGTTCGCCCTCCCGCTTGCCGTGGCGGGCGTGCTGACCTTCACCACGCCGAATCTTACCGGCGGCGCCAAGCTGGTCTATGCCTACATCACCTACGCTCTGCTCATGTTCCTCTATACGGCGGTGAACATCCCCTACACCGCGCTGATGGGCGTGATGACGCCCAACTCGCAGGAGCGCACCACCATCTCCTCGATACGTTTCATCGGCGCCTTTACCGCCGGCGTGTTCGTCCAATACTTCACGCTCAGCTTCGTCAAGTTCTTCGGCGGCGGTAACGATACGCGCGGCTGGCAGCTCACCATGGTGCTGTACGGTATCCTCGCCATCGTCCTGCTGGCGCTGTGCTTCGCCGGCACCCGCGAGCGCGTCACCCCGCCCCCACAGCAGGATTCGAATATCAAACGCGATCTCCGCGACCTGTTCGGCAGCCGGCCGTGGCTGGTTCTGGTCGGCGTGCTGCTGCTGATTCTGGCGGCGTTCGTGATTAAAGGCTCGGCCTCGGCCTACTATTTCAAATACTTCCTGAAGCGCCAGGATCTCCTGGGGTTGTTCCTGGTATCGAACGGCCTGGCTTTTTTGGTAGCCGTCTCCGTCACTTCGTTCCTGGCCAAGCGGATCGGCAAGAAGCCACTCTTCATGATGGCGATCGGAGTGGGCGGTCTGGTGGTCGGATTCTTCTGGCTCGCGGGACCTTCGGACCTCTGGCTTATTTTCGGACTGCAGATCCTCTCCAGCTTCATCATCGGGTTCAACTCGCCGCTGGTCTTCGCCATGTTCGCGGATACGGCCGACCATGCCGAATGGCGCACCGGCCGGCGCACCACAGGACTGGTCTTTGCCTCCGCCATCTTCAGCACCAAGATCGGCGTGGCCATCGGCGCTTGGATGTTCGGCCTGATCCTCGCTTACTTCGGGTACGTGGCCAACGTAGAGCAAACTGCCGGCTCGCTCCACGGGATTATCCTCTCCATGAGCTGGATTCCGGCCGCGCTGTTGGTGCTGGCTGCCGCCACCATGGCGCTCTATCCGCTCGACGATGGCCTGATGGTGAAGATCGAGCAAGACCTGAAGGCGCGGCGGGGAGAAATCGAGGCATGAGGACAAGGCTTCTTTGGCTGTTCGTTTGCATCTTCGCTTGGCTGTCTTCGGCGCTGGCAGCCGATCTGACCGTGCAGAAATGGCACGGCAACGGCGTCTGCTACTCCGGCTACCGCGCGGGCCAGAACCCGCAACTGAATCGATTCCCGACTCAGGCGCAGATTCTCGAAGATCTCAAGATCCTGGAGAGGAATTGGAAGCTGATCCGGCTCTACGGAGGCGACCGGCACTCCCAGGACGTTCTGGAAGTCATCCGGCGTGAGAAGATCGGGCTCAAGGTGCTGCTGGGCATCTGGCTCGACGGCAGGGCCGGCCGTGAAGGTGAGAACGCGGAACAGACTGCCACTGGCATCCGCCTGGCCAACGCCTATAAGGACATCGTCCTGGCTGTCAGCGTCGGCAACGAAATCCTGGTGTCCTGGTCCGACCACAAGCTGACCGAGGAGCGCGCCATCGAGTATGTCGCGCAGGTCAAGAAGGCGGTGAGCTGCCCGGTCACGGTCGCCGACGATTCGCTCTACTGGCGGCAGCCGCAAGCCAAGCTGGCGGACGTCGTGGATTTCATCACCACCCACACTTATCCTATGTGGGGCCACGAAGACATCGACACCGCCATGCCTTCGACCATCAAGAACTACGAGAGCGTGCGCCAGGCTCATCCGGGGAAAACGATCGTGCTGGGCGAGGCGGGCTGGGCCTCCTACACCGTCGGCGACCAGCACGCCCCGCGCGCGGGCGACGAGCAGAAGCAGAAGCGTTACTACGAAGATCTCACCGCCTGGGCGAAGGCCAACGACGTGACGGTCTTCTACTTCGAGGCGTTTGACGAACCCTGGAAGGGAAGCGGGACCGAGGGCCACTGGGGCCTCTTCTCCGAGGGCCGCAAGGCCAAGCTGGCGATGCGGACGCTGTATCCGGACCTGATGCCGGACGGGCCGACCTCGCCGGGCTACCCTCTGCCGGCCGCTCCAGCCGCCAAGGAGAACCAATGAGCGCAGCCTTCGCCGGTGAAACGCCCCTGAAGTTCGGCGCGGGCGCGGTGGAGGGCGGCCCCATCGACATCGGCGGCGAGCGCTTCTATCGCATCGTCAACTACGATGCCATGGCGCCGTTCCTGATGAGCCTGGTCAGCGACTCGGATCATTGGATGTTCGTCTCTAGCACCGGCGCCCTGACCGCCGGCCGCAGAGATCCCGACCACGCCCTGTTCCCCTACTACACCGACGACCGCATCCATGACAGCCAGGACCAGACCGGCGGCAAGACTATCCTGCTGGCCGCGCGCGCTGGGCGCACGGCGCTGTGGGAGCCTTTCTCGCAGCGCTACGAGGGTCTGTACCGCATCACGCGCAGCCTCTCGAAGAGCGTCTACGGCAACAAGCTCATATTTGAGGAGGTCAACCACGACCTCGCGCTGTCCTTTTCCTGCGCCTGGATGACCAGCGACCGTTTCGGGTTCGTACGGCGCGCGGCTTTGGTCAACCTAGGCGCGGAGCCGGTCGAGGTGGATCTCCTGGACGGCATCCAGAACCTTCTGCCCCACGGCCTCACGCGCCGCTTCCAAATGGAATACAGCACGCTGGCGGACGGCTACAAGGAGAACGAACTGGATCCCGAAACTGGTTTGGGCCTCTTCAAACTGAGCTCCGTTCCATCCGACCGTCCCGAGCCCAATGAGGCGCTGCGCGTGACCACGGTCTGGTCGGAGGGCATACCATCCGCCCGCCGGCTGCTGTGCGCGGCGCAGCTTGACCGCTTCCGGCGGGGGAATGCGGTGGACCAGGAAACGCTGATCCGCGGCCGCCGCGGCGCGTATTTCGTCAACGCCGGGCTGGCCCTTCCCGCAGGCGGCCGCAAAGAGTGGAGCATCGTGGCGGAGGTCGATCAGGACGCCGCCAGCGTCGCGGCCTTGGTCAGCCTGCTCAAGTCCGGCGGAGACCTGCGTGCGCAGCTTGACCAGGACGTGGAGCGGGGCACGCGCAACCTGGTTCGCATGGTGGCCGCCGCCGACGGCCTCCAACTTACGGGCGACGACCTCAGCGCAGACCGGCATTTCTCGAACGCCCTGTTCAACATCATGCGCGGCGGAATCCCCGACTGCGGCTA
>JBEKPZ010000002.1:0-61997 GCA_049520215.1 Bryobacteraceae bacterium | reverse complement strand
CTCGGTGCGCCAAAGTGGAACGTACACTTCCAATCCAGCTGTGTCCCAATGCATGGGCTTCAACTCGGAAGGCTTCAGGGCCGGCATCAGCTTGACCAGCAGTTGGAGTTCAAGCGCCGGCAACTCTTCAAACAGGCTGACCGCAGAGCGGCTATCGTCGGGGGCAGATGCGATCGCCAAGGCTCGAGCATTCCCGACTCGCGCGTTCAAGGGCGGATGCGAATCCATCGGATCAGTCGCATTGGTTGCCAGTTGCTTTTCAAGCGCTGCCGATGCAGCTTTTGCGATTTCGGGAGTATCGAGGAATCGCCTATATCCATCGGCGAGTTCCGGCCGGTATCCACCGGCGGCGACGGGTCTGACGATTTGATTCCAATACGGAGCGAAGGTCGCGGCGGCCCGACTGACCGAACAGAGACCTTTTTCCAAACTCTCGGATCCGGCGAGATAGCAGGCCAGTTCATCGCAACGGTACTCCTGCTTGCGCGAAACGTGCTGCGTGACTCGATTGAAAAGCTTCCACCAGAGCGATAAGCCGCCGAGGATAGCCAACCGCAAGACGGCAACGACGACCCACCGGCTGAGGAACGAGAGCACGACGGAATTTGCGCCGAGCCGCGTGATTACCTGGGCCATGTTCATCCGCGCACGGAAGACCCAAGGACCCATCCGCGTGTCGCCCGCATAGAAGTGTCCGAATTCGTGGGCCAGAATAGCTCGAAATTGGGATACTGTAAGCAACTGCAGGAGCGGGAGGCCGAGTAACATGATGCGATTTGGCCCGCGCTCCAGAACTGCCGCGTTGGCAATGGGAACGAGATAGACTTCGGTAGGCATTTTCTCGTTCAGGGCCTTCGCCAATGCGTCGACTTCCGCGCGGAGGCGGGTTTCGCGGGACAGGTCGATGGGGACTCCATTGGTCTCGAACGGGATTTTTCGAGGCAGCAGGGACCAAAAGACGGTTCCTCCTATCACGAGTGTGAACACGGCGAGGAGCACGCCGATTAAAGACAGGCTCCCTTTGAGCATTCCGAGCAGCAGCAGGAGTCCGAAGAGAACGCTGGCAAGGCCGAGGACAAAGGTTATCAAATAACTCAGGACAACCGAGAGAGCGGCGAGGGATGCCCACGTAACCATCGACCAACTCTTGGGCGGCAGGCTGCCGACCTGTTTGGTTAGGGGAACGGTTGTGCTCAAAGTACCTCCGAGTCTGTGTCAGTAAGGCATAGTCGACATCGTGCCTAAATAGAATAGCGGATTTTGAGGCTCTGGAGGGACATCGTTTAATTTAAACAGCCAAGCAGCTTAGACTCGAATACGCGTCTCTTCCCAGGTCTTTTGGTGCAGTAAGCAAAAGGTCGACGTTCGTAGCAGGGCGAAATTCGCATCGCGCTCGAAGTCTGAGCGACCACATCTGCGGCGGCAGCAGGCTGGGCGCTCAACGCAAGGACCTGAGAGCCACAGTGACCGCGTTTGCTAGTTCCGCGCGCCCGAAAATATTCTCATGCTTGAGGTTGCCGCTCGTGCGGAGGGAAGGTCTTCATGTCAGATATTACCCAACAAAGGGCACAAAATAAACGAGTTAACTATAGGAGTGGAGCAGCACGCCGCGCTTCGCATCGCCCTCCGCGCGCCGGCGGTCGTGGCGACGGACGACGGCGGCGGGGGCCGGAACGGCCGCCGGCGTAAGGCTGCGGGAAGAGCGCAAAATGGGCGCTCCGGCTCGCTCGACGACACCTTCCCCTGCGCATCATGGACGCGGCGCCTTCCTCGCCGGGCATCCCCATCCGCACGCTGGCGGCGGCGCCGGAGCGGGGGGAAGTATCGCCCGGCGCACCCGTGCCACGGGCGTGCAGGCAACACGGCTGCGCGGCGGCATCCCGGTGAAGAACGATTCGGCTCACGGATGCGGCGCCCTCCGCCCGCTACTGCTGGATCGGCCCCATGGGGACTGGCTGTGGGGCAGCAGGCGGAGTAGGCGCATCCCATCCGCGCGCCGGCGATCGCGGCGACGGATCGCGGGCGGCGGCGCCGAACCCGGCACCCGGAAGTATCGTCTGGCGCACCTGCACCACGAGCGCGCAAGACGACGGCTGCGCGCCGCGCATCCCCATCCGCCCACAGGCGTCGCGGCGACGGACCACGGACCATTCGCGTTACCATCAAAGGATTGACGGAACCGTTCGAGCAAGCGCAACGGCGGTTTGGCTGATCAACAGGAGGCAAATGAGCGACCGGATGGATTTCGAGATTGTTTGTCCGAACGACCACAACCAGACAGTCACACTCAGTCGGGAAGGATTCGAAGAAGCGCTGAAAACCGGTGCGTTGGTGTTCCACTGTAATACCTGTGACACGGACTGGCCTCCCTCCCATGAAGACATCGCCAAGATTCGAAAGCATCTGTCGAAGGATTCAAGCTAGGACTGGAAAGGTTCGGTAGCGCCTCCTCCTGGAACTGTTGATTCAGCCCGCGAAACAATCGTCCATCGCCGCGCGCACGCGCTCTGTCACCTTGGCCGCAGTCGCGTCCCAGTCGAACGGGATGGAAATATCCACCTCGGGGTATGACGTGATCCACACCGCGAACCTCCGGCGGTCCTGGGCGGCGACGATCCGAGCCCTCGAAGCGTTTGCTCAGATGCCGACCGGCAGCAACGACGGCCGCCTCAGGTTCAGGCCTGCGATCCCGCGGGATGGTGTCGGAATCGAAGATCGCGATGGGCATGAAACCACGCTTCTCGCACTTCCTGGCGCTCGTCCCTGCGCCGATCATGCCCGCGCCGCCCTCCACCCGGCGCGAAGTGCGTTCATGCCACCCTGCGCGGGCATCCCGCGGCCTGGCTGGAGCGATGGATGGTTTTGATGAGCGGAAGATCCTGGAATTGGCCGACTGACTACCGCCTGACGAAATACGAGCGCGACATGCTTTCCGCGCCCGGCGGTGTGCGTTCGCTGGGATTGTCTTATAATGGAGCGGTAAGCCTGCAAACGCGAATCAGGACGGAGCGTGTCCGCTGGTGGCCGGAGACCAGCTCACTGTGACGGTATGGGATCCCGAGTCGATGACCAGTGCGGCGATGACGGTCACAGTCCAGGGGAATTGATCCGATGCCTCGCAAATGCTTGAAGAACTCCCCGAAATCCACCACTCTGTATCTCGTAGGGCTGCTGGCAGCGGTCTGTGCGCCGGCACATGCTCAGGTTAGTATTTTGTCCATGATGCCGTCGGCCAGCCCGCCGAAACCAATCGGCACACAGATCGTCTGGACCGTGAAGGCCACAGACAACGGTCCCGGCCCTTTGACGTTTCAATTCAATGTGGCTCTCCCCGGCGGGCCTCTGGCTGTGGTGCGGGACTTCAACGTGGGTACGCTCAGCTCCGGTGTCTGGACCTCCCAGCCATTCACGTGGAGCCCGACCAGTTTCGAAGGACGCTATCAAATCCAGGTGGTCACCAAGGACTTCGGCTCCGGCCAAACCAACTCGCTAACGAAAAGCTTCCAAGTGACTCCATTGGTGAGCGGCAGCACGCCCGCGGTCGTATCGACAGCTAACCCTCTGGTGGCGTCATTCGGCGCGCCTTCATGCCCCGCGGGAAGTTCCATGCGGGTCGTCTTTCAACAGCAGTCGATGAGTAGACCGGCGATTGCGACAAATGCGGTAGCCTGTCATCCACCTGCGACCATGAATTTCGAAGTAGCGGGCATGTACCCGAGCACCGCGTACAACATGTACTCCCAGACGATTACCGGTACGCAGACGGTGAACGGGCCCACCGTCAGCTTTACAACGGGCGCGCTGCCGACCGGTGTTCCCTTTCCACCATTCAAGGCAGTAGTACCAGTGAGCGGTCAAGCCGATACCGCAGAATCTGTTCTCGTTCTCACGCCCCTCAAGCTTAGCAGCACCGGCGCCTATCCCGCCGTGGCGACTAACTTATCAGGCAGTATTCTCTGGTATTATTACCCGAGCGATTCGGGTCATTTCGAGGTTCTGACGCGGCCTCTTACGGGCGGCAAGTTTCTCACCATTCAGAGTGCCCCGGCCTGGAATCCAGCGTCAGTGGAGAGCCAAGTCTTACGAGAAATCGACTTGGCGGGCAATATCATCAAAGAGACGAACACGGGCGTCATCCAGCAGCAACTGCTCGCCTTCGGAGCAACCGACGCGGGGCCGTGTCCCTCTTCTCCCGTTACGTCGCAAATCGGCACGGCCTGTCTCGGTTTTTTTCACCATGATGCCATTCAGACTCTCCCCAATGGCCAGACCGCGATCATCGTCGACATTGAAAAGATCTTCCCGCCCGGAACTCAGGGGGACACCAGCGGCCTTCCGGTCGACATCATCGGAGACATGATTATCGTGCTGAATTCCAACTGGCAAGTTACCTGGTATTTCGACGCTTTTCAACACGATGGCGGCGCTCCAGAATTGGATATCAACCGGCCGGCGGTACTTGGGGAAACCTGCCAAACGGGCGTATTCGAATGCCAGACGACATTCCTGCTCGGTCCCGGCATCGCGCCGCTAGCGATGGATTGGCTGCACGCTAACAGCCTCTATTACAACCCTCAGGACGGTTCGATTATCTGGTCTTCGCGGCATCAGGACTGGGTGATGAAAATCGACTATGAGAACGGATCGCCCGCCGCTACGGGAAACATCTTATGGCGCATGGGACCGGGCGGCGACTTCGTCTTCAATAACATCTATAACGATCCCTGGCCGTGGTTCTCCCACCAGCACGATGCGGGCGTCCAAAACGGCGGGTCGGGGTCCTTAACGGTTTACGACAACGGCAATACCCGGGTTTCCCCACCGCCACTCGGGTTGGGTAGCGGTGACAGCCGAGGCATGGCACTGACCGTAGTTCAGAATTGTTCAGGGTCGCCGCCCATGTGTACGAGTTTGCAGGTTACGCCAGTCCTTAGTGTGGACTTAGGGGTTTACTCCCAGGCGTTCGGAGCCGCCCAATTGCTGCCCGACAATAACTACTTCTTCTTGGCGCCTTTCGCGCCTTTCTCACAGACAGTCCAAGGCAGCGCCTCGATCGAAATCCTTTCCACTGCCGGCACGGACACCGGCACGCAGGTCTTCAACCTGGAGAGCGCGCAGGCCTACCGCGCCTGGCGAATGCCTAATCTGTATCAGCCACCGACTACTTAGCGGGCCGCGGGGAGCCGTCGCCATTCACCAGCTACGGTGGATCGAAAGCGGACACTTCCTATTTCGCAACCGCGTTGGTGCACCGGGGCGTTCCCCGCGCACACGGACCTCCGCGGCGTACTTCAGTCACGACCGCCGCGCCCAGCCAACCGCCGAAACCAGTTAGTTAAGGATACACCAGCCCACTCCGGAAGCCCAATGAATCCGGCCTTCCCAGCGGGGCTCACAGCCCGCCCTACCTCTCCAGGTCGAGCGTGTCCCTATGGTTAAATACAGCGTCATAATAAATTGCGCATGCGGTCCACCTTGTCTTTGTCGCTGCCGAGCTTGTTGTCGTCGTTGAAGTCCGGCATGTCGGACAGTTCGTTGGCTCTTTCGAGGGGAGCGATGATCTTCTTGTTGATCTGGGCGCCGATGTCGGACTTGCCCTTTAGCTCGACCATGTCTTTGAAGCTGGCGCCTGGGCGGATGGTGATGGGGGCGTAGGGCACGCCGGCGTATTTGTCGCTGACGTATTTGATGAAGAGGAGGACGTAATCCTTGTATTGGCTGGCGTCCATGCCGTCGCGAAGCTCGTCGCAACTGGCCCAGAGGGAGCTGTAGAATTCGGATTTCTTGAACGCCATTGTTCCGTTTTTCTCGGGGCGTGGCGGGCACCCGAAGACTCTGGTGGTGCGGGCGGCCGCTCGCAAGATATCGCGCGCTAGGAATGCTTATTCTCTCTCATTCGGGCTATGCGCGCGCGCCGGCCAAGACTCGCGAGTGTGATCGGGTCAGGAAAAGCCGTGCCGCGAGAGGGAATCGCAAGAGCAGCGCAAGTTGCCTGCTCCTCGTGAAATGCGCGGCGATTCAATACGTCGTGGAGGTGCGGCGGGCAATTGCGCCTACGGCCACGTCCTGGCGGCTGTGTCAACGGCGAAAAAGATGCGATGGTTGCCAACACGGCGACGCCAGCGGTTGGTAAAGCCCTCCAACTTGACGATGTCGCCCGAGAAAGGATCGTCGGAAATGGACCGGAGCGCAGCGGCGATCTTGATCCGGTCGTTAGCCGGAAATCTTGTTAGCTGTTTTTGTGCCGCTCTTGCGACGAGGACTGGTCCAGGCCATGGAGCAGCTCAACTAAAGTTACGTACTCGCCTCGGGCAATCTCGGCCTCGCCTTCGCGGATGGCTGCAAGCTCGGCCTTCGTCGTTTTGCATGTGCGCGGCGGTACGGCTTTGATGGTGATGGCGCCACGGGATGCCTTAAACTCAAGCTGGTCTCCCGGTTTGATACCCGTTTGGCGGCGCACGCTGGGCGGGACCAGGAGCTCGGTGTAGAATATGAGGACGAGGGTCATGGTACATCTTCACTACTTATAGCAAGCCCCGCTTACCCACGTGCGCGGCTCGGTAAGTCACCGGGACAAGGTCGGGAGGCCGGTCCTACTGCTCCTTCACGCCGAACGCGTACACATTCGAATCGAAAGTGGTCACAAACACCTTGCCGCCCGAGATCGAGATGCCGCTGAAGTGCGTCCAGCCGGGCATGGTCTCACCGCTCGAATACAGTTCCTTTCCGGTGGTCATGTCGAACGCGTAGAGCACCGCGTGCCCCGCATGTTTGGCGATACGCTCGGCGGAACTATATAGTCCGCCTTCGGTCCCCTTGGACTGGCGCGCAAACTCGCCGTTGGATATCGCGAAGACCAGGCCGCCCGCCACGATGGGAGGCTCGGGCAGGTTCATGTCGCGCGAGATCCAGGCGGGCGTCGCCTCGAACTTGCCATCCTTCTCGGTGACACGGAGGGCCATGATGCTGCCGTTCGGGGCATCGCCGTTGGTCAGCGTGAACTTCACGCCGCTTGCTGCTGCGCCCAACGCCGGCGCGTAGAGCCACCGGCCCTTCTGCTCGTCTTCGGCGGTGGCGAAGGCGCCCCAGAATCCGCGGCCCGCGAAATCGGCGTCCTCATTGGCCAGCAGCGGGCTGTGGTAGAGCGACGTCTTGTGGTCGGGGCCGCCGATGTGCTGCGCATCCAGCAGGTAGATGACGCCTTCCTTGCCGCCGGCGGCCACCACCTCGTGCCCGTTGATGGAGAAGACGGTGGGCGAGGCAGATCCCATGTCGAGGTCCTTGCGCGACAGGTAATTGTGATTGGCGGGAGTGAAGTAATCGACCAGCGTCAGATCCTTCACCGAAAGCTGCACCACGGTGTCGGGAAGCTGGCCGCGACTGGCGTCGTAGGAGCCGTCGCCGGTTTGTGCGAAGACCATGCCGTGCTCGCCGATGGCCACGCCTGCGCGTCCCCAGATGCCGGCGCCGCCGGTGGCCGACTGGAAGAACTTGCTGGGATGATCCGGCGCGCCGAGGTCCATGGCGTAGACGCCCGACCGGGCGCCGTTGCAGCCTTGGGAAGTGTTGGTGTAGAGGACGTTGTTCACCAGGTTCAGGCTCCAGTTCTTGGAAAACGGTGGCACGAATTTTTGGGGCGGCGTGCGGTCCTCTCCGTTGATGGCGTTGAGCGTGTGCAGCTTGCCGTCGCTCGAGATGACGAAAACCGTAGCGGCCAGGCCGTCCTTGCGGATCAGGGGCGTATCGTTGAGGGCGTTGGGGCAAAGCCAGAAGGACCCGTGCGGCTTGCCCTCGGCCTCGAAGGACTTCTTCCAGATCAATTTGCCGCTGTTGGCGTCCAGCGCGAAGAGGTTGTCGGAAGCGCCGCCCACGATCACGATTTCCGCCATGCCTTTGTCGGTGGTCACCCATTCGACGTTGACCGGCGCGGTGAGGGAGTTCAGCTCGCGGGGCTGGTTATCGAGGTGCGCTTTCCACAGCAGCGACATGGATTTCGCATTGGCGCGGTTGATGTCGGTTTCCTGCGGGCTCCAGCCGGTGCGTTGCGGGTCGTGGCCGTAGGAGAGCCAGTTGGCGGCGATCAAGGGCGAGAGGAGGAGGAGGGGCACGCAGAGGGCTTGCTGGATTTTTGGTTTCATATGCTCGTTTCGGCTACATCAAAAGGGCGGGCTGAGAGCCTGCCCCACTTTACTGTCGTCCTAACTTCTGTTTTAGGTAGTCTTCGTACTCTTTCTTCAAGGCCGGGTCGCGGGGGCTGGGATAGATGTCGGTAGATTTATATTTCCCGGTCTTGATTTTCATCTGGGTCCACTCGTCGTGGATGTGGGTTTCGTCAGCCTTGTCCACCACCTGTTTCACCATTTGCGGGGGGATGAAGTACACGCCCTCGCTATCGCCGAAGACCACATCGCCGGGCATTACGGTGGCGCTGCCGATGCGGATGGGAACATTGATGCCGGTGAGCATAACGTTGCGGATGGGCGTGGGGTGCACGCCGCGGCAGTATACGGACATGTCGATGGGCTGGATGCCTTCCAGGTCGCGGATGGCACCATCCACCACCAGGCCGGTTCCGGTAGTGGCGTAGATATAGGTGGCCAGGTTGTCGCCGACGATGGTGCCCTCTTCAATTTTGCCGAACATATCGACCACCAGCACATCGCCCGGCTTCAGCAGGTCGAGGACGCGCTGGTTGCCATTGTCGCGGAGCCCTTTGGCCTTGGCGTCGGCTTCCATGATATCGCCAATATCGGGGCGCGCCGGCATGAACTGGGCGGTGACGGCGCGGCCCACCAGCTTGCGAGTGGGATGCAGGATGCGCCAGTTTCCTTCATATTGGTTGCGAAATCCGCCGCCGGGCAGCACCGCCCAGACTTCCTCGGCGGAGAGGCCTTTTACCTTTTCCAGGATGGCGTCGGGCACTTTCGGGCGCCCATCGTCGAAGCGGTCGAAGGGGTTGTGGGAAGTGTACTTCAACATTTCGTCGTGCGTGAAAGTAAAGACCTGCGCGTGTGCCGGCAACAGGAGCAGCGGCACAGCCAGGAAATTGGCGAAGAACTTCATGCGGTGAAATGTAGCACGGCGCGGGTGATGCCGGTTTTGCAGATTCCTCTTGACACGCTGATTATTACGTCATACGATACTACGTGAGACGATATAATGTCCGACCCGACAATTCTTGTACTGTCCAGCTTGGCCGATGGCGAAAAGCACGGCTACGCCATCATGGAGGACATCCAGGGCTTCGCCAACGTGCGACTTGGTCCGGGCACGCTCTATGGAGCGATCACCCGTTTGGAACAGAGGGGCTGGATTCGGCCGGTAGATTCCAGCGACCGGCGCCGGCCCTATCGCATTACAGGCGCGGGGCGTGAACACCTCGAAGAGCGACTGGCCAGCCTCAACCAAGTGGTGAAGACCGCCATGCGGAGGCTGAAGCACGCATGAGGCAACTGATTCGATGGATGGCTCGACTGTATCCGGCCGGCTGGCGCGAGCGCTATGCCGCGGAGTTGGACGCGCTGATCGACGATATTCAGCCCAAATGGCAGGACCTGTTCAATGTATTGCTGGGAGCACTGCGAATGCGGATGGCGACAGGGAGTTATTTGAAAATCATGGCGTTTGCGGGCCTTGCTGGCGCGCTGGTAGCGGGTGTGGGCGCCTTACTGACTGAGGACCGGTACGTTTCAACCGCCGTCGTGCGATTCACGTTCGCGGGCCTTGCGGATAGCGATCGGCAAGGTACGCTGGACCGGCTCAGGCGGATGCAGCAGGAAGTCCTTAGCCGCAAAAGTCTCGGGGAATTGATGACCCAATCGGCGCTCGATCTTTATCCGGAGGATCGCAAGAGAATGCCTCTGGAAGATGTCGTGGAGAATATGCGGAAAGGCTTGCGCATCAACCTGCTCGAAGGCCCCAACTGGCGTGCGACCACGTTCGAGATTTCCTGCATGTATCCGGATAAGTTCAAAGCCCAGTCCGTGGTTCGTGAAGTGATGGCGAAATTTGTGGAACAGCTCAACACGACACAGAGGAGTCAGGCGCCACCCGCCGCGGTGACTCTACAACTTCTGGACCCGGCCAACCTGCCAAAACAGCCCATCTTTCCCAATCGCCTGGTAATGGTCGCAGTTGGTCTTGTCTGCGGCGCAGGGTTGGGGCCGTTGGCGGTACTGGTGCGGCGAAGCGCAGCGCGTTTTTTCAAGAGTGCGTGAACGGCGTCTTTCGCACGTGGCGGCAGTTTGGCGCGCGCGGATTCGCCAGATTCTGCGACCGTTTTCGCGTCTGCGGCAATCAGGATGCTTCTTCCAGGCGCTCCTGGCGCAGCTTCGTTTCGAGCAGCGATGGATTGTTACGGCTGAATTCCGCCGCAAACGCGCCTTCCGCGTGCATCTGCTGCTGGATCTCTTCGAGGCGATCGAAGTAGTAGGCAAGGCTGCATGGACGTCGCAGAGTGATAGCAGGGAAATGGGCGGCGATCTCGTCGGGCGTCATGCCCTGGTGCTCATGCCACACCACGACGTCGAGCACGCGGACGCGGTGTCCCGCGATGCAGTCCTTGCCGCCGCAAACGCCGGGCGTCCTGCGGATCCGGTCGCCGGTGGAGATGGACATCATTTTAGTATAAGCCGGCCTCGGCCCGGCACCCTCCACCCAGCACCCGCTATCCTGGAACTTGCCTGACGGCTCCTATCTCTATTGCGACGTAAGCCTGCCGGTGCCGCTCGACCAGCCGTTCACCTATGCGCTGCCGGAAACGCTGCGGCACCGCGTGAAGGCGGGCTGCCGCGTGCTGGTTCCGTTCGGCAGCCGCCGCCTGACGGGCGTGGTGTTGCGATGCCACGACGAGACGCCCGAGGTGCCCATGCGCGAAGCCATGCGGCTGATCGATGCCGAGCCGGTGCTGGATGCGGAGTTGCTGGCCCTGGGCAAGTGGATCGCGGGCTACTACTGCGCGCCGCTGGGAGAAGTGTTGCGCGGCATGCTGCCGCTGGCGTCGGACATCCGGCGCGGAAAAGTGTACTCGCTGACCGACGCCGGCCGCGACGCCGCCCGCCAGCTTCTGTTCGACTCTTCGCCCGAAGATCCGGTGGTGCAGATTCTGCGCATGCTCGACCAGCGCCCGCTATCGGCCTCTTATCTGGAGCGCAAGCTGCCCCTGGCGGGCAACGCCTTGCGCGCGCTGGAGCGCAAGCGCTTCGTGATGGTGGAGCAGGTGCAGACCGAGCGCGATCCGCTGCGCGCGCCGTCGGAGCGCTTGCGCGTCGAGCGAACGGGCGCGGTGCCCGCAACCAAACTGGGCAAGCCGGAGCGCGAACTGCTGGCCTTCCTGGAACTGCATCCCGGCTCGCACAATCTGAAGGATCTCGAATCGATGGTTCGCGACGCCAGCCCGGCGGCCCGCGCGCTGGCCCGCAAGAAACTGGTGACGCTGCGCACCGAACCGCTGGCGATCAACGCCGGACCCGTGCGCGCGCCGCACACGCTCAACCCTCCGCAGGCGGCCGCCTTCGAGCAGATCGGCGCCGCCATTCAGGCGCACGAATTCCGCACTTTCCTGCTGCATGGCGTGACCGGTTCGGGCAAGACCGAGGTCTACCTGAACGCTATCGACGCGGCGCTCGCCTGCGGACGCAGCGCGCTGCTGCTGGTGCCGGAAATCGCGCTGACGCCCGCCGTGGCCGGCCAGTTCTTCAGCCGCTTCGGCGATCGCGTGGCCATTCTGCACAGCGCCTTCAGCGATTCGGAGCGCTCCGATCAGTGGCGCCGGATTCGCTCGGGCGCGGCGGCGGTGGTGGTGGGCACGCGCTCCGGGGTCTTCGCGCCCATGCGCAATCTGGGCCTGATCGTGGTGGACGAGGAGCACGACCAGAGTTATAAGCAGGAAGAAACGCCGCGGTACAACGGGCGCGACGTGGCTATCGTGCGCGCGCAGGCGGCCCGCGCGTGCGTGGTGCTGGGTTCCGCCACGCCCAGCCTGGAAAGCCGGTATAACGCCGAGCGCGGCAAGTACACGTTGCTGGAACTGCCCACGCGCGTGGAGGAGCGGCCCATGCCGCAGGTGGAGCTGATCGACATGCGCACTGAGTTTCTGGAAACGCGCAAGCAGGCCACCTTTTCGCGCCGCCTGCTGGAAGCCGTCGGGCACCGCGTGGATAACGGCGAGCAGACCATCGTGCTGCTGAACCGCCGCGGGTTTTCCAGCTTCGTGGCCTGCCGCTCGTGCGGCGAGCGCGTGCAGTGCATGAACTGCTCGGTGACGCTCACGTTTCACCGCCGCGACCGCCGTCTGCTGTGCCACTACTGCAACTACGCCGAGCGTGTGCCCACGCACTGCCCTAAGTGCCAGAGCGAGCACATTTACTTTCTGGGGGTCGGCTCGGAGAAGGTGGAAGAGGAACTGCACCACGAGTTTCCGAAAGCGCGGATCGCGCGGCTGGATCGCGATACGGTCACCGCCAAGCGCCAGTACGAAGCCATTCTGCAAGGGTTTCGCGAGGCTTCCTACGACATTCTGGTGGGCACGCAGATGATCGCGAAGGGCCACGATATTCCCAACGTGACGCTGGTGGGCGTGGTCTCGGCCGATGTTGGGCTTGGGCTGCCCGACTTCCGCGCGGCCGAGCGCACTTTCCAACTGCTGACGCAGGTAGCCGGACGCGCGGGCCGCGGCAGCCTGCCCGGGATCGTCCTGATCCAAACGATCAACCCCGACCACTATGCCATCCGCATGGCCGCCGCGCAGGATTACCAGACGTTCTATGAAAAAGAACTGCAATTCCGCCGTATGATGCACTACCCGCCGTTCAGCGCCATGGCCAATATCCTGGTGCGCAGCGAGCAGCAGGAGCAGGCGTTGCGGCTGAGCACGGAACTCGGGCATTTTCTGACGCCGGCGCCGGAGAAGATCAAGATTCTCGGGCCGGCCGAGGCGCCGGTGCCGCGGCTGAAGAATGAATACCGGTATCAGTTTCTGATCAAGGCCGCCAGCCGCACGGCGCTCAATGAGATGTTGCGGCGGGCGCAGACGTTCGCGCGGGAGAGCAAGTGGAGCGCGACGGCGCTGGTGATTGATGTGGACCCGTTGACGCTGTTGTAGGGCGGGACAAGTTTCGCATTTTCCGCCGGGCCCGGAGGGCGCACGCTTGATGGACGACCCAGATCACTCCGAGGGCGAGGACCGGTTGTTGCTGCTGGGCTGCGGCTTGCAGGCGCGTTGCGCGACCGCGCCTTAGGAAGAAATTGGGGGCCGAACTGGGGATGGCTTATCAGAACCTAATCAACCCGTTTCTGAGAGGCTGCGCTATGCGGAAACGGCGACCCGTCATTCAATGGCCGGGTGACGCGGCGAAGCGGCCGGTTGGGAGGTAACGGGCATCCGGCCTCGGTCGCGCGCGGAATGCGGAGGCGGGACTGAGAGTCCCGCGCAGGCTGAGAGCCTGCCCCACCAGGACCCTACCCAATGGTAAGTCTAAGGTAGACTATGACAATCCTGCTTTGGGCCGCCGCCGCGTTGGCGGGTGCGGCCTTTCACCCCGGCCAGCTCTGGCCGGACGACAACGGCGTCCACGTGAACGCCCATGGCGGCGGGCTGCTGTATCACGAGGGCGTTTATTACTGGTTTGGCGAGTCGCGCGACGGCCGTGGCACGCGCGGCGTTTCGTGTTACTCGTCGCGCGATCTGTATAACTGGAAAGACGAAGGCCTCGCGTTGAGCATGACGGCGGACGACCCCGCGAGCGTGATTTCGCGCGGCAATGCGATCGAGCGGCCCAAGGTGATCTACAATCGCAAGACCCGCAAGTTCGTCATGTGGTTCCACACCGAACTGCGCGGACGGGGCTACGACGCGGCCCAGACCACCGTGGCACAGGGCGACGCCGTCGCCGGCCCGTACGCAGTGGTGCGCTCGCTGCGGCCCGATGCCGGAACGTGGCCCTTGAACATGCCCGTGGGCCAGAAGGAAGGGCCGATTCCCGAGGGCGGGCTGCAGCAGGGCAGCCAGGAGTGGCTCGCAGCCGCGACGAATGGGGGCATCGTGCGGCGCGATTTCAAGGGCGGCCAGATGGCGCGCGATATGACCCTGTTCGTGGACGACGACGGGACCGCGTATCACATCCACGCTTCGGAGGAGAACGCCACCCTGCACATTTCACAGTTGAGCGACGATTACCTCTCGTTCAGCGGCAAATGGGTCCGCGCATTTCCGGGCGGCCACAACGAGGCGCCGGCGGTGTTCCATTGGAAGGGCAAGTATTATATGATCACGTCGGGCTGCACGGGCTGGACACCGAACGCCGCACGGTCCGGCGTGGCGGATGCGATGCTGGGCGAGTGGCGTGCCTTGGGCAACCCGGTGCGCGGTTCCAAGGAGCAAACCGACAACACCTTCGAAAGCCAGAGCACTTACGTTCTGCCTGTCGAAGGCAAGCCGGGCGCTTTCATCTTCATGGCGGACCGCTGGCGGCCGCAGAACCACGCCGACGGGCGGTATATCTGGCTGCCCATCAAATGGGAAGGCGACAAGCCTATCGTTCAGTGGATGGACGAGTGGTCGCTTCTGTTCTTCAACTGACGCTGCAACCTGCCCCACATTGCGTCAGTGGCTGAACTTCAGAACCCAGGCTGGTTGCGCGAGCAGTTCCTCGGGCAATTCGGGCAGTTCGACCGTTACGCCATCGGCGCCGGATTTGAAGCGTAGCGGGGCCGCAACCCCGAGCAATGTCACGCTCGCCGGTTTCGCGCCTTCGTACCCTTTCAACGTGAACTGCCGTCCTGGCCAGCGCGGCAGGATCGCGTAGAGGTCGCCGCCTTTGGAGGTGAAGAAGGCTTCGATGGAAGCCTTGCCGCCCTCAGGTTTGCCGGCGAGTTTCGCCACATCGTAATTCGAGTTGAACTCCGCTTTGTAGTCGATCGTGGGCACCTCGCCGGCGCTCCACTGGCGCGTAGCCTTCCACGGCTTGGTGCCATAGATGGCCTCGCCGTTCACGTGCAGCCAGGAGCCGATCTGGAGCAGACGCTCTTCCATAATCACCGGAATACTTCCGTCGGCGGCGGGACCGATGTCCAGCAGCAGGTTGCCGCCTCGGCTCACGATATCCGTCAGGAGAATCACCAGCTCGCGGCCGGTGTGATAATTCTCCAGGCGTTCGGCGCGATTATAGCCGTACGAAAAGCCCATCCCGCGGCTCTCTTCCCACTGGTGATCGATGCCGCTCAGGCCCGGCGTGTATTCGGTGGTCCAGTAGCCGCCGTGCTTGTGGCGGGTGTCCTTGCCCCAGCGGTCGTCGACGACCACTTCGTCCTTTACGGGCGACTGGTTGTACAGCCACGCCAGCAGTTCGGGGCTGCGCCAATCGCTGGAAGGCAGCTCCCATTCGCCGTCGCTGAAGATGAGGGACGGCTTATAGCGCGTCACCACATCCTTGAACTGGGGCATCATGTGCTCGGCGACATAGCGGGGCTTGTCGGAAAGATAGAGCGGGTTGTACCACTCGTAGAGCGAATAATAAATGCCCATGCGGAGGCCCTTGGCGCGCACGGCGGTGGTCAGGTCGCCGAGCAGGTCGCGGCGGGGTCCGATCTCCACGGCGTTCCAGGGGCGACCCCAGGTCTTGGAGGCCTCTTTGCTCGGCCAGAGCGCAAAACCTTCGTGGTGTTTGGATGTCAGGACGACATACTTCGCGCCGGAGCGCGTGAATACGTCGGCCCAGTGAGTGGGATCGAACAATTCGGCGCGGAAGCGGGGCGCGAAGTCGTGGTAATCGTACTGGGGGCCGAACATTCGCTTATGGTAATCCCAGGATCCGGCGTCTACCGGATCGGCGCCGGGCTTCTGTCCTTCGGTGATGGCGTGCCAGTACCACTCGGCGTAGGCGAGTTTGCCGGGCAGCACTGGAGCGTAAGACGGCACCGAATACACGCCCCAGTGGATGAAGATTCCGAACTTCGCGCCGGCGAACCAGGCCGGTGTGGAGCGCTGGTCCAGCGATTCCCATTTGGGCTGGTAGTTCTGCGCGCCGCCCAGGGCCGCGCATAGGAGGGAGAGTAAGAAGAGCTTTTTGAAATGCACGAAGCGTACCGTATCCGATTCGCGGTGGTTTGTCAATAGATTGGCTACAGACTACGCCTTGCTGAAGCGGGGCCAGTTGAAGCCGTAGATGGCCACCACGATGAAGCAGATAGCCGGCACGATGAACCCACGGGACATGTCGTACTTGTCGGCTACGTGCCCCATCAGTTTGGGCAGGATGGCGCCGCCCATGATGGCCATGACAATGAAGGCCGACGCTTTTTTGGCGCGTGCGCCGAGCCCGAATATTCCCAAAGCGAAGATAGTGGGGAACATGATCGACATGAAGAAGTAGCTCAGGAACACGCACGCCACCGACAGCCAGCCCAGCTTGCAGAAAACCAGCAGGGTGACGACGACGTTGAGTGCGCCATAGAGGCCGAGGACCTTGTGCGCGGCGAATTTTCTGAGCAGACCCGCGCCACTGAAACGGCCGGCGAGGAAGCACACGAACCCGAGGGAGGCCAGGTTGGATGCGCCCTTGTTGCTCATGCCGAGCACGCCGCTCGAGTTGGTCTCGAACCAACCGGAGAGCCAGCCCTGCAGGAAACTGGAATGGGCGGAGAAGCTTCCCAGCGCCGTCTGCCAGGAACCTGGAATGGGCGGTACTTCGGACGTCATGTAGTTGATGAAGAAACTGAATATGCCGGCCTGGGCGGCAACATAGAAGAACTGCGCCGCCACCGCCATCACGAAATGCGGGTGCGACCAGATGGAACGCGCTACGCCCGGCGCGGCGTCGTCCAGATGGTAATCGTCGCCGGTCTTGATGTCGGGAATGTCGGCGAAGTAGAAGACGACGGCCAGCACGATCACGACTCCGGCGATGGCCGCGTATGGGATGTAGAGAGTCTGGCTCCCGGTGCTGTGGCCCGCCGCGTCTTTCGAGTAGAAGTACATGCTCCCGATGATGGGCCCGAAGATCCAGCCTACGCCGTTGCACGACTGGGCCAGATTGATGCGGGTTGCGGCATATTGTCTAGCTCCCAGCACGGTAGTGTACGGGTTGGCGATGGTCTCCAAGAAAGTGAGACCGGTGGCTATGGCGCAGACTCCGGCCAGGAACCCGACGAAGGCCATGTTGGGCGAGACGCGCCCTTCGTGGACCAAGGCGTTGATGTGCGTGGCCGGGATGAACCATAGCCCGCCGACCGCGACAATCAGGAGCCCGGCGATGATACCGCCCTTGTACCCCAGTTTGGTCGCCAGCCATCCGGCGGGCACCGACATCAGGAAATAGCCGAGATAGTGCGCGAACTGCACCCAGGCGGATTGGGACTTGGTGAGGCTCAATTCCTCCTGGAAGTGCTTATCCATCACGTCGATCATCCCGTTGCAGACGCCCCACAGGAGGAACAATGAACTAACCAGGATGAAGGTAAACACCAGGTTCTTTCCGTCATCCCCGATGAAAAGAGTTTTTTTGTTTTCGGTCATGGTCTACGGGCGGCCGCGTCCACTCTAGCATACCCCGATACCTGGGCACGCCGGGCGTGGAATGCAGCCTAATCGGCCCGCGCCGCGATCTCGGTCGAGCTGTAGCGATCCGCGGAAAGGAAGGCGGCCTTCTGCTCCGGCGCGGCGCTCGAAATGTCGAACATCCAAAGCCACTGCCGAAACGCTCCGGGTTCTTTCTCCGCCGGGAATACCCTGGCGTTCCAGAGGGTGCGCTCCTGTTCCGGCGTCTGGTCGTCCCAGATGATCGAGAGGGGCGCGCCAACGGCCCGCAGCCATTCCGCCAGCGGTTTTCGGCAGAAAGTCGCGCCTTCCGCCATGGAGCGTTTGAAGGTGTCGTCCACGCCGCAGCACCGAATGAAGCACACCTTACCGCCCTTTCTATCCAGGCCCGATGAGACGTCCAGGCAGGCACCGGCGGGCAGTTCGAGAGGATCGAGAACGTCAACGCCTACGACTACGTTGCGGCCTCCCAGCAAGAGCGGCGCCCGCAGGCGGCAACCCTCCACCCAGACTTGCTGGCCGGCGATGGCGCCGTCGGCCTGCACGTCGTTGTTGATGTCCAGTATCGTCGTGGAAGGCGGCGCGCCCAAGTCCTGAGTAAGCAATTCCAGGCCACTCGAGATTAACTGGCTGGTGGATCCGAAGTGCAGGAAACTGCACGTGTCAAGTACCTGCACGTGCAATGGAATTGGCCGCAGTTCGGCGAACAAGCTTTCCAGAAAGGCTTCGCCCAGCGCCGATTTGCTGGAGCGCGCGGTTTTCACGTAGTGCGCGAGGGTCGCCTCCGTTCCCAGCGCGCAGCAGATCTCGCGGTACAGATCGATGCCATGAGACAGAATCGCGGCGCGCGCCGGCGGAGTCCGGAACGCCTGCAGGAGCCTGGCCGCGGCGGCGGCATCCAAGCTCATGATGCCGATGTCGAGCACCGCCCGGCCGTCGGACCCGATGGCGCCCGCTTCGATTTGCGTGGGCACGTCCGGCTTCTGCAGATACAGGCGGACGGAACCATCGGGGTTGGGGCAGAGCACGCCGTGACGGGTCGCTTCCTGCGGCGATGCCGGCGCCCCCAGCGCGGTAATCCCGGGTGCGCCGAATTGCACCGCTGCCGGATTGAAGCGGATGAGGGCGTCTCCGGCCGCGACCACCACCTGACCCGCTCCGGGCGCGCCCGCGGGAAGAGCAAGAAATGCCGGGACAAGCCGGTCAAACAGCGTGGAGCCCGTTTTGGGCTGGGTTACGGCGGGAAGCGGAATGAAGATCTTCCCGCAGGGCGAATAGGCAGGCAGGCGGCGCGAGTCGCCACCCGCGTGAACGATCAGAATGCGCAGGCGGCTCAGGATCGCCTTCGCGCGCTCGACATCGTTCGGGTCGTCGCCAGGCTGCGATTTACGGCGCAGCACCTCTTCCAGGCACTGCAACGTGCTGCCGCCGCTGCCGATGCGGCGGCCGTCCAGATCCGGGATTACGAGGACGTTGCGTACCTGCGGCAGCATTCCCAGTTCGCAGCGGAGCTTAATTTGCGCCTCGTAAGCCGCCGCCTGGCGGTCGTTAGCGGCGGTAACGATGAGGTAATCCCAAAGGGTTGTCACGGCGACCTTCGCGTGGACTCGCGCGCCACGACGGATGGCTGGAGCATGATGCTCTTGGGCCGCGGCCGGGCCTTGGCTTCGATCAGCGACAGGACCAGTTTCCCGGCGCGCTCGCCGATGGCACGGCTCTGTTGGTCCACGCTCGAAAGGGGCACGCGCAGGGACTTGTCGAAATGCAGATTGCCGCAGCCGATTACGGCGATCTCGCCGGGGACACGCACTCCGGCTTCGAGGATGGCATCGATTACTCCAATGGCGATCGGGTCGTTGTAACAGAACACGCCATCGGGACGCGGCGTCAGAGCCAGCAGCTTCTTCATGGCCTCGTGGCCGCTGACCCAGCTATCCACGTCAGCCGAGCGGCCGGCCAGAACGTAGCCCTTAAACTCGCTCAGATGGTGGTGCGCGAGGGCTTGGCGATAACCTTCCAGGCGCCCCACCGCCGTGCTCGTGGCGGGGCCGCGAATGTGCGCGATTCTCCGGCACCCGGCCGAGATCAGGTGCTCGGTAGCCAGGCGGCCGACGGCGATGTCGTCGACGCCGACAAAATTCGCCGGCAGTCCCAAAAAAGCGCGGTCGAGGAGAACGTAGGGGACCTTCTGCTCTTCGATGCGACGGAAGCTCTCCACGGTCCACTGCGTGGAGGCGATCATCAGGGCATCCAGGCGACGGCTCAGCAGCCGCTTGATCTCCTGGCGTTCCAGGTCCGGGTCGCCTTCCGAGGAGGAGATCAGCAGGCTGTAATTCTTGCGGCGCAGCACATCGGAAAGCCCGCTGGCCACTTCGGCGAAGAACGGGTGCATCAGGTCGGGAACAATCAACCCGGCCGAATAGGTCCGGCCTGTGACCAGGGCGCGGGCTGCCATATTGGGCTGGTAGTTCAACTCCTTGATGCGCTTGAGCACGCGCCGGCGGGTCTCTTCTCCGATGTCGGTGTGGTTGCGAATGACTTTCGAAACCGTTACCACGGACAGCCCGAGTTCGCGGGCGATGTCCTTCATCGTGACTGCCATTCTTACCATTATGCACCCAGGCGGGCGCTTCCGGCACGTCCCTTTAACGATAACTGTTGCGATTTTATTGGGTGGATGTTATATTTCGGTCGAGTGCCTCATGCGATTCCATGCGCTTCTCCTTTTCAGTTTGCTCGCCGCTTCCGCGCAGACTCCCAACGCGGATGATGTGGTCTGGCAGAATGCCGTCCACAAGTTCGACGCCGCGCGCGCCGCGCTCCTCGGCCAAGTCGATGCGGGGGGACAGAACGGGCCGTTCCGCCCTAACTGGGACTCCCTCAAACATTACCAGGTGCCTGCCTGGTATCAGGACGCCAAGTTCGGCATCTTCCTGCACTGGGGCGTTTACTCCGTACCAGCGTTTGGCAACGAATGGTATCCGCGGAACATGTACAAGCAGGGGACGCCGGAGTTTGCCCATGAGGTGGCCACCTATGGCCCGCAGACGAAATTTGGCTACAAAGACTTCATCCCCATGTTCAAGGCCGAGAAATTCGACGCGAAGGCATGGGCGGAGTTGTTCCGAAAGGCCGGCGCGAGGTACGTGGTTCCCGTCGCAGAGCACCATGACGGATTCGCCATGTACAACTCGGACCTCAGCGACTGGAGCGCCGCAAAAATGGGCCCCCACCGGGACACCACCGGCGAGCTGGCGCAGGCCGTGCGGGCTGCCGGTCTCCATTTCGGCGTCTCCAGCCACCGCGCCGAGCACTACTTCTTTCTCAATACCGGCAGGGAGATCGATTCCGACGTTCGCGACCCGCAATTTGCGGCTTTTTATGGTCCGGCGCACGCCGAGGTGACCGATAAGAATGGGGCGGGCTGGAAGGCACATCCCGACAAGGCATATCTGGACGACTGGATGGCACGGTCGGCGGAGTTGATTGTCAAGTACCAACCGGAGATTTTGTGGTTCGACTGGTGGATCGAGACCAAAGAGTTCGAGCCTTACCGGCAACGTCTGGCGGCGTTCTATTACAACGATGCCGCGCGACGCCATTCCACGGCGGCGATCAATTACAAGAACGAAGCCTTTCCGCCGAGCGCCGCTGTTTTGGATATCGAGCGCGGCCAGGCCGACAAGATTCTGCCCCAGTTCTGGCAGACGGACACTTCGGTGAGCATCAAGTCGTGGGGATACATCGACAACGACACATTCCGCTCGCCCGAATCGCTGGTGCATCAATTGGTGGATATCGTGAGCAAGAATGGCGCCCTGCTGCTGAACGTGGGGCCTAAGTCCGACGGGACCATTCCGGAGCAGGCAAAAAATGTGTTGCTGGCGATGGGCCGGTGGCTCTCCGTCAATGGCGAAGCGATTTACGGCACGCGACCCTGGAAGATCTCAGGCGAGGGGCCCACAAAAGTCGTCGGCGGGACGTTCCACGATACGGCGACCAAACCATATACGAGCCAGGATATCCGGTTCACCACGCGCGACGGCGTGCTGTATGCCATCGCGCTGGGCTGGCCGGCGGATAGCAGAATCAAGATCCAGTCGCTGGCGCGCGGATCCGGTGTCATGCAATCGGAAGTCGCCGGCGTGCAACTACTCGGCTCCTCAGAGAAGCTGAAGTGGACGCGCGACAATGGAGGTTTGGAGATTGAGCTGCCGGCCGCCCGGACCGGAGAGTTTGCCTGGGCGTTCAAGATCACGCCCGCTCCGTCGCTGCGAAAGAGCCACCCATGAAAGAGAACTCCGAAGTAAAAATCGACCGCAAGATTGGCCGCGACGATCTGATCGTGATCGCGGGCGCGGGCGGATTCATCGCCGGTGCGCTCACCCGGTATTTTCACGATCTGGGCTGCACCCGCATCCGCGCCATCGACCGCAAGCCGCTGCCGGAATGGTACCAGCGGGTGCCCGGCGTGGAATGCCTCTCGCTGGATCTGAGCGAGAAGCACCATGCCATCCAGGCCGTGGAAGGCGCCGCAGAGGTCTATAACCTGGCCGCCGATATGGGCGGCATGGGCTTCATCGAACACTTTCGCGTGGAGTGCCTGCGCAGCATTCTGGTCAACACCCACCTGATCGAGGCGGCCTGGCGCGCCGGCGCGCAGCGTTATTTCTTTTCGTCGTCCGCCTGCGCCTACAACACGGACCTGCAACGGGACCCGAACGTCCGCGCGCTCAAGGAATCGGACGCATACCCCGCCATGGCCGAAAGAGGTTACGGTTGGGAGAAGCTCATCTCGGAGATGTTCTGCCAGGAGTATTGGGCGGAACGCGGCCTGGAAACCCACATGGCCCGCTTCCACAACATCTACGGCCCCCACGGCACCTGGTTCGGAGGCCGCGAGAAGGCGCCCGCCGCGCTGAGCCGCAAGGTAATCGAAGCCATCGACAGCGGCGCCACCACGATCGACATCTGGGGCGACGGTTCGCAAACCCGCAGCTTCTGCTTCATCGACGATTGCGTGCTCGGCATCGACCAGATTATGCATTGCGACCGCCTGATTTCGACGCCCATCAACCTAGGTTCGAGCGAACTGATTGCGATTGACGATCTGGCAAGGATGGTGGAAGAAATCGGCGGTGTGAAGCTGCAGCACACTTACGATCTGGATGCACCCAAAGGCGTCGCCGGGCGCAACAGCGATAACACGTTCATCAAAAGCGTGCTCGATTGGGAACCCCACACGCCGCTCCGTACTGGCATGGAAAAGACCTACGCATGGATCGCGCAACAGTACGCGGACCGCAAGGCGGGAAAGCGCGTGGTGAAGGACTAGTCGTGGAGCCTTCCACCATGGCCGCGCCGCCTTTGCCCGAGGCGCCGGCGGACAGCCGCTTCATCGCCAGTCGGATTCCCAATCGCATGGCGTTGGCGGGCGGGTGGATCGATCAGCCCTTCATCTCCAGGCACAATCCCGCGTCTCCCGGATCCATGGTGGTGGTGGCGTTAGAACCAGCTTTCTGGTTCATGGATCGCTGTGGCATGGCCAGCAGCACGCGCCGGATTGCGACCGCGTTGTGGAACGGCGCGCTTCCGGACCGGCCTCGGGCCGACCTCGTCCGCGAACTATACTGGGCGGAGAACGATGGGAAGGACGAACCCTCCGGCTCGCAGGACATGATTGGCCTGCTCTATCCAGGCGTGAACAGGCTCGATTACGATGCCGGCGTCGAAGGGGGAAGGTTTCCGGCGCATGTCGAATCCAACTGCGAGCCGGAGATTGCACGTTGGGTGGAAGAAGTCTTCCACCTCGTCCCCATCAACCAGCGTCCCGCCGGCTACAGCCCCCTGGGCATCCGAAACCTGGATCCCGCGTGGATCGCGCAACTGGGCCAGACCGGCAAAGACTGTTTTGACGCGATCGTGAACACCGATCTCCGCTGCCTGGGCGCCGCCATGAACCATTGCATGCGGTGTTGGGAAGCGATCCTGCCGCACACCGTACAGCATCCGGCGATCAACCTGGATTTGAAGGGCATTCTTTCCTGGTTTCAATCCCGGTACCCCGGCGCCATGTATTCCGGGTGCGGCGGCGGATACATGATTGTGGTTTCCGAACAACCAGTGCCGGGCTCGTTGCGTGTAAGAGTCCGGATCGCGTAGCTCGCCTATATGCTGAAAACCGGCATCCTGAACCCGGCGCTGAACTCCCTGCTCAGCCGCATCCGTCATACCAATACGCTGGTGATCGCCGACCGCGGTTTTCCGTTCTGGCCCCAGATAGAAACCATCGACATCTCCCTAGTTGACGATATCCCCAGAGTGCTCGATGTGGTGCGGGCGATTCGCTCCAACTTCGCTGTCGCCCGGGTCTTCATGGCCGAGGAATTCCTCGCCGCGAATGGCAATGACGTGCGGCTGGAATTCGAGCAGGCGCTTTCAGGCATCCCGCTTATCTTTGAACCGCATGTTGAGTTCAAGAAGCGTGTTCCCCAAGCAATCGGGCTGGTACGCACGGGAGATACCACTCAATACGCGAATCTGATCGTCGAGTCGGGGTAGGCGCCGTGTACACTGCTCACGAATTTCTTCGCGCGCCGCGACCGTGAGGGAGCGGACCGGAAGGGGCTGATTGCACAAGCGGTGGAGAGTATCCTGGTAAGGAGCGACGGCGGGTACGAAAGCGCCGTGCAGTTCGAATTTCGAGTTGGCATAAAGTGAGGACCATCTTCCACGTGGACATGGACGCGTTCTTCGTGTCCGTCGAAGAGCTGTTCGACCCGTCGCTGAAGGGCAAGGCCGTGGTGGTGGGCGGCCGGCCGGACGAGCGCGGCGTGGTGTCGGCGGCGTCGTATGAAGCGCGCAAATTCGGCGTGCATTCCGCCATGCCGCTGCGCACCGCCGCCCGCATGTGCCCGCACGCCATCTTCGTGGACGGCCACCCCACGCGCTACCGCGACTACTCCGCCCGCGTGCACGAAGTGTTGAACCGCTTCTCGCCGTTGGTGGAGATGGCTTCCATCGACGAGGCCTACCTCGATATGACCGGCACCGAACGCCTGCACGGCCCGCCGCTCGCCGGCGCCCACGCCCTGCACCAGACCATGAAGGCCGAGACCCGGCTGAACTGTTCCATCGGCATCTCGACCGCGCGCCTGGTGTCAAAGGTGGCCTCCGATCAAGCCAAACCCAATGGGGTGCTGTGGATCATGCCGGGCGCGGAAGCCGCGTTTCTGGCGCCGCTGGACGTGCGCAAGATCCCCGGTGTCGGCAAGGTCGCCGAACAGAACCTGCACAAGCTGTCGATCCGCAAGGTCGGCGACCTGGCGCGCCTGGACGGCCGGGATCTCGAAGAGCGCTTCGGCAAGTGGGGACTGGCCCTGGCCGGCAAGGCGCGCGGCCTGGATGCGGGCGCCTGGTTCGATACTGAAATCGGCGCGGACGCCGGCCCCAAGTCCATCAGCCACGAGCACACCTACAACGAAGACACCAGCGATCTGGCGGTGCTTGAATCCACGCTGGCGCGGCTTTCCGAAATGGTCGGCCGCCGCCTGCGGGAGAACGGCTTGCATGCGCGCACCCTACAGCTTAAACTGCGCTATTCGGACTTCTCCACCATCACGCGCGCGCAAACGCTGGCGCGCCCCACCGAACTCGATACGGAGATTTTCGACCAGGCGCGCACGCTGTTCCTGAAGAATTGGAAGCGCGGCGCGCGCGTGCGCCTGTTGGGCGTGCACGCATCTTCTTTTGAAGAGGTCGATGAGCAGTTGGACCTGCTGGACGAAGGCAAGCACGAACGCTGGCAACAGGCTACGGCCGCCGCCGACCGGTTGCGCGACAAGTATGGCGACTCCGCCGTATCGTTGGCGGCGGGGCTGAAAGGCGGCTTCCGCGAGCGCACGCACGAGGCCATGCCGCAGCAGCGGCCGCGCCGCAGGTAGTGGGGCAGACCTCCAGGTCTGCGCGGGTTCTCCAGGACCCGCTCCGAACAGGCCGGCGTGGACGCCGGCCGCAGGACTGGAGTCCCGCCCCACCAAGTACACTGGAAGCTGACGATGGCGGCGGGCATTCACATTATCGGTGGGGGACTGGCGGGATCGGAAGCGGCTTGGCAGATTGCGGAAGCGGGGCTCACGGCCGTGCTCTACGAAATGCGTCCGGTGCGTCCCACCGCGGCGCACCAGACGGATCGGCTCGCGGAACTGGTTTGCAGCAATTCGCTCAAGTCCGAGCAGGAAGGCTCCGCGCCCTGGCTGCTCAAGCAGGAATTGCGGCGCTTGGGATCGCTGGTGCTGCGGGCCGCCGCCCAAGCCCGCGTGCCCGGCGGTCAGGCGCTCACCGTAGATCGCGACGTTTTCTCGGCGGAGGTGACCCGCGCGATCGCTTCGCATCCCCGCATCGAAATCCGCCGCGAAGAGGTCTGCGCG
Organism: Bryobacteraceae bacterium; assembly: GCA_049520215.1. Classification (GTDB taxonomy): domain Bacteria; phylum Acidobacteriota; class Terriglobia; order Bryobacterales; family Bryobacteraceae; genus Bog-159. The sequence continues at coordinate 36,035 of JBEKPZ010000002.1, read as the reverse complement.
GTGCCCGACGCCGGCATCACCGGCATCACCGGCATTACCGGCATCACTATCATTGCCACCGGCCCGCTCACCAGCGATGCGCTGGCCGAGGAAATCGGACGCCTTACCGGTTCCAGCCGCTTGTTTTTTTACGACAGCATCAGTCCCATCGTGGAGGCGGAATCGGTCGACCCATCCATCGCTTTCCGCGCTTCGCGCTACGGCAAATCGCTCGATGGCACCGCCGACTACTTGAACTGCCCCTTCGGCCGGCCGCAGTACGAGGCTTTCGTGGACGCTCTGCTGGCCGCCCAGCCCGTCTCCTCCCACATAGCGGACGACGTGCCGTATTTCGAAGCCTGCCTGCCCATCGAGGAGTTGGCTCGCCGCGGCCGCGACACGCTGCGCTTCGGCCCCATGAAGCCCATGGGCCTGATCGATCCGCGCACGGGCCGCCGTCCGTGGGCCGCCGTGCAGCTCCGTCAGGAAAACCTGCGCGCCGATAGCTTCAACCTGGTCGGCTTCCAGAACCATCTCAAGTTCGGCGAACAGGCCCGCATCCTGCGCATGATTCCGGGGCTGGAGCATGGCGAGTTCCTGCGCTTCGGCCAGATTCATCGGAACACTTACATCAACGCGCCGGCGCTGATCGAGCCCACTTTGCAGTTGCGCGCGCGGCCCGACATCCTGTTCGCCGGACAGATTTCCGGAGTGGAAGGCTACGTGGAAGCCATCGCCACGGGCCTCGCAGCGGGCCTGCACGCCGTGGCGCTCGCATCCGGCAGCCCTCCCCGCCCATTCCCGCGAGAGACCGCGCTGGGTTCGCTCTGCCATTACATATCCGGCGCCGATCCGCGCAACTATCAACCCGCGAATATCACCTTCGACCTGCTGCCGCAGCTCGACGAAGCCACCCGTCAGAAGCTGCGGCACGACAAACACGCCCGCCACGCGGAGGTCTGCCGGCGGGCCGCAGAAGCCATGGACGAGCATCTGCACGCACATGTCTGAACTCGAACGCGAAATCGGACGGTACCTCGAAGAACTGGCGCGCCGGCAAGCCTCGCCGCACACGCTGGAGTCTTACGGCGGCGACTTGCGCCAGTTTCTGGAATACTTCACGCCGCCCGAAAGCGAGCCTCCGCCGCTCGCCCAAATCGGCGTGCTCGAAATCCGCGAGTGGCTGGCGGACCTTTACGGCCGGGCCCAGAGGGCGCCCCTCAGTGCCGTGTCCATCCGGCGCAAACTGGCGGCGGTGCGCTCGCTGTTTCGCTTTCTTTCGCGCGAAGGACTGATTCCCATGAACCCCGCGCGCCTGGTGCGCACGCCCAAGGCCCCCAAGACCCTGCCCGACGTGATGACCGCGGAACAGACTAACGGACTGATCGACGCGGTGGCCGCGGACAAGTTCGAACGTCCGCATCCGGCCCGCGACCGCGCCATTTTCGAATTTCTTTACGGCTGTGGCCTGCGCGTGAGCGAGCTGGTGGGGTTGAGCCTCGAGGATGTCGATCGGGCCGAGCGCTGGATCCGCGTGCGCGGCAAGGGGAAGAAGGAGCGCCAGGTGCCGTTCACGTCCCAGGCCGCCGCCGCCCTGGACCGCTACCTGCCGGAGCGAGGCGCGGCTCCCGAGCAGCGGGCCATCTTCCTAAACCATCGCGGCGGGCGTCTCACCGCGCGCGGTGTGGGCGGCATCGTGAAGCTGTACGGAATCCTGGTGAACGGCGATTCGTCCATTCACCCGCACAGTTTCCGCCACGCCTACGCCACGCACTTGCTGGCCGACGGCGCCGATCTGCGCGCCATACAGGAATTGCTGGGTCACGCGCGCCTCTCCACCACGCAGAAGTATACTCAGGTTTCGCTTACCGATCTGATGGAGGTTTATGACCGCGCCCACCCCAAAGCCTGACGAGCAACCGCCCGCGCGCCGCTTACGCATACCGCGTCCGGCCGCGCTGGCCGCCAGCGCCTGCCTGGCCTTCACCATCTTCGCCGTGGCGCTGATCCGCGTGCTGCCGGCGCCCCACGGGAGAGCCGACTACCTGATTGTCGGCACCCTTTCCACGCTGGCTGCGCTGATCACCATCTTCGCGGGGCTGGTGCTGGGGCGGCGGAAAAGGTAGGAACAGAAGGCAGAAGACAGAAGACAGAAGGCAGAAGGCAGAAGGCAGAGTCGCGCATCCCGCCGTTTGCCTTCTGTCTTCTGACTTCTGTCTCCTGACTTCTGCCTTCAAACTTTCATCGCGTCGTAACGATATCGCAGCATTGGTGGTCTATGAATATAATATGGGCCCCAAAACAAAGTTGCTGTCCCTTGTCGTGGCGCTGGCCTGCTGTCCCGTCGCCTTCGCCGAGCCTCCGGGCGCCTGGCACGGCCCGCGCGTCATCATCATTGGCGTGGACGGCTTGAGCGTCGATGGCGTCGCAACTGCGCGCATGCCCCGCCTCCGCGAACTAATGGCCCGCTCGGCCTGGACCCTGGAAGCCCGCGGCGTCCTGCCGACCCTCAGCAGTCCCAACTGGGCGTCGGCCATTAACGGCGCGTCGCCCGCGCAGCACGGCATCACCTCCAACGGCCACCTTCGCCGCATGGTCGAATTCCAGCCGGTCTGCCGAACCGAAGACGGCAAGTTCCCCACCATCTTCGGTGTTCTGCGCGCCGATTATCCCGCCAGCAAGATTGCCGTCTTTCACGATTGGGGCGGGTTTTCGGACCTGCTGGAGAAGGACGCGCCCGACGTGATGCGGCATGAGCGGGGACCCGCCAAAACCACCGCGGCCGCCATCGCCTGGTGGCGCGAGAACCGCCCGGCCCTGACCTTCATCCACCTCGATAACGTCGATCACGAAGGACACGCGCACGGCTGGTACAGCCAAGAGTATTACCGAGCCGTGCAGGCCGCCGACGGCTACATCGGGCAGGTGCTGGACATGCTCGATGCGCTCTCCGCGCGCGAATCGACGTTCGTCCTGGTTACTTCGGATCACGGCGGAACCGCGCACGGTCATGGCAAGAACTCGCTGGCGGAAATCCAGATTCCCTGGATTCTGTCCGGGCCGGGTATCGCGCCGGGCCGCATCGCGGCGCTGGTGAATACTTTCGACACGGCGCTCACCGTGGCCTGGATCTTCGGTCTCGATCCGCCGCAGTGCTGGATCGGCCGCCCCGTTCTGACGGCCTTCCGTCCGTCACTGGTCGCCGCGCACTCCAGCGCCGCCGCCCGCGCTCCGTTTCCGGATTGCGCGCCGGCCCGGCAGTTGACCGGCACAGTCCAACCACTGGAGGTCCACTTTGCCGCGGCCAAAGATTGACCTCATCTACATCGACGCGGGTGGCGGACATCGCGCCGCCGTCAACGCTCTCGAAGCGGTCGTCCGCGAACAGCGGCGGCCCTGGGATACGCGCCCGCGCAATATCCAGGACCTCCTGCACTCCATCGACGTCATCCGCAAGCTGACCGGCGTTCCGTTCCAGGAAGTCTACAACATCATGCTGCGCCGCGGCTGGACCCTGGGCACCGCCCAACTGATTCCGCCCATGCATCTGGCCATCCGCATCTTCCATGACGCGCAGGTGCGCGCGCTGGCCGCCAATTGGAGCCAGGATCCGCCGGACATGGTGGTCTCGCTCATCCCGCATTACAACCGCGCCATCAAACAGGCGCTGGCGCAAGTGTGTCCCGCCGCGGCCCTGGTCACGATCCTGACCGACATCGCCGACTATCCGCCCCACTTCTGGATCGAGCGCCAGGACCAATACGTGATTTGCGGTTCCACCCGCGCGGCGGCGCAGGCGCGCGCGCTGGGCTATCCGGAATGCCGCATTTTGCGCACGTCCGGAATGATTCTGAATCCGCAGTTCTACGCGCAGCTCTCGCTCGATCGCGCCGCCGAGCGCACCCGCCTCGGACTCCGCGCGGACCTGCCCACCGCCCTGGTGTCCTTCGGAGGGCAAGGCTCCATGGATGCGGTGAAAGTCGCGCGGGCCATCGATCGCTGCCGGTCCGATGTCCAGATGATCGCGATCTGCGGACGCCACCAGGAGGCTTCCCGGAAGCTGCGCGCCATGCGCCATCGCGTGCCGGTGCACGTCGTGGGCTTCACCACCGACGTCCCGTTCTATATGCGCCTCGCCGACTTCTTCATCGGCAAGCCCGGCCCCGGCAGCATCAGCGAAGCCTTGGCCATGCGGCTGCCGGTGATCGTGGAGAGCAGCGCGTGGACCCTGGCCCACGAGCGCTACAACGCTGATTGGATCGTCGAACAGCAGGTCGGCATGGTGGTGAACAACTTCTCCCATCTCGGCAAAGCCGTCGCCGAGTTGCTGTCGCCCGCGTGTTACGAGCGCTACCGGGCCAACGCCGCGGCGCTCAAGAACTCCGCGGTCTACGAGATTCCCGAACTGCTCGCGCGGGTTCTCGGTGGGGCAGACGATCGTTTTATGTCGTCTGCCAGCGCTCCCCAAAGGCGGCAGACCACGAAGTACGATGGTCTGCCCCTTGACCGGCCAATCGTTCGTCATTCTGGTGGGAGGGCGCCGAAAAGCGCTGATCAAGTGTCACAGGATTTTTGAGAAAAATCAACTGGGAAAGAATGTTCTTCGCCACGAAGCACTTGGCTTGAAACGCAACTACTCGGCGCTCGGCGGGTTCTCGACAAGGCAGCTTTTCGCGCTCAGCTTATTGGCCGGTTAATTGCCCCACCAAAGTGAACAGTATTGCGGCTAAACTGATAGATCGCCCGAGGAGGCGCAAAGCATGCCGGCGGGTCGGCCCATCGATCACCGGCCGTCCCGCCGCTCGACGTGGCTCACGATGGCGGCCTCCGGACCGGCGCACCTTTTCCGTTCTCTCTCCGCTACCGCCAATTGGCGCACGCAGGCTTTCGCGGACCGGAAACATGCTTCGATCGACGCTCCCTGGATGTAGTCGCCAGTAACGTACAGACCCGAAGCCTTCCGAAGCTCCCGTCCAACCGCATCCAGAAAGTTCGAATGAGAAGGCGTGTATGCGCACAGCCCCAGATCGAATCGACGGACGGCGAAGTTCTCCCGCTCGCGCTCGGACACTCGAATATAGCGATTGAGGGCGCCTTCGCCCATCCGAAGAAGATCCTCGTCCCCGACGGACTCCGCAAAACAGCGGCGCGCCGTCCTCCCGCTGAACGTGTAGCGAACGACGTGAAGATCGTTAAGGCCATATGCGCCGGCGTTGCTGAGCGGCTCCTCCTCGTCAAAGACCACCGCCCTGACCCTCGAACAGAAAATCGGCCGGCGATATTCGGCGAGGACCAGCATCACCGGGTAGTACGCCACCGAGCGCAACCGCCGCGCCAGATCGGGAAGGATCGGCTGCACCAGTCCCGCGCTGACCGGCGCAGGTGTAGCGAGGACCACGCCGGAGCAGGCCAGTTCTTCACTTGCGCCCCTGTCGTTCCTGACCCTTACGCCGGCGACCCGCCCGTTGCGCAACACCAGCGATTCGCACCGCGTGTTGAGCCGCACTGAATTGCCATCCTCGAAATCACGGAGCAGCGGGGCCAGCCCGTCGCGCAACTGGTCATAGGTGTCCATCACCATCCGAAGGTTCGACCCGAGATTTCCCAAGTGGATTTCGTCGGGTTCCGCTCCGTTCATGCGCACGCTCATCGGCCGGATGATCCGGCGGCAGAACTCCCGGCCAAAATACTCGCTCACCGGCCGATGGTCATGCCGCTCCTCCATCGAGCTGAAATAGCTCGACCCAAGGTAGCCGTTCTCCTCAGCGGACTTTACCCGCCTGAGCATCCGCGCGAAACGCGCCATGTCGAAGGGCGACATGCCGCAGGCCAGATCGAGTAGGCTCCGCCAACGCCGCTGTCCGTCAAAGGTGACCAGCCGGCCGTTGCGGGCCTGGGACGAGTTCAGGCCGAAATGCTCAAACGGATGTGCTCCCAGCGCGGCGGCGAATTGCCGGAACAATGCATATCCCCGCCCAATGTTCTTGCCCCCGCAGTCCAACAGGCGATTCCCGAGTTTCACGCTCCCCATGCGCCCGCCAATCGCGCTTTGGCCTTCAATGATCTCGGAATCGATTCCCCGTTGCTTGAGAAAGAACGATGTGGCGATCCCCGAAGCACCGCCGCCGATGACAATCCATTTGTCGCAACGCATGGCACTCTCCTTTCACTGCTTTCCGCAATTGGGGAATGCGATAGAGATCACCGCGGTCCCCGACAGGATGTCCTGCTGCCAGATACGGATTTCAACTGTCCCCCGCGGCACACCGTGTTGGTCGCGATCGATCGCCGGTACCCGCGCGTCGAGGGTGACCGGAAGGTGGCATTCCACAAAATGCGCGAACTCGATCTCATATCCGTTGACTAAGACTTCGATGGGCTTCTTCCCGACGGTGAGTGAAGCCGCCGTGGTTGCCATTTGAGCGCAGCCCTCCATCAGCAGCATTCCGGGAACGTGATCGCAGGGATGATCGAAGAAAAACGGGTGTTTCAGGTCCACGATCAGAGAGGCGGTGAAATTGCCGCTTTCGGCGCGATCCGGCGTCGAGATCACTACATTCTCAGCCAGCTCGCGGCCAAGCCAGACGGGGGACATGGGCTTTTCCCGCGGGCGGACGGCAGGGACTTCCGGGCTCCGGGCGGATCGTCTGCGAAAGCGCTCGAACAGGGCCGCGGGCTGAATGTTCCATGCGTAAACGCTGTGAAAGACCTGTTCCCGCTCGTTGAATATTATGTGTTCCGCCACAATCCTCGAAACGTCTCCATTCTTGCGCGTCTCCTTCTCCTTGATCCGGACCTCGATCACCATCTGTTCGGTGGTCAGCTCCTGCACGGTTCTCCAGAAGCTCTCCGGAATATGCGCTTCGGACTGTTCGAAGATAAAGGCGCTGTCTCGGCTCGCGCCGAAGAACGTATGCGAGATCGCGATGCAGGCCTGGCGGCCCACCTCCGAATAGAACATAATGTCGGAGTGAGGCAGCCGGGCGGTTTCGTTGAAGAATCGGTGAACCTTGGGCATGCGCGCTCCACAGAGGAAGCGGCCGTCTCCCAGGGATTGGATCTCGGTCAGAAGCACATTCTCGAGAGAATGCTTGTGCACCAGCCGCCGCGGGATGGTCTGCTCAAAGCTCAGCGCCATGCCGGCGTCGCAAGTATTATCGACTGATAGTGACATGATTGTTCTCCTCGTTAAATCGAATCGTTCCTGCGCGACCCATTGGCCCGCGCGCCAACGTGTTGGTCGCGCCCAAACACGCGGCCGAGTCCTGAGAGGGACTGTCCCGAACTGCCCGCGGGCCCTTCGCCGGCGCTCGCGCGTCGTTTCTTCACGGTGACGATACGCGCCATCAGCCGGCCATCCCGCGACCTGCGGATCTCGGCTTGGTGCCGGCGGGGCCGGCCCGCGCTGGACACTTCGGAAAGGCCGACGGTTACGCTTTCGCCGGCGTCCAGGTTCCCGAAGTAATAGGTTTCACGACGCTCCAGAGCGTAGGAGACATCGGCGCTTTCGCCGGCCACCGATGCTTCGGCCCGCTCCACGATCTGGTGATAACGAGCAAAATAGAGCAGGCCCGCGCCGTTGTAGTCGAGCGCGAGCGTGGGCTGCCACGCGCACTCATGCTGTAGGGCTCTGCGGCCACCGCGCTTCCACATCTGATTGCGAAAGGCTCGCTCCAGATCGGTAGCGCCCGCGCCCGGTCCCGCCTCGGATGTGCGCGCGGGTTGGGCTTCTTCGAGAGCATTCCCGCGGTCTTCGCGGCGCCGCAGGAATATGGAAAGCATCTCGACTTCCACGGTCTTCGAACCGCAATGCCAGCTATGCCGGCTTTCAAACCGCGTCGGGCTGCATTGGATGAGCGAGCTGGCGTACCGGAGTAAATCTCCTTCCATGAATTGGTCTATGCACTCGCTCGTAACCCGCACCGCCACGAAGCTGATGTATACGCGGCGTCCCAGCGCGTCCCGCAGTTCGTGCGACGGCGCTCCCAGGCGATGGCACACCATGGACCAATGCAGGTCGCCCGACGTCTCAAGCAACCACGTTTCCGAAAGGCCGACTCCGCTCAGTTGCGGCATGCCGAGGGTTACCGAACCCGCCCACTGCGGTTGTGCTTTCGCCGTACTGGCGCCAGCGTTTCGGTTGGAGTTAGCCCAAGCTCCCGTTCCGTGCCTGGCGTCCGCGCATACGGTTTGCTCCATTTCCAGGTCGCCGGCCATACTCATCGACATGCTCTCTCTCCCGCCCATTCATGCTCGGATGAATTGAAATCCATCCACCATGTAATGCGAAAAATCGGGGAACCATTTTCAAATAATTTTTGCCCAAAGCACTTAATGGTGTTTCGGTGGGGCAGACGATCGTCTTGTGCGTCTGCCAGCGCTCCCCGAAGGAGGCAGACCGCCAAAGTGAACTGTATTGCGGCTAAACTGATAAATCGCCCGAGGAGGCGTAACCGATGCCGGCGAATCGCTCCATCAAAATCGGTCCGCTCAAACAGAGTGAACTCGAAGAGGCGGACCGCATCGTCCGACTGGCATTCGGAACGTTTCTGGGCTTTCCCAATCCGCTCGACTTCATGGGCGACCGCAATTTCATAACGCCGCGCTGGCACTCGTCCAACGTCAAAGCGATCGCGGCGCGCGACGAAGGCCGCCTGATCGGGTCGAACGTAGTCACGCGCTGGGGATCGTTCGGGTTCTTCGGACCCCTGACGGTGCTGCCGGAATACTGGGATCGCGGAGTGGCGCAGCGGCTGCTCGAAGCCACCATGAAGATTTTCGACGGATGGGGCGTACGGCACACCGGGCTGTTCACCTTCGCGCAAAGCGCCAAACACGTAGCCTTGTACCAGAAGTTCGGCTACTGGCCGCGCTATCTCACCGCCGTCGTGACGCGCACACCGGCGGCCGGGCGCGCGGACGCTCCGGCATTGCTATCGGCCTTCACCAGGAGCCAGCGCGAGCAGGCTATCCAGGCGTGCGGGAAACTCACCGGCAAGATCGATCGGGGGCTCGATCTCGCGGGTGAAATCCAAGCCGTGCTCGCGCAGCGTACCGGCGACGTCGTGTTGACCTACAAGCGCGGGCTTCTCGATGCTTTTGCGGTCTGCCTGAACGGACCTGGCTCCGAGGGCGGCGAGAAGACGTGTTACGTGAAGTTCGGCGCGGCCCGCGGCGGTGCCGGCGCCGGCGATCGTTTCGACAAATTGCTGGATGCTTGCGAAGCGTTTGCGGCCTCGCGCGGAGTGACCGTGGAGGCCGGCGTGAATCTGGCTCGCGAAGACGCCTACCGGCGCATGCGCGCCCGCGGATATCGAGTGGTCACTCAGGGTGTCGCCATGCAGCGTCCGCATGCGGATGGATTCAATCGGGCCGATGCCTACGTGATCGACGACTGGCGTTAAGCAAAGAGCCGCGCCCGGGCGTACCGGGTCGTACACCCAGGCGCGGGAAAACTGGCTATTGTGGCTGCTTGTAACACACGGTTCCGGTGTATCTCAGCACCAGAGTGGCCTTTTCGAAGTCCGCCATCCCGAAGTAGTTGATGGTACCGGTGGCGCCGGTGAAGATCCCCGTGCCGCCTGAGATAGTGCTGCTGTAATGCCCCCACGGTACGGCCACGATATTCTGGTCGCTCACCGGGTAGGTTGGCTTCAGGACTGCCGGGTTCATCAGGATGGTGGCGCCGGAAGTCGTAACCCAGTAATGTTGAAGGGTGTACGTGCCGTCGGGGTTGACGCTCACGATGTTGGCAGCCACGCTGCCTCCCAGGTCGCCAAAGACCGGCCCTAAGTTGTAGACGCCGCCGATGGCACCGATATTGGTCATCAACACCCCTCCGACCACCGTGCACCCGGACTGCGCACAAACGGGGAGCGCCGCGATGAGCGCCGCGGTCAAGAGCAAAACGATGCTGCGAGCTTTCATAAGTTGCCTCCACAGTCTAAGTACCGCCGGTTTTGCCGTAATGGCAACGCCTCGCATGTTCTTTCCCGCGGAAGAAAATGTCCAACGCCAAATGGCGGAAAACACATGAGATACGAAGAGTTGTACCGGAAAGCCACCCGCTTTACACTGGCCAGCGTGCGCGTTATACTCCTTTACGGCAGTGGCGGTTAATCATAATCAGATCCGATTCGGTGTTTTCGAGCTTCGGCGGGAGGCGCGGGAACTGCTGAAACACGGCGTCCGCATCAAACTCGAAGACCAGCCCTTCGAGATCCTGACTGCGTTGCTCGAAAAGCCCGGCGACATCGTCACCCGCGGCGAACTGCGCGCCAGGCTCTGGCCCGAGGGAACCTTCGTCGATTTCGACAAGGGCCTCACCAAAGCGGTCAACAAGATCCGCACGGCCCTCGACGATTCGCCCACGAACCCCCGCTTCATCGAGACCCTATCTCGGCGGGGCTATCGGTTTATCGCGCCGGTGAGACTGGATGGGGACCCCCATGCCCTCGCCGCAACCGGCGGGGAACCAGCACCAGTGGCGCCCGGAAACAATGCGGCTCCGCGGCCGCATCCCTGGCGAAGGCGGACCCTGTGGATGGCGGCCGGTCTTATGCTGCTCCTGGCGCTGGCGGGGAGCCTCAATTTGGGGCGTGTGCGCGACCGTCTGCTGCAGGCCAGGGATCTTCCACGCCTGCAATCGTTAGCCGTGCTACCCCTCGAGAACCTCTCGGGCGATCCCGAGCAGGAGTACCTTGCCGACGGCCTTACCGATGCCCTGATCACCGACCTGGGCGAAATCAGCACCGTGCGCGTCATCTCGCGGACGTCGGTGATGCAGTACAAGCGAACCAAGAAGGCGCTGCCGGAAATTGCCCGCGAGTTGAACGTGGACGCAGCCGTGGAGGGTACCGTGCTGCGCTCCGGCGGCCGCGTACGAATCACCGCACAGCTACTGCAGGCGCGGACCGACAGGCACCTCTGGGCGCAGACCTATGAGCGCGACGCCGATGATGTTATTCGGCTGGAGAGGCAAGTGGCCTTGGCCATTGCCAATAAAGTCAGTGGACAATTGATCCTCGCGGATCGCACCATCGCGCCGGGCAGCCGTACGCCCAATCCGGCGGCATTCGATGCCTATCTCCGGGGCCGCTACTTCTGGAACATGAGGGACGCGAAAGCCATTCCAGAGGCGGTCGGATATTTCGAGCAGGCCCTCCGGCAAGATCCCAACTTCGCCCTCGCCTGGTCGGGACTGGCGGATTGTTATTCGACGGGCTGGTGGACATCGGTCGATTACTCCCGGGCGGAAAAGTACGCACGAAGGGCCCTGGTGCTGGCACCCGAGTTGTCTGAGGCGCACATCTCGCTCGGATACGCCGAGTATGACCTAGGCAGATTCGCCGACGCAGCCAGGGAAGCCCAGCGGGGCATCGAGCTGAATCCGAACTACGTCACAGCCCACCATTTCGCGGCCTTCTACCTGCTGACGGCCGGGCGTATGACGGAGGCGCTGGCGGAGAATGACCGCGCGCGCCAACTGGATCCATTCTCTTTTCCGGTCACCTACGTGCGCGGCATCATTCTCATGTACCTGCACGAGTATACGCGGGCCGCGGAACAGTTTGCGGCGGCGGCTGAATTCAACCCGCAGTCTCACGCCCCACACGAGACGCTAGCCGAAGTGTACTGGATCGAGGGAAGAGTTCCGGAAGCCATCTCCGAGGAACGCAAGGCAGCGGTCCTGGCTTCTTCGGCGGAGCAGTTAAGAAATCAGGATGAGATAGCCGCGGTCTACGCGAAGTCGGGCGTTACGGCGGCGGCGCGCAGATCCGCGCAACTTAAGGCGAAAACCTTCCATGGCTCTAGCGTCGAAGCCTTCCGAATTGCGGAACAGTACGGGATTGCCGGAGACAAGGACGAGGTGCTGGAGTGGTTGGACCGGGCGGTTCGAACGAAGGGCAGCAACGATTGGTTCTCCCTGAGGCATCCCGCGTTTGATTTCATGCGCTCGGACCCGCGCTACCAAGAGCTGGTGCGCCGCGCAGGACTGGAGCAGTGACCGCCATTTAACGGGCGGGCGCCGCTCAATTGACCCAATCACCGCCAACGTCTTCGTCGTCTTCCTCGTCCTCCTCGTCTGGAGTTGCCTCAGCCATCGCGATGGCCTCCAGGGCGGCCTCCTCGATTTCTTCGTCGCCGGAATCGGCCAAGTCTGCCAGAACTGTCCGCGCTTCCGCCGGACGGATGGTGCCGACTGCGGAGATGGCGGCAAGCAGCAAGTCCTGGGGCGCGCCGGCGTCCTGGACGATCGCCACGACATGCGGCCAGGCCGCGGCCAGTGCCCAGTTGCCGGCCGCCAGGACGGCCTCGAAGTGAATCTCAGGGTGGGCGCTTTTCAAGGCCTCCAGGATTTGCTCGTCAAAGCCGCGCACCCAGCGCATCGAAAACACCGCCGTCAGCATCCAGTCTTTGTCTCCGCTGGAATACGCGGCCCTGATAGCGTCCCGGTGCCAGATCTCCGGAGCGCGCACCGATGCTTCCAAAACTCGCCGCCGGACTTCCTTGGGAGTGGTCTCGTCCAAATAAACCTCATGGAGCGCGTTCTGGATATGCCGAAACGTGCGCTCGGTAATGGGCACATCGTCCGGATCCTCGAATTCAAACGTGTCCGCCTGTTCGAGGACTGGCCCAAGGGAGATCGCCGCCTTGGCGCGCAATCGGTCGGGCTCCTTGGGATTGCGTACGATCGCCGTTAGGGAAGCGGCCAACTGGTCGTTGACCACGACAAGGTTGCCCGCTAAGTCGGCGGCGACGAGCCGGTCGGATGGGTTGGCACGATCCATCAGCGCCTTTTGAAATCTCTTCGCGGCGTCTTTCGGCCATTCCCACGGGGGTGTGTCCAGCAAATCTTTAAGGTCCATAAGGTCTCCTCAGATTCTATCTCCTAGCACGAGCGCATCCACCCGCCGCAACGCCGGGAACCGCCAGGCCCACAGCGCCACGATAGCGATGGTCCCCAGTCCCCCCAGCACCACTGCGGGCACCGTCCCGAACCACTGCGCGGTGATCCCCGATTCGAATTGGCCTACCTCGTTCGACGCGCCGATAAACACCACGTTCACGGCGCTGACCCGTCCGCGCATTTCATCCGGCGTCGAAAGCTGGACCAGCGTGTGGCGCACGATCACGCTCACCATGTCGCACGCGCCGATCAGCGCCAATGCCGCCAGCGATAGGGCCATGTTGCGCGAGAGACCGAAGACCATGGTGAAGACCCCGAAGCCGCCCACGCACCACAGCATGATCGCGCCCGCATGCCGCCGCAACGGCCAGCGCGCCACCACCAGGGCCATGATCACCGCCCCTACCCCGGGCGCGCTCCGCAGAAGACCGAGACCGGATGCGCCGATCTTGAGAATCTCGCGCGCGTAGACCGGCAACAGCGCTACGGCGCCGCCCAACAGCACGGCGAACAGGTCCAGCGAGATGGCGCCCAGGATCATTTTGTTGCGCCGAATGTATCGCAAGCCCTCCAGGGCCATTGAATACGACGCCGCTGGACGCCGCCCGCCGGCGATGCGCACCCGGATACCCGCTAGCGCCACCAGCGCCGCCAGGTACTCGATCGCCGCGCAGCCATAGACTAGCGCGGGGCTTCCGGCGAAGCCATAGAGCAACCCACCCGCAACGGGTCCGCCAATCATAGCGGCCTGGACAATGGATGAGTTCCAGGCCACCGCTTTCGGGAAGAATTCCTCCGGCACCAACAGCGGCAGGAATGCCTGCCCCGCGGGTCCATTGAACGCGCGTACCGTTCCGTTCGCCAGCAGCACGCCGTAAATCGGCCATATGGAGGATACGCCGTGCCACGTCAACCCCAACAGCAGCAGGGAGCAAAGCGCGAAGCCGGCGCAGCACGCCTGGAGAATTCGCTGCCGCGGAAAACGGTCCGCCGTCTGGCCGGCGACCAGAAAAAGCAGGATGCCGGGCAGAAACTGTGCCAGCCCCACCAACCCAAGGTCCAGCGGGCGATGCGTCAGCGCATACACCTGCCAGGCGACTGCCACGGCCTGCATCTCCGTCCCCGTGGTCGTCAGCACGCGGAGCGTCAGGTAATAGCGGAAGTTGGAGGGGCGAAATGCCACGCCGGCCGGAGACTCGGGCATGCGCAGTTCTCAGTTTCCCACAGGCTTGGCGCCGTACTACAATTGGCGTTCGGCAGGCGCCTCATGAAAAACTTCGTTTTCTCGTTCTCTTGTGTACTCCTGCTCGCCAAAGCCGCCGTGGCCGTCGATGTCACCGGCCTCGCCCCAATAGATTCTGTGGCCAGCTACACCTCAACGCGCGACACCGTGACTATCGCGTGCCGCGACCAGTCGCAGGTCCGCTTTTACATCCTGGCGCCGGATCTGATCCGCGTCAGAGCCTCGTTTCGCACGCCAATACCCGCCCGCGATCACTCCTGGGCGATCGCGAAAACGGCTTGGGACGTTCCGAAGTGGAGCGTAAAAGAGGAACCGGATGACGTGCTCATCGCGACCGAAGAGTTGGAAGCAGTCGTCCACCGGTCGCCGCTGCTCGTTGAATTCCGCGATGCGAAGACCCATCGCACCATCAACGCCGACGCGCTTCCCATGATGTCGGACCCGCACGGGAACAACGGTACGGTGGCCGCCGCGAAAAAAATCGGTTTCGACGAGCACTTTTACGGCCTCGGCGAAAAGGCCGCCCGCTTCGATAAGCGGCGCGCTCAATTCACCATGTGGAACTCCGATACCCCCGCCTATAAGGAAGGCACCGACCCCATCTACCAGGACATCCCCTTCTATCTGGGCTGGCAAAGCGGCGCAGCGTACGGCATCTTCTTCGATAACAGTTACCGCACGCATTTCGATTTCGCCGGCGAATCGGTGGAGTATATGAGCTTCACCGCCGAAGGCGGAGAAATGAATTACTATTTCTTTTGGGGTCCATCGATCAAAAAGATCCTGGGACGCTACGCGGATCTCACAGGCCACTTGCCGATGCCGCCTAAGTGGGCGCTCGGAAATCAGCAAAGCCGCTGGAGCTACTTTCCGGACACTCTGGCCGAAGAAGCCGTGCGCCGCTACCGTGCCGAAGATCTGCCCTTGGATGTGCTTTACCTCGATATCGATTACATGCAGGGGTACCGGGTTTTCACCTGGAACCGTCAAGGGTATCCGGACCCTACCGCCTTCACCGGGAAACTGCGCAAGCAGGGCGTGAAAGTGGTGGTGATCGTCGATCCCGGAGTTAAA
This sequence comes from Bryobacteraceae bacterium, assembly GCA_049520215.1. Classification (GTDB taxonomy): domain Bacteria; phylum Acidobacteriota; class Terriglobia; order Bryobacterales; family Bryobacteraceae; genus Bog-159. Next base: position 20,829 of record JBEKPZ010000002.1, on the reverse strand, counting down.
TATCAGCCGCCCGAGCCAGGCGTTGCCGATAACGCCACTAACCCCGAAGTGACTGCCCAAGACAAGAGTTACTACGTCTTCAACCAGGGCTTGGCAAAGGACTACTTCCTCAAACGCGCCGACGGCAAACTCTGGATCGGCGCGGTATGGCCTGGAAAAGCCGTTTACACCGACTTCACTCTCGACGCCGCCGCGCGCTGGTGGGGCGACCTGCACCGCGCCTACCTGGATCATGGCGTGGCCGGTATCTGGAACGACATGAACGAACCGTCGGATTTTCTGGACCAGACCGGCAAGACCCAGATGGATGTAGTCACTTACGATGGCGGGACCAATTCGCCCTACGCCGGGAATCGCAATGTTTTCGCGCTCAACGAGGCGCGGGCCACTTACGAGGGGCTGGAACGCTTGCGGCCCAACGACAGGCCTTACATCATCACGCGCGCGGGCTATGCCGGCATCCAGCGCTATTCCACCATGTGGACCGGCGACAACACCACCACCTGGGACGCTATGGCCCTCAGTATCCCGATGTTCCAAACGCTGGGGCTTTCCGGCGAGCCATTCGTGGGCGCCGACGCGGGAGGCTTTATCGGCCGCACTGATGCGGAACTGCTGACGCGCTGGTACCAGATCGCGTTCCTGACGCCTTTTTGCCGGAACCATGCGCAACGGGACGCTTACGATCACGAACCCTGGCGCTTCGGCGCTTATTACGAAGATATCATCCGCAAATACTTAAAGCTGCGTTACCGCTTTTTGCCGTTCCTTTACACAGCGCTCGAAGAGGCCCATCGCACCGGCGTGCCGATCTTCCAGCCGCTGTTACTCAACTACCAGGACGACGCCAACACACTCGCCATCGACGATGAGTTCATGGTTGGCGGCGACTTGTTAGTGGCTCCTATACTCAATCCTGGTTCGACCGGCAGGCTGGTCTACCTTCCCAAAGGAACCTGGTTCGACTATTGGACGGGCCGGCAAATCGCCGGCGGCCGCATGATTCACGCCGAAGCGCCGCTGGAGACGGTGCCCTTCTATGTGCGCGGCGGAGCCATCATCCCCATGGGACCGGAAATGAACTACGTCGGAGAAAGGGCTACCGACCCGCTTACTTTCGAGATTTACCCGGATGCCCAAGGCAACGCCCGCACGTCACTCTACGAAGACGACGGCGTAAGCCCGGCGTACCGCAACGGCGTCGAGCGGCGAACGAACGTGACTTATCACGCATCCCAAATCGACGTGAGCGCGACCGGGAGTTATCAGCCCGGCCCCCGCAAGATGCACTTCGTCGTCCACCCCGACGATGGCCGCCCCCACAAGGTCCAAATACACTAACGTGGGGCGGGCCTCCAAATGTGATGACAACCCAGACTGTGGGGCGGCCAGAGCCGGCTGAAAGCCGGCTGCGGGCAAGATTGCCCGCCCTCCACGGAGGCGGCGCGCTATATTGAGAGTCATCGTGCAGACCGAAGCCACAATCTTCATCGGCGCCGCGCTTGTAAGCGCCGCCCTCCAAGCCGCCGAACCGCATCGCGAGTGGAGCGTCTACGGCGGCGGCCCGGAGAGCATCCGCTACTCGACCCTCGACCAGATCAATCGCGGCAACGTCGCCAGCCTCGAAATCGCGTGGACCTACGACACGGGCGACGCTTTCCAGGATTCCGAAATGGAATGCAATCCCGTGGTCGTGAATGGGCTGCTTTATGCCACTACGCCCAAGCTGCGGCTGATCGCGCTGGATGCCGCCACCGGCAGGCTGCGCTGGTCCTTCGATCCGCGGCAGAACGAGCGGCCCTTCGGCAAAGCCCGCAATCGGGGAGTCACGTACTGGGCGGACGGCGCGGACCAGCGCATCTTCCTGCCCGCCAGCCACTGGCTGTACGCCTTGGACGCGCGCACGGGTGCGCCCATCAAAAGCTTTGGCGAGAACGGCCGCGTGGATCTGCGCCAAGGTCTTGGGCGCCCGCCCGAGGAGATGTCCATTTCCGCCACCAGCCCGGGCATCGTCTATAAAGACCTGCTCATCATGGGGAGCATCGTCAGCGAAACGTTGCCCGCTTCGCCCGGCGATATCCGCGCCTACGACGCTCGCACTGGCAAGATCCGTTGGACGTTTCACACTATCCCACACCCCGGCGAAATCGGCTACGACACATGGCCTAAGGACGCCTGGCAATATATCGGCGGGGTGAATAACTGGGCCGGCATGAGCCTCGACGAAAAGCGCGGATTGGTGTTCGTCCCCACCGGCTCGGCGTCCTTCGATTTCTACGGTTCGAATCGCAAAGGCGACGACCTGTTCGCCAACACGCTGCTCGCGCTGAAAGCCGAAACCGGCGAGCGCGTCTGGCATTTCCAGGCTGTGCACCACGACCTTTGGGACCGCGATTTCCCGGCGCCACCCAACCTGGTTACGGTCCAGCACGAGGGCCACCCGGTTGACGCCGTCGCGCAGGTCACCAAATCCGGCCATGTATTCCTGTTCGAACGGCAGACGGGCAAGCCACTTTTCCCGATTGAGGAACGGCCGGTGCCCGCCACCGAAGTCGAAGGCGAAGCGACCGCGGCCGAGCAACCGCTGCCGTTGAAGCCGCCGCCATTCGCACGCCAGATCTTCAACGCGGACATGGCGACCAACCGGACACCCGAAGCGCACGCCGCGGTTCTGGCGCGCCTGCGGCAGGTGCGCAGCGCGGGCCAGTTTGTGCCGCCCAGCCTGGAGGGCACCGTCATATTTCCCGGCTTCGATGGAGGCGCGGAGTGGGGCGGCGCGGCCTTCGATCCGGCATCCGGGTTGCTCTACGTCAACGCCAACGAGATGCCGTGGATTCTGCGCCTGGTGGAATCGCCGCAAGGGCGCAAAACCACCGGCCGCGGCTTGTACAACGCGCGCTGCGCGGGCTGCCATCGCCAGGACCGGAAAGGCAGCCCTCCGGAATTTCCGTCGCTGGTCGAGATCTCGACGCGCCGCACGCGCGAGCAGATCGCCGCGATCGTCCACGACGGCAGCGGCCGCATGCCGGCGTTCGCGCAGTTGCCGCCCGATGCCGTTTCCGCTATCGTCGCCTATCTCGCCACTGGTGAAGACCTGGCCGTGGCCGGCATGGCGCCCAGCCCCTGGCCCATCGAGCAGAAGTACCGGCACGACGGCTATAACAAGTTTCTCGATCCGGATGGTTATCCGGCTGTCGAGCCGCCCTGGGGAACGCTCAACGCCATCGACCTGAACAAGGGCGAGATCGCCTGGAAGATCCCCTTCGGCGAGTATCCCGAATTGGCAGCCAAAGGCCTGCGCCACACCGGCAGCGAGAACTACGGCGGGCCCGTGGTGACGGCCGGCGGATTGGTGTTCATCGCCGCCACCAACCACGACCGCAAGTTTCATGCATTCGATAAGGCCACCGGCGAACTGCTTTGGGAAACCTTGCTGCCCGCGGCGGGCAACGCCACGCCCGCGACTTACGAGGTGAATGGCCGTCAGTTCGTGGTGGTCGCCGCCGGGGGAGGAAAGTCGGGCGCGCCATCTGGGGGAAGCTACGTGGCTTTCGCCCTGCCCAAGGACTAAGGGCCGCGGGGGGCGCTTTCCAGCCCGTCAAAGGGGCGGCCTGAGAGGCCGCCGCAGGCTGAGAGCCTGCCCCACCGAGAAAAGCCACAGACTAAAGTCTGTGCCACTGGTTATCAATGACTTAGCGGCAGTTGGTGGCACAGGCTTCAGCCTTCAGCCTGTGAGAGCTGTTGTAATACGAGAGGCCATGTTATACTCTTGGCGCGACCTCGTTAGCTCGCAATTCAGGGTCGAGAGGACGGACGGCTTCTCTGCGCTCTCTCGAATCGCCCGGAAGGGGTGTTCTCATGCTCGACTTAACCATCGTTCGCATCATATTCGTGCTCGTCTTAACTGCGTCCGGCTACTTGCTGCACCCGTTTCAGAATAGCTCCTCGATTTGGACCGCATTAGCGGGACTTGCGATAGGCGTTTGCATCATATTCTTCGAGGTCCGGCTGGAGCGAGTCAGCCTGAAGAGGTTGATTGGCGCGGCCTTCGGCTCGGTGCTCGGCATCATCGGGGCATTTTTCATGTCACTGGTGCTGCGCTGGGTGCGGCCAGAGGGCGGAGATCCCTCCCACATGATTCCATTCATCCAAGTCTGCCTGCTCCTTTGGATGACCTACGTCGGCATGATCGTGGGTGCAAATAAGGGCGACATGCTCAACCTGTCCGCCTTGGGCGGCATTTTCGGCGGCGAGAAGGTGTCCAGGAAATCGTTCAAGATCCTGGACACCAGCGTGATCATCGACGGCCGCATCGCCGACATCGCCGAGACCGGTTTCCTGGATGGCGTGCTGGTAATCCCCCAGTTCGTTCTGCGCGAGTTGCAACTGGTGGCCGATTCCGCCGACTCCATGAAGCGCAATCGCGGACGCCGCGGGCTAGACATCCTGCAACGCGTCCAGAAAATGGCCCACCTCAACGTCCAGATCGTCGAAGACGATTTCCCGCATGTCCGCGAGGTGGATATGAAGTTGATCGAACTGGCCAAGGTCTACGATTCCAAGATCGTCACCAACGACTTCAACTTGAACAAAGTCGCGCAACTGCACGGCGTGCAGGTGCTGAACATCAACGAACTGGCCAATGCGCTCAAGCCCATCGTGCTGCCGGGCGAGACCATGCGGGTGTTCATCCTGAAAGAAGGCAAAGAGTATAACCAAGGCGTCGCCTATCTCGACGACGGCACCATGGTGGTGGTGGACAACGCCCGGAAGATGATCTCCAAGACTATCGACATTTCGGTGACCAGCGTCCTGCAAACCACGGCGGGCAAGATGATCTTCGGAAAATTCGACGAGCGCATGCACGCCGTGGCCAGCGCAGGCGCCGGCGCCGACAAGCACGACCGGCCTCCGCGCAAGGCCGATCCGCTCCCGTCCGAGAAAACCACGGTAGAATCGTAGATTGCGGGCAGGGGCCGATTGACAATCGGCCTGCAGGTTGGCAACCTGCCCCACATAGCGGCAAGCCGCAAACGAAACGCGGGTTGAAAGTCGACACAGCGGGTCTGGAGACCCGCTGCAGGCGTAGACGCCCGCTCCACAAGAATCGTCGCGGCGCGCGAGGAAACTGATGGATAGCAGTACAACATTGCCTATATGAAAGTAGCCGTGATTCTACCAGCCGCGGGGCTGGGCACCCGCATGGGGCGAACCTCCGCGGAGAAAACGGGGACCAGCCGGAAGCAATTCATGCTGCTCGATGGCGCTCCCATCCTGCTGCATGCGGTGCGCAGGTTTGCGGCGTCCGCGCGAGTCCATGAAATCGTGGTGGCCGTCCGGCGCGACGATCTGGACTGGGTCGCGGAGTTGCTCCAGCGTGAGGTCCGCGGCAAGAAGGCGCGGGTGGTGGAAGGCGGAAACTCCCGCCAGCAATCCGTGGAGAATGCCTTGGCTGTTCTCGATCCCGATACCACCCTGGTGGCCGTGCACGATGCGGTGCGGCCGTTCATCGATCTGGAAACCATCGAAAAGGTTATCGACGAAGCCGCCGAAACCGGCGCTGCCATCGTGGGCATCGTGCCAGTGGATACGGTGAAGCAGGTGACCCGCGCCCAGACCAACAAGGCCAAGATCCGCGCCACTCTGCCGCGCGAGAAACTGGTGCTGGCGCAAACGCCGCAAGTCTTCCGTTACGACCTGCTGGTGCGCGCCTTCGCCTCCGCGCAGGCCGACGGCTTCATCGGCACCGACGAATCCAGCCTGGTGGAGCGGCTGGAGGTGGAAGTCAGCGTAGTGCTGGGCAGCGACCGCAACATCAAGATCACCAAGCCCAGCGATATGGACCTGGCGCGCCTGTTCCTGGAAGAGGAAATCGCGCCCCGCGAACTGTGAGCGAATACCGCACCGGCCTCGGCTGGGACGTTCACCGGCTGGCGCCCCATCGCCCGCTGATCCTGGGCGGCGTCGCCATCCCGTCCGAACTCGGACTGGAAGGCCACTCCGATGCCGATGTTCTGGCCCACGCCATCACCGACGCCATCCTGGGCGCCGCCGCGCTGGGCGATATCGGCATGCACTTCCCCGATACCGATCCCCGATGGCAAGGCGCCGGCAGCCTGCTGTTCCTGGCCCACGCCCGGGATCTGGCGCGCGCCCGCGGCTATCGCATCGTGAACGTGGATTCCACCGTCATCCTGGAGCGCCCCAAACTCACCGGCTTCCGCGATGCCATCCGCCGCCAACTGGCCGCCACGCTGGAACTCGACGCGGATCGCATATCCGTGAAGTTCAAGACCGCCGAGAAAGTGGGACCCGTCGGCGAAGGCCGATCCGCCGAAGCCCAGGCCATTGTCACGCTCCGGCTCGATTGACCGGTGGCGGACCGTTCCCGCCGCGATACACTTTGCGGAATTGGACCTTGGCCCGGTGCAGCAGTACGCGCAGATACCCCGGATCGACCTGGAACTGCCGGCAGACTTCGTCTTTATCGGTCTCGTCCAGGTAGATGGCTTGCAGGATTCTGCGGTCCTTCTCCGACAATACCGCAAATGCCTGCTCGATCTCCCGTTTCGAATCGGCGTTGACCAGATTGGCATCCAGGTCCACCGTTGGATCGGCCGGATCGTCCATGTTTTCGCTCCAAGGCTCCTCGCGCCCGTCCAACCGGCATAGCTCCCGCACCACGTTATCGCAGACGCCGTTGACGAATGCGCCGAAGCGCTCCGGGCGCTTGACCCCCTGACCCTCGCGCAGGATCACCAGCACGCGCATCAGGGTTTCCTGCCGGATGTCGTCGATCAACTCGGCGGAGCGCAGACGCACGCGCAGCTTCAGAAACAACAGGTTGCCAAAATACAAGGCAAAGTGGTCTCCTGCGCCGGAATCCCCGTCCGCGAGCCGCCGAACATAGTCCTCGTTGAACGATTCAAATATCAAAGCAAGTTGTGCGACCTGTAGACCTTTATGTTATATTAGCGTCATCCCCGATGCGAAGGGGACCAAGAAGTTATTAATACAGGGTCAAACATGTTCGACGCGACCCGGGCGGAGTCTTCGGACTCCGCCCGGCAAGTTCCCCGCACCCGCCAAGTTCTCCGAATTTTCATCTCATCGGCTGCTATCTTCTGACCGGCTTCCTAATGTGAGAAGCTACGGACGGGGTGATCTGCATCGTGGCGCATCGCTACGGCTACTTCCCTCTGGTGGAATTGGATGGCGACTGGGGCGCTCCATAACCCGGTTTGAGGTGGATGTCGCAAAGCAGGTAGGCCAGCCGGTGTTTGCCTTCTCGGCCGATCCCGACGCACCGTGGACCGGACTCCGGGAAGAAGGCAGGCTGGCCAGCGAAACGGAAAAGGCGGCTATGTTCAAAGGCGGTTCGCCCTCTTCACCCGTCCTGAGCATCTGGCGGCACGCGTCGTAATCGCCCTTGCCAACTTCGCGCCTACGCCGCCGTGTGCGAGCGCGAACTCGCCCGCCAACGGCTCACCGCCGCGTTGGAACTCCGCGAGGGTCTAGGCCACGGACGGATTGAGAAAACGCGGCGGGTGTTGGACAGCCTTAAAGACACAGGCTGAAGCCTGTGCTACCTATGCGATCTTCAGGGTGGCGGCTTTTGTAAGGGACGGCACGGCGAGACTCCCGGCAAGCAAGCCGAGGGCATCTCTTCGGGTGCGCGTTATCTACAGGGCGAAGCTAATCCTTCGGTTGCGCCGGCGGGGTGTCGTCCGGATTGTTCACACTCTTCAAGGAATCCTTGAAACTGCGAATGCCCTGGGCCAGACCTTTTCCGAGCTCCGGCAGCTTTTGCGGGCCGAAGAACAGCAGGGCGATGGCCAGGATTATCAGCAAGTGCCTGGGTTGGAGCAGATCTTCAATCATGTTTACGCCTGCCTTAATAGTAGCACATCGGCGAGATGCGCTCGCGCGCATCCCCTCGCGGCTACCCGATCTTCACCGCAAGCATGGATATCGATCCGCCATCCACACCTTCCACTGGGAAGCCGGCCGCTTCTCCCGACTGCCGCGAGGCGATGACATACAGCAGGGGCAAATAGTGGTCCGGCGTGGGAATCGACAGCAGCGCATCCCGCCCCAGCCGTTCGTAGTCGATCAGCGGCCGGTGCTCGCCCGCGAGAATCAACTCGCGCGCCTCCCGCTCAAACTTTACGGCCCAGTCGAACGGCTCGACGATGTGCCGTCCCCAGGCGTAGGCGTGGAGGTTGTGTACCAGGTTGCCGCTGCCCACGATCAGCACGCCTTCTTCGCGCAGCGGCGCCAGGCGCTCGCCAATCTCGTAGTGGAAGCTAGCCGGCTGCGTCTCGTCGATGCTCAGTTGCACCACCGGGATATCGGCCTGCGGGTAGACATGGCACAGCACCGACCAGGTGCCGTGATCCAGTCCCCAACTTTCGTCCAGCCTGACGGGCAGTGGCCGCAGCAGCGCTTGCACCCGCCGCGCCAGGACGGGATCGCCGGGCGCGGGATAGTTCACCTCATAGAGTTCCCGCGGAAAACCGCCGAAATCGTGTATGGTGCGCGGCGCAGTGGCGACGGTTACGCCCGTCTCGGGCACGAACCAGTGCGCCGAAATGCTGAGGATGGCTTTAGGACGCGGCATCGCGCGCCCCAATGCGCCCCATGCTTCGGTGTAACTGTTCTGTGACACGGCGTTCATGGGATTGCCGTGGCCAAAGAAGATGGCTGGTGTCCGCATGTACGTATATCGTTGCATGGCGTCTCCGGCGCGCGCAATCCCTCTGACGAGGCGGCGCGAAGAGGCGGCCTGAGAGGCCGCCGCAGGCCACGGGCCTGCCCCACGAGCAAGGGGAACATTTTGACTCGGCGCCGCGTACCATCGTTACATGGCTTCTCCGGTGCCTGCGATCCCCCTGCGCCTGGACGCTGTGGTCAAGCGCTTCGGCGACCTGACGGCTGTTTCGGGCGTGTCCCTGGAGGTCCACGAGCGCGCCTGCCTGGGCCTGCTGGGCCCCAATGGCGCCGGTAAATCGACGCTGATTCGCAGCATTGCCGGACGCGTCCGTCTGGATTCCGGCAGCATCCGCGTGTTCGGCGAACCGGCCGGCTCGGCGGCAGCCCGCGCCCAGTTGGGCTGGGTGCCGCAGGAACTGGCGCTGTATCCTCTGCTCACTTGCCGCGAGAACCTGGACGCCTTCGGGCGCTATCAGGGCCTGCGCGGCAAAGCCCTCGACGACGGCATCGCGTGGTGTCTCGAATGGGCCGCGCTGGCCGACCGCGCCGGCGCTACGGTAAAGACTCTGTCCGGCGGCATGCGGCGGCGCCTCAACATGGCGGCCGGGATGGTGCATCGCCCCCGCATCGTGCTGCTCGACGAGCCCACGGTGGGCGTCGATCCGCAGTCGCGCAACCGCATCTTCGAGATGGTCGCGGAGCTGCGCGACCAGGGCACTACGGTGATCTACACGACGCACTACATGGAAGAAGCCGAGCGCCTGTGCGATTCCATCGCCATCGTGGATCATGGCCGCGTGATCGCGCAAGGCGCCCAGGAAGAACTCGTCGCGCAGTCGTTCGGCAGCCGCAGCGACGTGCTGATGCGTTTCGCGTCCACCGTCGAAAACGGAAGCGCCTGGGCCGCGGCGCGCGGCGGCACGGTGGATGAGGGAGTGGCGCACTTCGCCGTGGAAAAGCCCACCGATATCGGGCCGCTGTTGGACGCCGCCATCCAGGACGGGCTGGAAGTAATCGACGTCGTGCTGCGCCGCCCGAACCTCGAATCTGTGTTTTTGCAACTCACCGGAAGGGACCTACGCCAATGATTGCCGCCATCGTCCGCAACGGATTCCGCGCCCTCCGCCGCGATAAGGGCGCATTGATTCTGGCGTTCATTTTGCCGATCGCATTCTTCAGCATCTTTGGCATGATCTTCGGCGGCATGGGCGGCGGCAGCACGCCGCGCGTCAGCGTGCTGGTGGTGGATGAGGATGGCAGCGAGGTCTCCGGGCGATTGGTTCGCGCCTTGCTCCAGGAACCTTCGCTCGATGTGAGCACTCACCCCAAAGCGAAAAAGGGCGAGTCCGTTCCGCCGGATTACACGGCAGCCGGCGCCGAGGCCGCGGTTAAACAGCGCGACGCTCCCGCCGCGCTGATCATTCCCAAAGGATTCGGCGCGCATCCCATCTCGTTTGGGCCGGGCCGCGACAGTCCCCCGATCCGTCTGCTGCACGATAGCTCCGACCCGGTGGCTGCGCAGATGGTCGGCGGGATGCTGCAAAAGGTTGTGATGACCTCTTTGCCCGACACCATGGCGAAGATGGGCATGCAGTATTTCGAGCACTATAGCGGCGGGCTTACGCCCCAACAGCGCGAGAGCATCGAATCGGCTTTGTCGAGGGTGCCCAATGCGCCCAGCCAGAGCGGCCCACGGAAAGACACTGGGCTGGTAGCCCTGGACGTGCGCGACGTAATCGGCGAGAAAAAACATAACTCCATGATTTCGTTCTATGCCGCCGCGATCGGAGTCATGTTCCTGCTGTTCACCGCCAGCGCCGCTTCAGGCAGCCTGCTGGATGAATCCGAAAGCGGAGCGCTCGACCGCATTCTGAGCGCGCGGGTGAGCATGACCACGCTGCTGGCGGGCAAGGTGGCCTACAGCGCGCTGCTGGCTTCCGCACAGCTCACGCTCATGTTTCTTTGGGGCGCCGCCGTTTTCCATCTCGACCTGTTCACGCACTTGCCCGGTTTTGTGGTCATGACCGCGGCCACTTCGTTCGCCGTAGCGTCGTTCGGCATATTGCTGGCCAGCGTCTCGCACACCCGCGCGCAGTCGGCCGGAATTTCCACGCTCATCATCCTGACGATGTCGGCCCTCGGCGGGAGCATGTTCCCGCGCTACTTCATGCCGGAAGCCATGCAGAAGGTGGGGCTGCTGACGCTCAATGCCTGGGCCATCGACGGCTATACCAAGGTCTTCTGGCGCGATGAACCCATCCTGCGCCTGGCGCCGCAAGTAGCCGTGCTGGTGGGCGCCGGGATGGTCCTGTTCCTGATCGCGCGCCGTTTCGCGCGCCGCTGGGAGTACTCGTAGGGCGCGGGTCTCCTTCGGTAGAATGAGATTCGGAGGAGTCGAATGAGCGAGCTGATTCAATCTCTGTTCGCGCACATGGCGTGGGCGGATGCGGCGATTTTGAAAGCGGTTGCCGCGCACGATGGCGCTTTTGGCGACGACCAACTGCGCAAATGGCTGCATCACATTGTCGTAGTGCAGCAATTTTTCCTGTCTCGCTTCGAACAGCGTCCTTTCGACATGGAGCGCTTTAAGCAGGCTCCGGGCTCGCTGGACGAGATGGATCTGCGATTCCAGGAGGCGCACGCGGATGGCGCCGCTTACACCGCGCGCCTGGATGAAGCCGAACTCGCGCGCACGATCGAGTTTCCGGTTGCGGCATGGAAAGACTTCCACCCTTCGGTGCGGGATGCGCTGATGCAGGTGGCGATGCACAGCGAACATCATCGCGCCCAGATCGCCATGCGGCTACGCGCGCTCGGCGGCGCGCCTCCGGTGACGGACTACATCATCTGGGTGCGCGACGCAAAGGGCCTTTAATCGTGGGGCGGTCCCCTGGGCGGTCCCCCTGGACCGCGGCCGACGCCCACGTCGGCCTCTCGCGCAAAGAGCGGGCTTCGCAGGCGGGTCTGGAGACCCGCCGCACGGAGTGCTGCCAAGAGCCGGCTGAAAGCCGGCTGCGGGCAGAATTGCCCGCCCCACATTTGTGGACGCCCGCCCCACATCGATATGTAATAATAATCCGTTCAGATTTCGCCCCCGATATAAGCGAGGAAACTGCATGGATATAGGTGAAGGCAAGCGGAAAGCCGCCGCCCTGCTGGTGTGCGGCTTTTCCGCCGTCTCCGGATTGCTGGCGCAGACCACCGGCGATTTGCGAGGGACGGCGAAGGACCCGTCGGGACTGGTGATCGTCGGTGCTACCGTCAAGGCTACGCTGGAAGGCACCAGCACCAGCCGCACGTCCACTACGGACGCCAAAGGGGACTTCTTCATGCCGGCGCTGCCGGTCGGACCGTATGCCGTGGAAGTCGAGACCGCGGGCTTCAAGAAGTTCATCCAACGCGTGGAGATTACGCTGGGCCACGTGGTGGTGGTCGACGCAGCGCTCGAAATCGGTGAAATTACCCAGAGCGTCACGGCGGAAGCGGAGGCGGCGCTGGTCGAGACCACCAGCACGCAGTTGGGCGCGGTGATGAATTCCCGGGCGGTGGTGAATTTGCCGCTGAATACGCGCGACACTTACCAGTTGCTGCAGCTCCAGCCCGGCGTGCAGTCGCAGCAGGGCTACTCTCTGTTTGCCGGCAGCGACAATGCGGGCGTGGTCTCGGTGAATGGCGGGCGCGGCCGGGCCAACAACTTCAACGTGAACGGGGGCGACGCCAACGACCAGTTCGTGGCCATCCCGGCAGTGCAGCCGTCGCCCGATACCATCGAAGAGTTCCGCGTGCTGACCAATACCTTCGACGCCGAGTACGGGCGCAACTCAGGCTCCGTGGTGAACGTGGTGACCAAGGGCGGCACCAACGAATTCCACGGCGACATGTACGAATTCTTCCGTAACACCAACCTGGACGCGCGCGGCTTCTTCGATACGAGCAAGCCCGAGTTCCACCAGAACCAGTTCGGCGGCACGTTCGGCGGGCCGATCAAGAAGAACAAGACCTTCTTCTTCGCCTCCGTGGAGGACCGCCAGATCGTGCAGGGCATTCCGTCCGACGTAGTACCGGTGCCGACGCAGGCGGAGCGGAACGGCGATTTTTCGGCGGGCACGCCCTTCAATACCTTGCCCTGTAGCCAGGGTTACCCATGTTTGAACGATGCCTATTTGGCGAGCGCTCTAAACCAACGGCCGGGCTGCGCGACAGCCGTCGCGGCAGAGGGCGGCGCTCCCATTGCCCCACTCACCCCTTGGGGGGCCATCTTCCCCAACAACCAGATCCCCACGCAGTGCTTCGATCCCACGGCCCTGGCCCTGATGAATCGCTATGTGCCCCTGCCCAATAGCGGCTCCAGTAACTACCAGGCGTCGCCCAAGCAATCGGAAAAGGGGATTCAATCCACATTTCGCCTCGACCAGCATCTCAGCGACCACCACCAGTTGAGCTTCTATTACTACTTCGATAACGACACGCAGACGCAGCCTTTTTCCACGTTCGAAGGCGGAGGCGCCAATTTGCCGGGATTCGGAGCGATCTACGGCACGCGCGACCAGCAATTCAACCTGAGCGAGACATGGACCGCCACTCCCACGCTGGTCAACGAAGCGCGCTTCACTTACTTCCGCGAAGGGCAGCTTAACTACGACCATCCACAGAATGCGCAACTGGTGCAGAACGTTTGCGGGGCGGCCGTACCGGCGAGCAGTTGCTTCTCGGATCCCGCCAATCCGCAGTATGGAATCACGCCAAACCTGGGAGCGAATCACGAAGGCGTGCCCTACATCAGCGTCTCCGGCGGATTCTCCATCGGCAACAACTTCGAGGGCGAACTACCGCAGATCGGCAACAGCTTTCAGTGGTCCGACAGCTTGAGCAAAGTGATGGGCGCTCACAGCCTGAAATTCGGCGTAGACGTGCGCCGCATGCGCTTCGACCAGACGCTTTACTACGACGTCAACGGTTATTACACGGTCACCGGCGGCAACAACGATGTGGGCTACGACGATTTTTATCCGGACTACCTGCTGGGCATGCCGAACAATTACACGCAAGGATCGGCCCAGCACGAGAATGTGCGCAGCACGGCGCTGTACCTGTTCGCGCAGGATAGTTGGAAGCTGCGATCCAACCTGACGCTCAACTATGGCTTGCGCTGGGAACTGGATACGCCGCTCACCGACATCGGCGAGCACGTGCAGACATTTCGTCCAGGCCAGGTAACGAGCGTGTATCCCTGCCAGCTTGCGGCGAACAATCCGCTGGTCCAGCAGTTCGGCTCCACCGATTGCAGCGAGACGGGGCCTGCCAATGCCGTCTTCCCGCTGGGCCTGGTATTTCCCGGCGACGCGGGAGTGCCGGCCGGCATGACCAAGACCTACTACAAGGCTTTCGCGCCGCGCATTGGCTTGGCCTGGAGCCCGCCTGCGGGGTCGGGTTTCTGGCGCAGGTTGGCTGGCGGGCCGGGAAAAACCAGCATCCGCGCCGGTTTCGGCCTTTTCTACAATCCCATCGAGCAACTGGTACTGGAGCAGTTCAACGCCGAGCCGCCCTTCGGCGGCAGCACCAGCCTGGCGGATCCTATGTTCAACACCCCATTCGTAGGCCAGGATGGCACGGTCACGCCGAACCCTTTCAACGGTATCCTGAACCCGGTGCGCGGCCAGCCGGTGGATTGGTCGTCCTACCGGCCGATTCTGTTGTATGGCCAGTTCCAGCCGAATATGCGGACGCAGTATTCCGAGCAGTACAATTTCACCGTCCAGCGCGAGCTTCCAGGCGACGTGCTCTTCCAGATCGGCTACGTGGGCACGGAGGCGCACCGTTTGCTGGCCTCGTACGATTTGAACTACGGCAACGCGCAGACGTGTTTGGACCTGAACGCGATCTCCGGGCTGGCTGGCGATTCGTCGCTGGCCTGCGGTCCTTTCAGTGCGGATAACGCGTACACCATCGCGGCCGGCGAAATTCCCGCCGGATTCACGCTGCACCTGCCCTACGGTCCGCAGGCGACCGTGACCGGGCCGAATGCCAATCCGATTACGCTGGTGGGGCTGCGTAAGTATTCTTCGCCGAACTGCAATCCGCTGACGGGCACGGGGTGCCCGCCCGATGGCGTGCCGGTGTTTTCGAGCATTTTCACCGAAAACACCGTGGCCAACTCGAATTACAACTCGCTGCAAGTGAGCGCCGAAAAACGATTCTCGCATGGGCTGCAGTTCCAGGCGGCTTACACTTTCAGCAAGTCGATTGACGATGCCTCCAGCTTCGAAAACGTGCTGAATCCGCTGAATTTCAGGGACAGCCGCGCGCTGTCGCTATTCGACGCGCGCAACCGGCTGGTGTTCAGTTACGTTTACCAGTTCCCGCATAGGGACATCCACGGCTGGGCCGGCGGGTTGCTGAACGGCTGGCAAAGTTCCGGCATCGTCACGTTTCAGAGCGGGTTTCCGGTGCCGATCACATCGTCCTCCGACCTGGAATTGATGGACAGCTCGTTTTTCGCCTTCCCCGGGGAACCGAACCAGGTGGCTCCGCTACAGAGGTTGAATCCGCGGGGCCCGGGGAATCTAGCTTTCAATCCGGGCGATTTCCAACAGCCCACACAGGAGGGGATTATCGGCGATTCGCCGCGCTCGGTGTGCTGCGGACCCGGGATCAATAACGTCGATTTCAGCCTGATGAAGGACACTGTGTTCAAAGAACGCTACAAGCTGGAATTTCGCGCGGAGTTCTTCAACATCGCCAACCATGCTCAATTCAGCAAGGTGGACGGCGACATTTCCGACGGCGCGACCTTCGGCAAGGTGCTCCAGACGCGCGATCCGAGGTTGGTGCAGTTCGGGCTAAAGCTGATCTTCTAAGGGGAACCCCATGCGGACTCTGACAGGCATTTTCGGCATTCTCACGACCGGCGCGCTGGCCGGGGCGGCGCTCAACACCAGTCCAACCAAGGGCCCGGATCTGTACCTGCGATACTGCGCCGTCTGTCACGGCAAAGACGGCAAGGGCGGCGGTCCGGCGGCGGCGGCCCTGAAAGCCAGCCCTACGGACGTGACCCAGCTTTCCAAAAGCAATGGCGGCAAGTTCCCGGTGGGCGCGATCCGTCAATTGCTGGGCGGCGGTTCGTCCACGCCCGCGCACGGGTCGGCAGAGATGCCTATGTGGGGACCGGCCTTCCGGGCCATGAGCCCCGATGAGAACATGGCGAAGCTGCGCGTGGATAACTTGCTGCGGTATTTGGAATCGATCCAGCGGAAGTGATCGCGAGGGCGGCCTGAGAGGCCGGGCTTGCATACGCAGCCGGGCCCGCATATGCAGCATAGCCGCAAACGGAAGGCCGATTGACAATCGGCCTGCAGGTTGCCAACCTGCCCCACAGCAAATGGCGCCGACGTCTAATCCTGATATGCTGGGCAACGTATGCGCTTTCGACGGTACTTACGCATGCCTTTGCTGTGGAGTGCGCTGGTCTTTCCACTCCTGGCAAACGATCCGACCGGCACCATCACCGGCACGGTGACCGATACCAGCGGGGGTGTCGTACCCAAAGCGCGGGTGACCGTAACCAGCGTAACGACCAATGCCGCCCGCGGCGCGGCGACCAATGACGACGGCGATTTCACCATCGCCCTGCTGCCTCCGGGGCACTACCGGGTGGCCGTGGAGAAGGACGGCTTTCGCAGAGCCGTGCTGGCCGATGTCGGCCTGGACGTGGATCAGACCGCGCGCGTCGATTTCACGCTGCAAATCGGCATCCTCGCCGAAGAAGTGAAAGTCAACGACACGCCGCCGATTATTCAAACCGACACCTCGACGTTGGGACAGGTGATCAATGGCCGCATGGTACACGAGTTGCCCCTGAACGAGCGCAATTTCCTGGCGTTCGCGCTGTTGGCGCCGGGCAGCCAGTTGCCGGCCGAAGGATCTCAGAATTCCACGCAGGGCGGCGCGGTGAGCGTCAACGGCGCGCGGGAGCAGTCCAATAACTTCCTGCTGGAAGGCGTGGACAATAACGATCCGTACATCAATCAATACGTCGCGCTGCCGTCGATTGACGCGGTGCAAGAGTTCAAGGTGCAGTCCACCGACTACTCGGCGGAATTCGGGCGCAGCGGGGGCGCGCAGGTCAACGTCATCCTGAAGAGCGGCTCCAACCAGTTCCACGGCGGGCTTTTCGAGTTCTTGCGAAACCGCAACCTGGACGCCAAGAATTTCTTCGATCAGCCCTATTGCACGGCCGCTTCGCTGCCGGGCACTTGCGGCCCGATCCCCGAACTCGACCGCAACCAGTTTGGAGCAACCTTCGGCGGCCCTATTCGCAAGGATAAGACCTTCTTCTTTGCTTCGTACGAGAGTCTGCGTCTGCGGCAGGCAACCACGCGCGAGGCCACGGTGCCCTCGCAGACGCAGTTGTCGGAGATCGAGGGATTGTTGTCCGGAGTTGGGATTCCCCTGAATCCAGGCGGTCAGGCGATCCTCAATTTGTACCCGGCGGCCAATGTAGGGTCCGATCTGGCGAATTCGAACACGTTTGTTTCCGCGCCCGTGATTCGGAACACGGAGAACATGGGTCTGATCAAAGTGGACCACCACGCGGGGCCGAACGACACCCTATCGGCGCACTGGGCGATCTTCGATCAGAACCGTTTCAATCCCTTCGATCCGGTGTATTCGTTCACCAACCTGCCTGGCTACGGCAGTTTCACGCTGAACGACGGCCAGAACGGCGGGCTGAGTTGGACGCACGTGTTTACCTCGGCCGCCATCAACGAGCTTCGGCTGGGCTTCAACCGCATGCGGGCGGGCGCCTTGCAGCAAAGCTCCGGCCAGAATCTGAGCGCGCAGTTGGGCTTTCCGGTCGTGCTGACCAATCCGGTGGATCTGGGATATCCCGAAGTCAATCTGTTGGGATTCGACGGGATCGGCGAGCCGCTCAACTATCCGCAAGACCGCCACGATACGACCGTGCATCTCTCCGACAACCTGTCCTGGATCAAGGGACGCAATCAGTTCAAGTTCGGAGCGGACATCCGCGACATCCAGATCGACAATTACCTCGATTTCGTGGCGCGCGGCGACTTCTTCTTCGAGGCCGGCACCGAGGACGGCATGGCTGGAACTCCTGTTGACGCGCTGGCCCAGTTGGCGGTGGGCATTCCCGATTATGCGGTAGGGGTGACGGGCAATACGTACAACACCGTGCGCAGCATGGGCATGAACTACTACATCCAGGACGATATCCACGTGGTGCCGCGCTTATTGCTGAACGTGGGCATGCGGTATGAGTACAACAGTCCCGGAGTGGAGGATCACAATCGTTTCAGCGTTCCCGATCTCAGCGCCAATTCCGCGACCTGCACGCCGGTTCCCGACTGCCAGTTCATCCTGGCCGGCACCGACGGAGTTCCGCGCGCCACTTACAATCCGACACGCACCGATTTCGCTCCGCGCATCGGGGTCGCCTGGCGGCCCATGAAGACGGAGCGCTGGGTGGTGCGCGCCGCCTACGGCATCTTCTATGACGTGGGCATTTTCAATATCAACGTCTTTCCGCGCTTCAACCCGCCCTTCTACGATCTGGCCTATTACGCCAACAGCGGCACGGACACGATCCAGAATATTCTGAGCCAGCCGGCCACGGCGATCGTGGAGCCCAACATGATCGCGCGCAACTTCCGCGACGCCTATATGCAGCAATGGAACGCGGACCTGCAATATGAAATCAAGCCCTACTGGATGGTGGATCTGGCATACGTGGGATCCAAAGGCACGCACCTGGCCGACGTGCGCGACATCAATCAGACGAACCCCGGCACCGGCCTGGCGCCGTACCCGCAGTTCTCCTCGATCCTTTACGTGGAATCGGCCGCTGCCAGCTCGTACAACTCCCTGCAGTTCCGCTCCGAAAGGCGCGTGGCCCAAGGGCTCACCTTTCTGGCAGCGTACACTTTCTCGAAATCGATTGACGACGTCTCGGCCGTGTTCGGGGGCAGTGTGGGCTCGGGCCTGCCGCAGAACTCCTACGACCCGCAGGCCGACCGCGCGCTTTCCGATTTCAACGCCAAGCACCGCATGGTGATCAGTACCGTCTACGACCTGCCGTTCGGCCGCCAGTGGATCAAGCAACCGGGCTGGCGCAAGAGCTTGTTAGGCAACTGGCAGGCGGCTGGAATCCTGACGGCGCAGAGTGGGTCTCCTTTCACGGTGAACCTGCCTTCTTCGCAAAGCGGGTCCGCCATCGCCGCGTTTGGCAACCCCTACAGGCCGGATTTGATCTCAAACCCAGACCTGCCCGGTCCCGTGATGGCGAACCCTAACCCCGCCTGCCACACCACCATCTCGAAAGGCGGACTGGCCCCGGACTCGGTCGACGAGCCTGGGAGCTGGTTCAATACCTGCGCTTTCGTGCAGCCGCCGGCCGGACAGTTTGGCAATGCCGGGCGCAATATTCTGACCGGGCCGGCATTCGCGAACGTGGATTTCTCGGTGTACAAGAATATTATGCTGCGCACCGAGAGTCATCGTTTGCAGTTCCGCGGCGAGGTCTTCAATTTGTTCAACCATCCGAACTTCGATCTACCGAACCACGTGTTCGAGAGTCCGAATTTTGGGCAGGTGCTGTCGGAGAACGCTTACGGCGGTAAGCCACCGCGGCAGATTCAGGTGGGAATCAAGTATATTTTCTGAAGGGGACCCAGTTCCAAGAGGTTTGGAGCAGTGTCGTGGGGCTTTCCCCCACTGGTAACCTGCCCCTCAAGGGCGCACACTGGAGTCCTGCCCCACGATCAGGCGGACGGGGCGCACCGCGTCGCGCGCACTCTGCCAAAATATAAAGGTGCACGCCGCCAAGTTCCGCATCGGCCTCGTCCAGATGGCCTGCTCCGTGGACCCCAACGAAAACCTCGCCAAAGCCGAATGGCGCATCCGAGAGGCCGCGGCCCGCGGGGCGCAGATCGTCTGTCTCCAGGAACTGTTCCGCTCGCAGTATTTCTGCCGCGAAGAGAACGCCTCGCTCTTCGATCTGGCCGAGTCGATCCCCGGTCCATCCACTGCGGCGCTTGGCCGCCTAGCCGCTGAACTGGGGGTGGCCGTCGTCGCATCGCTGTTCGAGCGTCGCACGGCGGGCGTCTATCACAACACGGCCGCCATCATCGACGCCGATGGCGCGCTCGCGGGCATCTATCGCAAGATGCACATTCCCGACGACCCGCTCTATTTCGAGAAATTCTACTTCACTCCCGGCGACCTGGGATTTCGCAGCTTCGACACGCGCTACGCGCGGGTGGCCGTGCTGGTCTGCTGGGATCAGTGGTATCCGGAAGCCGCGCGCCTGGCCGCCCTCGCCGGCGCGCAGGTGGTGTTTTACCCGACCGCCATCGGCTGGCATCCCGCGGAAAAGGAGGAATTCGGCGCGGCCCAGCACGACGCCTGGCGCACCATCCAGCGCGCGCACGCCATCGCCAACGGCATCTACGTAGCGGCCGTGAACCGCGTGGGCTTCGAAGGCCCGCCGGATCGCGGCCTGGAATTCTGGGGCGGATCGTTCGTGGCCGACCCGTTTGGCCAGGTGGTGGCCGAAGCCGCGCACGATCGCGAAGAGATTCTGATCGCGGAGTGCGACCCGCGCCGCATCGAAGAGGTGCGCCGCAACTGGCCCTTCCTGCGCGACCGGCGCATTGACGCGTACGGCGCCATCACGCAGCGCGTAAGCGACTGATGCCCGAAACTCCGCGCGCATTGGGCTTCCGCATGCCCGCCGAATGGGAGCCGCACGAGGCCACCTGGATCGCCTGGCCGCACAATCGCGACGATTGGCCGGGCCGCTTCGCGCCGATTCCGTGGGTCTACGCCGAAATCGTGCGCAAGCTGGCGCGCGTCGAACGCGTACGCATTCTGGTTCAAGGCCGCGCCGCGGAAGATGCCGCGCGCCGCATTCTGCGCAAGGCGGATGCCAACCTGGCCGCGGTCGAGTTCTTCCATGCGCCGACCGATCGAAGCTGGACGCGCGACTACTGTCCGCTGTTCGTGAAGAATCGCGCGGGCGAAGTGGCGCTCACCAATTGGCTCTTCAACGCCTGGGCCAAGTATGACGATTGGCGGAACGATGCCGCCATTCCCGCC
>JBEKPZ010000001.1:0-76205 GCA_049520215.1 Bryobacteraceae bacterium | reverse complement strand
GGCTCTTCGATGGTCTCGAGCGAGGCCGCGCGGCGTTCGCTTTCGAGCACCGGTGGATTCTGGCGCTCGATCGCGTTCCAGCCTTCGGCCATGGTATAGGCGGCTGGCGCCCACGCGCGGCGCACGGCCACTTCGGTGCGCGTGCCGCGCAAATAATCGTGCATGGAACGCGCCGCGATTTGCGCCGAGGCGATGGCGTCGATAAACAGGCGCGGGCCGTGCGCGATATCGCCGCAAGCGAAAACATCCGGCGCGCTGGTCTGGTAGGTTTCGCGATCGACCTTAATCAGGCCGCGCTCGGTCTCAATCGCGTCTTCCGGGCGCAGGAAGGAAAGATCGGAGGTCTGGCCGATGGCGAAGATAATGCTGTCGGCCGGGATGTCCTCGATCAGCGATTCGTCGAACGAAGGATTGAAGCGGCCGGTCGAATCGAACACCGCGGTACACTTCACCGTGCGCAGCGCGAGTTGGCCGTCTTCCGTGACGATGGCCTTGGGACCGCGCCGGTTGTGCAAGCGGATGCCTTCTTCGGAGCCTTCGACGATTTCCATCTCGTCGGCGGGCATCTCCTCGCGGCTTTCCAGGCAGACCACGTGCACTTCCTTGTCGCCAGAGATGCGCAACGCCGAGCGCGCCACATCGTAGGCCACCTGCTCGCCGCGCTCCATTTCGGCTACGGCTTCGCCGCGGGTTTGCGACTCGCCGGGGCGTACCGCCGAGCGCGCCACATCGTACGCTACGTTGCCGCCGCCGATCACCACGATGCGGCGGCCGAGGGAGAGCGGTTGGGCGGCGTTGAAGGCGCGCAGAAAATCCATGCCGTCGAGCACGTTGGGGCTGTCCGCGCCGGGCAGCGGCAGTTTGCGGCCCTTGGGCAGGCCGATGCCGATGAAGATCGCCTTGTAGCCGACGTGACGCAGATCGGAAAGCGTAAAGTCGCGGCCCAGGCGCATGTTGCATTTCAGCTCGACGCCGAGCGAAAGGATGGCATCGATCTCGTGGCGCACCAGTTCGCGCGGCAGCCGGAACACCGGCACCCCCGCGGTGAGCATGCCGCCCGGTTCGGCATCGGATTCGAAGACGGTCACGTTGTAGCCGGTCTGCGCCAGATCGTGCGCCACGGTCAGTCCGGAGACACCCGCGCCGACCACCGCGATGCGTTCATAATCGCCCGGATGGGGCGGCAGCATGGCGCGGTTGCAGGCTTCGCGGTACAGGGTGTAGTCGGCCGTTTCGGGGCCGTAGGTGTCGGTCACGAAGCGCTTCAACGCGCGTATGGCGACGGGCGCGTCCAGCGAGCCGCGGCGGCAGTTGGCCTCGCACGGCGCACCGCACACCCGCCCGCATATGGAGGCGAATGGGTTGGTGGCGCGGGCGATGCGGTAAGCGGTTTCGTAGCGCCCTTCGGCGATGGCCGTCACGTAACCGCACGCGTCGGTGTGTACCGGGCAGGCATGGCGGCATTTCACCATCTGCATCCAATACTCGGATGCATCGGGGACTTGCACCTGGAACAAGGTGTCGGTCATGTTAGTCGATTCCACACGCACCGTGGGGCGGGCAATCTTGCCCGCAGCCGGCTTTCAGCCGGCTCTGGCCGCCTAAAAGGCGGCTGCAGGCCAAAGGCCTGCCCCACTCTGATACAGCTCATTTGGATCTCCGGAACGAGAAGGCCACTACGATCACGCCAAACGCGATGATCATCGCGGCGATGATATACATCAGCGTGGCGGAGGCTTCCGTCGCGGCGTTCAGCGCCTTCACCAGCACGCCCCGGTCCGGATGATTCACTTCGCCATACATATAAATGAAAAAATAGGCGAGACAGCCGCCGGCGATCGCGATGAAGGCGAATTTCAGGAAGGTGGGTACTTCGGTGCCGGTTCGCTCGGTGATCCAGCCGTCGGCGTATCCGTGGATGGCCTCTTTGGCCGGTTCGTTTCCGCTCTTGGCCGGTGTCATTGGTTTTGCTCCTGGTCGTCGTCGTTCAACATGCGGTATTTAACTTCTTCACTATCGCGTCCCCAATAGCCGTCCTTGATCGAGCGCACGCAGAAAAACAAGGCGCCGCCCAGCAGGATGAAGAATAGGAAATACGAAAAGAAGATGCTCGGGTAGACGTAGTCGTGCATTGGTTTCACCTCTCGTAATCGTTGTCGGGCCGCCAGTTCTTGGCGCGTCCCAGCGTTTGCAGATACGCCACCAGCGACTTGAACTCGGTATCGTCGTTCACAATCCAGGGGAACGGCGGCATCACGGAGCCGGGCACCAGGTCGCGCGGATTGCGCAAGTGCGTGCGATGCCATTGCGTGTCGTACTTGCCGCCCACGCGCGACAGGTCCGGGCCGGTGCGCTTGGTGCCGAACATGTGCGGGGTGTCGTAAACGAATTCGTCGGGGGTGGAAATGGGCGAATCCACGCCTTTCCACCCGCTGCGCTTGGTGTCTGCCAGCAGTGTGCGGGTCTGCTGCGTATGGCAATACCAGCAGCCTTCGCGCACATAGATGGCGCGGCCGTGCAGTTGTTGTTCGTTTAAGGGCAGCAGCTTTCCGGTGGGGCCTTTGGCGGGATCGTTGTTCTCGAAGGGGCGCGCCCAGCTTTTGTCCACCAGCGGGGGAACCACCGTGGTGAGGATGCCGCCAATGAAGAACAGGACCAGGGCGGCGACGACCGCGAATGTTGCGCTGTTATCGGCTTTACTTAGCATAAGTCACCTCACAGGCTGAAGCCTGTGCTACCTTCCTTCGCGTTGACGGCCGTCGCCATGATGTTATAGGCGAACGCCACAATGCCGCAAAAGATCAGGACGCCGGAGAAGAAGCGCACGGTCCAGATGGGCTTGAGCGCCTTCACCGTGTCGATGAACGGAATCGCCGGGTTGTTCCATTGCCAGCCCTGCCAGAAGCCGCCCAGCCAGAGCGTCACGAAGAAGCCCAGCCCGCCGATCATCATGAGCCAGAAATTCCAGTTCGCCAACGCGTCGGAATATAGCTTCGTCTTGAAGATGCGCGGCACAATGTAGTAAGTGCCGGCGATGGCGAAGAACGAGAAACAGCCCAGCAGCGCCATGTGGGCGTGCCCCGGAATCCAGTCGGTCTTGGAAACGATGGCGTTCACCGAGCGCAAGCTATGCATGGGTCCCTGGAAGCAGGTGAGCAGGTAGAAGACGACGCCCGACATCAGGAACTTCAGCGGCACGTTCTCCCGCAACTGCTGCCACTGGCCTTTCATGGTGGCGAAGAAGTTATAGACTACGGCCCACACAGGGATCAGCAACATCAGCGAAAACGTAATGGCGATGGTCTGCAGCCACTGCGAAATCGGCCCGTGGAGCATGTGATGCGCGCCGGTCCAGACATATACGAAGGCCAGCGACCAGAAGCCGATCATCGACAGCTTGTGACTGAATAGCGGCGTGTTGGAAGCTTTCGGAATGAAGTAATACGCCGCGGCCAGGCCGATCGGGGTGAAGATCAAGCCCACCGCGTTGTGGATGTACATCCAGTTCAGGTTGGCCTGGTTGACGCCGGTAGTGAATTCCACGGCGAAGTTGCCGGTTATGTAAACGAAGGCGGTCCACAGGATGCTGCCCATCACATACCAGAGTGAGACATACATCTGCTGGTACTTGCGCATGCCGATGGTGGCAAATATGTTGATGCCGAACATGACCCAAGCGATCACCACCATCACGCCGACCCAGATCGGCAATTCGGCGTACTCCCAACCCTTGTTCCAGCCCGCGAGCAGCGAGACCACCGCGCTGAGGATGATGATGTTCCACAGAATCGCGGTTGCCAGGCCCAGCTTCTCGTTGTATAGCTTGACGCCGCACAGCCGCGGCACAAGATAGTAAGTGAGACCCATGTCACACGCCAGCAGCCACCCGAACAGCATGCCGTTCACATGCAGGGGGCGGAGGCGGCCGTAAGTCAGGTAGGAGACCGTACCCAGTAACTCCGGCCATACGAACTTGGCCGCGATGGTCAGGGCGATGATCCCCACAATGAAGAAGTACGCGATGGAACTGACCACGAACCACTTGGCCGTCGCGTCGCTATGCACGACGGCGGCTCTCAGCGGAGTGGCTCCCACAGCTTCGAGTGATTTATCTTCTGGCATGTTGGTTCCTAGGGTGTCTGTGGGGCGGGCAATCGTGCCCGCAGCCGGCTTTCAGCCGGCTCTGGCAGCGCCGCTATTCGGCTGGCGTTGTTTTTCTGGTTCAGGCTGCGAATGAAATTGACGATATTGCCTACGTCGTTCTGCGAGAGGCCGTAATCGATCCAGGAGGGCATGGCCGTGCCTTGCACGCCATACAGAATCGAATCGAACAGGCGCTGATCGGCGACGCTGTTCACAAAGAAGGAATTGCGCAGGTTGCGCGGTTTGGGCGAGATATCCAGCGAGTTCGGCCCCTTGCCATCGGCCTTGCGGCCATGGCAGCCCGCGCAACGCAGTACGAAGATTTGCTCGCCCGCCGCGATGGATTCCCGCGTCGACGCCGCGGGATTCATCTCTGGAACCTTGTGCGGCTTAATGGGCCTGGCCGGCTCCTTCACGAAAGCCGTCCAGACATAATCCAGCACGCCTGCAATTTGTTCGTCCTTCAACGCATGGCCCCACGCCGGCATCGACGTTCCCGGCACGCCTTCGCCCAGCGAATGCAGGAAGCGCTCGCGCGGCTTGGAATTCATGAAGCCGGCTTTGGTCAGGTCCCGCGGGGCCGGGTCCAGATACCAAGCCACCTTGCCGTTGCCGTCGCCCTTCTCGCCGTGGCAGCGCGCGCAGAGCGCCTTGAACGTTTCCGCGGGAGGCCTGGCGGGCGGCGGCGTCTTCAATCCAGCCAGATAAGTGGCCAGGGCTTCGAAGTCTCCCTCCGGGAAGCGGAAGGCCGGCATGATCGAGTCGGGCACCCGCGATCGCGGATTCTTGAAATGGTCGACCAGCCAGGTCTGGTCCTTGATGAGCCCCTCGTAACTGAGATCCGGCGCGATCCCGCCGTCAACCGTGCCCAGTTTGTGACAGGCCGTGCAGGCGCGGTCCTCGATAAGCTGCTTGCCGCGGCCCGCCAACGTGGCGTCCTTCGCCTCGGGCTTGCCGGGCGGCGTGATGGTCAGCTTGGCTTCGTTCAACCGCAGGCGGTATTGATCCAGCGATGTTTCGGCGAAATTGATGCCGTGGCGGCTCTTGAGGAAGATCACTAGCGCCCTGACATCCGCTTCGCCCAGGTTGAACTTGGGCATGAAGGAGGTCGCTGAAATGACGCGCGGATCGATGATGTGCTGCCACAGGTAATCGACTCGGTACTTCTTTCCGACTTCGCTAAGGTCGGGACCCAGCGTGCCTTCCGACATCCCCTCGATACGGTGGCAGCCATAGCAGTTCATGGCATAAAACAGCTTGCGCCCGCGGTTCACGTTGGGCGTGCCGGCGAAATCGCTGGCAGTGTGGCACTGGGCGCAATTGGCTTCCATGTACTGGGTGCCCATCAGCTTGGGCGCTAACTCCTTGCGCCAGGTGGACTGGGTCACGAAGCCCAGCATCGGCTCGGGCCAGAAAGGATCTTCGCCGTGACTGTAGAAAGTCTTCAGCCCGCGGCCCTGGCCGTCGTGACAGACCGTGCAACCGAAGTCCGCAAATTTGTGCCGGCGCTCCCAGCGGCCGTTGCGCTGGTAGTCGCCCAGCGCCGTGGAGTAACTGTGCGTACGAAGCGGCTGCGCGTACTTCTCAAACCGCGGATCGTCGGCGGCGATGTGACAGGTGCCGCAGCGGTCCACCTGCGTATCGCCGAATTGCGTGACGATATATTGCTCGATGCGGGGCCGGCGCTCGTCCAGGGCCGCCCGCTCCCGCTCGTCCTTCGAAAGCGTTCGCGCCTGATCGAAGTAGGCGGTCTGGTACCGCTCCCAGCGGTGAAAGAATTGATCGTAGAAAACGATGCCGTGTACGATCAGGGCCACGAAACTAGCTATCGCCAGTGACAGTCGCATTGCCGGTTACCAGGGTAAAACCATTGACCAGTTCGGCCCGCGGAAGAACGTGCCGATAATGATGAACATGACGTTGACCAACACCAGCGTCAGAAAAATCGTGTTTGCCAGCAGCCGCTCGCGGGCGAACCACTTGCCTACCCCGGCGGCTCCGCGGTCGATATACGGGACCAGCAGCAGCAGCACAACGAAGATGCCAGGAACGCCCACGCCACCCCAAAACGCCGAATAGCTCACCATCTCCTGCAAGCCCAGGAAGTACCAGGGCGCCTTGGCGGGATTCGGCGGATGCATGATATTAACGGGCTCTTCCAGCGGCGCGTTGAACAGCAGAGACAGCACCAGAATTACGGCCACCGTCAGCACGAAGACGAACAACTCCGCGATCAGCAGATTGGGCCAACTGAAGACCGAGTTGTCGGGCACATTTCCGGCCCTGATGAATGGCCCGCGTACGAAGCCTTGCAGGCCGTAGGTTTTTTTAACGCTCCCTGACGGTCGCGGCTCGGATGGGGGGGCCCCCACGGTGGTGACAATTAGCGTCACCGCCTGCGCACGCGCAGGTTCCTCCGGCCGCGACAGGCCCCCGTCCTTGCGGATGCGCCAAAAGTGTATGGCGATCAGCAACGTCAATACCAGCGGCAGCACCGCCACGTGCAGCACGTAGAACCGCAGCAGGGCTTCCTGACCGACCGTGGCGTCACCCAGCAGCAGAAACTGGATCTGTTTCCCCACCAGCGGCGCGTACCCGGCAATCGACGTACCTACCGTGATGGCCCAGAATGCCAGTTGGTCCCAGGGCAGCAGATAGCCGGTGAAGCTCAGAAACAAAGTCACCAGCAGCAACCCCACGCCCAGCACCCAGTTGAATTCCCGCGGCTTCTTGTAAGCGCCGGTGAAGAACACGCGGCACATGTGCAGAAACACGATCGCTACCATGCCGTGCGCCGACCAGCGGTGCATATTGCGCAGGAAGATGCCGAACGCCACCGAGCCGCGCAGGTCCAGCATGCGGTCGTAGGCCTGCGTGGTGGATGGCACGTAGTAGAACATCAGCAGGACGCCGGTGACCACCAGAATCAGAAACAGGAAGAACGACATCAGCCCCAGCCCCAGTGTGTAGAGGGGCCGCAGCGTGTTGCGATTGACCTTGACCGGGTGCAGGTGCAGGAAGAAATTGGTGAAGCTGGTGGACGCCCGCTCCAGATCGTTGGATGGCAGCGGATTGCGAAAAATGGAACTCCAGACATTCGCGGGAAACTCCCGCACGGCGGCGAGGAGTCCGCTTTCTTTGGTGGTGTCGCTCATACGTCTAAGTAAGTGCCGGGGACGATCTCGGCCGATTTGTCGACTTCCAATTCCCCATTGGGCGCCAGGCTGATCTGGAACCAGGGCAGAGGCTTGGGCGCCGGACCGCCGGTCACGTTGCCGTCCTGGTCGAAGCGCGAGCCGTGACAGGGACAGGCGAACCCGGTATCGGCTACGCCCACGATGCATCCCAGGTGCGTGCACGTGGTCGAGATGGCCGCCAGCCGGTTGCCGTCGCGCACGATGCACACCCGGCGGACGTCCATCGAGATGCGCGTGCCGGGCGGGAAATCCTCCGGCCGCCCGATGCCGAAGCGCATGGGCTGTCCGTAGGTGGCCCGCGGCTTGATGAATACAAGGTTCGAAAATGCGCTCAGCACCGCCGAGCCGAATAAGCCGAAACCGGTGAACCAGGCCAGCATGCGGCGCCGGTTCATGGTTTCCGCCAGGGGCAGGCTGCCCGCCTGCCCGGATTCTTTATGGCTTCCTGGAGCCACTGCCATCGGGGTTCTCCTTTGGTGAATGCACGGGTGAATCCACCAGCTCTTCCAAATCGGACCAGAAGACCTGGTATTTGGTGTCTTCCAGATCGCGAAAATAATCCTTCTTTACCGCGAAAACAAAGACCGCGGCGGCGCCCAGGCCCATCATCAGACTGGCGGCGATGGCCAGCCACGTCAGTTCCATGGGTAAACCACCTTGTCTTGGCGCGGAACGTTTTCGAGCGCAACTGCCGCCTCGCCGGCCAGCCTGGCGATGGAGACGTTCCTCAGCACCTGGGTAAGCGCGGCCTGCGCCTCCAGCCATACGAAATGCGCCGGGCACCAGCCTTGACGGCTGCAACCGGGCCCAGTGGTCGCGCAAACATTGAGCGCGATGGGGCCTTCGACCGCCTCCACCACCCTCAGAACCGAAATCTCATCGGCCGGAATGGCCAAGTTGAATCCGCCGCTCGGGCCGCGATGCGTGACGATCAGCCTGGCCCGGACCAATACCTGTAACACCTTGGAAAGAAAGTGCGTGGGGACGTCGGACGCGGCCGCCAGGCGGTCCCGGTTGACGCGCGTGCCGGGAGTGAGCGTAGCCAGGTGGATCATGACGCGGACGGCGTAATCGGCGGCGCGAGTCAACTGCATGGCAGCACAAAAAGATAAAATAGACTCTTTTTATCCTGTTTGTCCAGAACGCAATTTTAGTACCATTTCTGCCGTAACCTGCCAGCCGATTGTTAATCGGCCTTCGATGGTTCTAGTACCGGTCGCTGCCTCCAAAGCTCTGGAAAATGTTACCCTGTTGTCCATCCGCTGTCTGTAGGATCCAGCGACCGAATCCATTGCTAAGCCCACGTCTGAACCGAGGTCAAATGCCACAGAAGTCCTTATCCCGTCTGATTCCGTTCGCCGCGTCTCTGCTCCTCGTGGCTCCGTGCCTATTCGCCCAGCAACCGCCGCCCAGCGAGCAATCCGCCGGGCAGCCATATGTCGGCCGCTTCGTCCTCTACGCCGGATTCTTATATCTGGATAGCCCCAAGATCAGTCTCTCCGAACCCGGCATTCACATCCAGGCGGGAATGCGCTGGTCGCGGCATGTTAGTTTGGGCTTCGACTACAGCCGCGGCACAGGCAATACTATCGTCGGGCTGAACCAGGCCACCACCGCGATACAGCAGACATATGGCCCGCTTCTGCAGCAACTCATAGCCGCCGGCGCGCTGCCTGCAAACTACGTAGCTGCCTTGCCCTTCAGTTCGGTGACCCAGACCTTCACCGCCGGTCCCGAGTTTCCCTACCGCCGCTTCAAGCGCTTTACGCCGTATATCCGGCCATCCTGCGGAATCATCAACGAAATCGTGACGGCGCATCCCGCCGACCACCTCACCCAAATCCTGGTGAATGGCGTGGCCCCTTCCGGCAAGGAGGAAGAATGGACCGCATTCTACGGCTTCGGCGGCGGCGTCGCGTTCAACGTCACCAAACACTTCAGCTTGATCGTGCAAGCCGACCTGGTGCACGATCACCTGTTCCCCGACCTGCTGAAGGACGGCCGCAACACCATCCGTTTTTCGATTGGCCCAGGCTTTCAGTTCGGCAGCGACGTGAAGAAGAAGTGGGGCCTTCCCGGCCATTGGGAGTAGTGGCGCAGGCCAGGTGTGGGGCGGTCCCCATCCGGCAGGCTGCGGTGAGCCGGTAAGGTGGGTCAGGCGGTGGCACAGACTTTAGTCTGTGGCCCGAATGAGCGATGTTCGCGCTCCCGAGAATAGCGCAAACCGTTCGGCGTCACGACATCGACGGTGGCGCCAAGCAAGTCCTGGAGATCCAACTTCAGCCCGATGAGGTCAAGCAACGTCCGGCCCGCCTCGAATTCAACTTAATATGTAATCGCCGCGTCCGCGAGAATTCCATGCGAGTTCATGCTGGACTAGTTTTATCGGCGTGGCTGAGCCTCGGCTGTTGTGCACGAGCGCAATCGCTAGCGCCGACTTTCACCACCATCTACAGCTTCCCTGCCTGCTCGGGAAGCGCCCCGTGTATCGGCATCGGCCCCGACGGTATCGCGATCGGCTTCGGTGGAGTGCTTTATGGAACCACCGCCACGGGCGGGACCACGGCGGTACCGTTTTCTCGCTGACACCGCCCGCTGCACCTGGCGGCCTGTGGACCGAGACCACGCTCTATAATCTCGGCGGCGACTATGAGGGCTCGTTTGAACCAGCGGGCCTTACGATCGGCAGCGGCGGCGTACTTTACGGGACGACGTTCTACGGAGGCCTTGGCGCTGCCTGCTACTCCGAACTGGATTCTCCGCCGGATTGTGGCGCCGTTTTTTCCGTCACGCCGCCCTCCGCGCCCGCGGGCGCCTGGACCGAGGCCTTGGTCTTTCAAGCGAGCGGGCTGACGCCCTCCAGCTTGGCGGTCGGCGGCAGCGGCATACTGTATGGACTCATGTCCGCCGTTGCCTCCTGTCAGACGAGCTTCCCCGGAACCCTGCCGACCTGCTCCGACAGTGCCACATCTGCGTTGTATTCGCTGGCGCCCCCTACGACGCCATTCGCCGCCTGGACCGCAACGGCGCTCTATTACTTTCCGGCTACCGTCGGGCCCTATTCCAACGTAGTGATTGGTAGCGGAGGGCTACCCTACGTGGCCACTAGGGCCGCATCCGGTTTGCCCGCCGGCCAGGTATTGTCGTTCTCACCCCCCGAACAGGCGGCAGTAATCCATGGACAACGACCGTGCTTTGCAGCTTTGCCGTTGCCTGGCCCAATTGGCTCGCCGTGGGACCTGCGGGAGTTCTCTTCGGAACCGCTATCGGCGGAACGTCGAGTTCCGGCGCTCAAACCTACGGCAGCGTTTGGTCGCTAACTCCGCCTACCGCCCCAGGGGGCGCCTGGATCGAGAATACGCTCTACACCATCACGGACGCAAGCGTTGGCACGCCAAACCAGATCCTCGGGATCGGACCGGACGGCACCATCTACGTCAGTGGCACCACCCGCTGCGGAAACACTTACTGCGGCATATTATTCTCCCTGACGCCGCCTACCGCTCCTACGGGCGAATGGACAGAGACCACGCTCCATAACTTCACTGGCGGCAACGACGGCACTTTATGGAACCACTCCTGACGGAGGAACCGGCCAAAAGGGCTCGGTCTTTTCACTCAGTCTGGCCGCCCCTCTGCCCTCGATCAATCCCGGCGGCCTCGTGAATGCCGCAAGCTATACCGCCCCGGTCGCGCCCGGCAGCATCGCTTCGGTCTTCGGAGACTTCTTCGTCCCCGCCCCGCTGAGTGCTACGGAACCTCCTCTGCCGGCCAGCCTCGCTGGGCTTTCCATCATATTCGATGCCAGTATCCCGGCGCCGCTGTTCTACGTGTCCGGCAGCCAGATTAATTTCCAGGTCCCTTGGGAACTGGCCACCCCACTAGGGGCCGATATCGCCGCTACGTTGTATGGAGACACCGGGCCTTCCCAAACGATGGACCTCGCGCCTGTCGCGCCCGCGATCTTTACGGTGAATGGGTCGGGATCGGGCCAGGGAGCGATCCTGGATGCCTCCAATCGCCTGGTCGATGCTTCCAACCCCGCAACTCCCGGCAGCACGGTCCTACAAATCTTCTGCACCGGTCTGGGTCCAGTGACCAATCAACCGCCGACCGGATCTCCGGCTCCGCTTAGCCCGCTTGCTCAAACATCCTACTCTCCTCCTCCGGCAGTGATGGTCGGCGGTGTAGCCGCAGACGTATCGTTCTCCGGGCTGGCGCCCGGCTACGTGGGCCTCTACCAGATTAACGCGCAAGTGCCGGCGGGGTTGCCAGCCAACAGCGCTACGCCAGTTTCGATTTCCTATGGGCAGGGCGCGGCATCATCAAATGTCGTCACGATCGCGGTCCAGTGATCGCGCGTTCACTGTCCAGGCCGTCCATTCGGAGGCGCCCATTTGCATTCAGAACGAGTACGATGAGGGCGGAGGCGGGCGATGAATCGCGAAGCGCTGCATGATCTGATAAATCGTATTCCGGAAGACGATTTGGCTGCCGCCCAGCGGTACCCGGAATACCTGGCGACAAGCCCGGCCTATCGCGCTGCGATGTCTGCCCCGCCGGACGATGAGCCCGTTACAGCACGCGACTCCGAAGCAATCGAGAAGGCGGCCGGCGAGATCCGAACGGGCAAGTGGTTTCGCACGACGCCATACTCCACGAATTCGGCCTGCGATGAAGTTCCCGACACGGCGCGCCGACTCGGGCGAGGGGCGACGTAAAGGCACTCGCCGGACAGTGGCAAGGGTGCGCGCGGCTCCGGGTCGGAGACTACTGCGTCCTGTTCCGTGCCTTGCCAGGCCAAATCGTCATCCTGCGAATTCGGCACAGAGCCGAAGTCTATCGCTGAGTCGCTGAGCCCTTGCCCGCTGGCACTTGCACTAGATCCGCTACACTGGAAGTTCCTGCACCTTTCAGACTTTTTCCGCCACTGAGGCGTCTTTTCACATGGAGCCGGAGCTTTGATTCTTCGGGCGGTCGAGGATGCCGACCTGATTCGTAAGGCGCGCCGGGGAGATGTCGAGGCCTATAACCTGCTCATTTCCCGATGGGAGAGGCGCGTCTACAATTATCTGCTGCGCATCGTCGCCAACCGCGAGGACGCTCTGGACCTGAGTCAGGACGTTTTCTTGAAGGCATACCAGAATCTCCGCAAACTGGATGACCCGGCGCGGTTTGCCCCGTGGCTCTACCGCATCGCCCATAACGAGGCCTATTCGCTGTTCCGCAAGCGGCGGCCCGAAGGCGAGACCGAGGAACTCCACCCCGAAACCCTGGAAGGCGCCGCCACCCTGGGCGGCAATGCCGTCTTTCCAGTGGAATTGACCCTGGCCGTTTCGAGCGCGCTGCGCAAACTCACCGCCGACCAGCGCGAGACCGTCATCCTCAAAATCTACCAGGGCTTCAAATTCGAGGAGATCGCCGAGATCGTGGCCGCCCCGGTGTCCACCGTGAAATCGCGGCTGTACACGGCGCTCGACCTGTTGAAAAACGAACTGGCTCCCGTAAAAGCACGAGGTGTGTCATGAGTTGTTCGCCATTCGATTTGCGTGACTATTATTTCAAGGATCTCGCCGAAAACGAGCGCCGGCTGACCGAAGTCCATGTCAAGACCTGCGCCCATTGCCGCGAGGAACTCGACCGGCTGCGCGGCACCGAGACCGCGCTGCTCGCGCTGCCCGATGAAGAGATCCCGCAACGCATCGGTTTTGTGTCCGATCCGGTCTTCCAACCCTCCGCATTTCGTCGCGGTTGGGACGCGCTGTGGGGCTCCGCCGCGCGATTGGGCTTCGCCTCGGCCGCCATGCTATCGGCTGCCTTGCTGGTCTTCTCCCTCACGCGTCCCGTTCCGCAAGCCAGCGTGCCGGCTCCCGCTATAAGCCGCACGGCACTGGAGGTGGACTTTTCCAAGCGCGTGAATGACGCCGTCGGCAAAGCCGTGGCGGAGAGCGAAGCGCGCCAGGGCCGCCAGACGCGCGAGTTGCTGGCCGCTTCCGAAACCCGTCATGCACTGGAGACCCAGGCCATGATGGTGCGCGTCCAGGAATATCTCGACGTGGAGAAGAAACGGATGAACACTCTGATTCTGGCCAGCAACGACGCCGGCAGTGCCAACGGGGACGTGCGATGAACGTGCTGGCGGTCCTGCTGGCATTCTTCTTTGCCGCCCAGGAGGCTCCGCCGGCTTCGCATGGCCGCATCGCGCGCGCCGCCCTTGCCAGCGTGGAGAAGAATTTCGACGGCCGCTTCGCCAGAGCCTACACGCCGGACGCCTTCGAACTTCTCGGCCCCACGCGCGGGGTCTACCTGGAAGGCTACGGCGCGGTCTTCAGCGTCGAGTTGAACCTGATTGTCAGCCCCAACCTCACCCCGTTTCGTCAGTCGTTCACCAAGATCGAAATCGCCCGCATTCACGACCGCAAAGTCCAGCGCCTGCCGTTGCTGAAGCAGCAGATGCGCGAGATGCTGGTGGCTTCCGCCGCCTCGCTGGAGAACCTGCCGCCCAGCGAACAGGTGGTGTTGGCGGTTTCGCTGTTCCACTACTCCTGGGAAGACTATAGTGGCCTTCCCTCCCAAATCGTGATGCAGGCCGAGCGCCAGAAGCTGCTGTCGAACGCCACGCGCGAAACCGCCATCCGCACGGGGGAGTTCTAAATTGGCCACGCCAGCCACCGACCACCAGCCACCAGTCACCAGCCACGGCGTGCGAAGCACGCCCCGTCTGGGCGAGATGCTCATCGCCCGCCGCCTGATCCAACCCGAAGATCTCGAACGCGCTCTCGAATTGCAGAAGGAACGCGGCGACAAGCTGGGGAAAATCCTGGTGGACATGGGCTTCATCGCGCTGCGTGACGTGCTGGCGGCGCTCTCCGAACAACTCGCCCTGCCGCTGGTCACCTTGGATTCTCCGCCGCCCTCGGCGCCCGAACTCGAAGGACTTTCGGCACGCTTCATGCGCCAGTGCCGCTTCTTCCCGCTGGCTGTCCAGGATTCCACTCTCACGCTGGCCATGGCCGATCCGCTGGATTTCGACACCATCGCGGCCGTGCGTGCCTTCTCCGGCCTGAAAATCGAAACCGCACTGGCCGCCGAACAGGAAGTCCTCGACGCCATCGACAAGCACTACGGCGAGAGCGCCAAGCAATCCTTCGACGCCGAAGTCGGCGCGGCGCAGGCCAACGAAGACCTCGAGCATCTGCGCGACATGGCCAGCGAAGCGCCCGTCATCCGGCTGGTCAACGCCATGATCGCGCAGGCCATCGAGCGCCGCGCCAGCGACATCCACATCGAGCCCTTTGAGAAGGAGTTCCGCGTGCGCTTTCGCGTGGACGGCGTGCTCTTCAACCAGGAGGCCCCGCCGCGCGAGTTGAAAGCCGCCGTCACCTCGCGCCTGAAGCTCATGGCCAAGCTCAACATCGCCGAGCGCCGTCTGCCTCAGGATGGCCGCATCAAGATCAAAATCCTCGGCCGCGAAGTGGATTTGCGCGTCTCCACCCTGCCTACCCTTTACGGCGAAAGCGTGGTGATGCGCCTGCTCGACCGCTCCGCCGGCAACTTCTACGACCTCCGCCGCCTGGGCTTCGACGACTTCATGCTGGCTCGCATGGAGCATTTCACTTCGCTGCCCCACGGCATCTTCCTGGTCACCGGGCCCACCGGCAGCGGCAAGTCCACTACGCTCTATTCGGCGCTCAAGCGCATCAATATTCCGGACAAGAAAATCATCACCATCGAAGATCCCGTCGAATACCAGATGGATGGCATCAACCAGATCCATGTGAATCCGCAGATCGGGCTGACCTTCGCCGCCGGACTGCGCCACATCGTACGCCAGGATCCGGACGTGATCATGGTCGGCGAAATCCGCGACCGCGAAACCGCGGACATCGCCATCCGCGCCGCGCTCACCGGCCACCTGGTGTTTTCCACCCTGCACACTAACGATGCGCCCAGCGCCATCACCCGCCTCACCGACATGGGCGTGGAAAACTATCTGGTGACCTCTTCACTGGTGGCCGTGCTGGCGCAGCGGCTGGTGCGCCTGCTCTGCTCGAATTGCAAAACTCCCTCGGGCACGGCCATTTCGCCGGAAGGCGAGCGCCTGGAAACCTGGCGCGGAGCCGGTTGCGAACAATGCGGCGGATCGGGCTACACCGGACGCATGGGCATCTTCGAAATGATGGAGTTGAACGACGAACTGCGCCAGCGCATCATGGCCAATGAAGACGCCGCCGCGCTGACCCAGGCGGCCCGCCGCTACGGTATGCGCAACCTGCGCGAGGACGGCTGGCGCAAGATCCGCATGGGCGCCACCACAGTGGCGGAAGTCATGCGAGTCACCCAGGAGTTCTAATGACATGCTTGAACTGCCACCCAAACTGCAATCAGCTTATTGTGGGGCGGGCAATATTGCCCGCAGCCGCCTTTCAGGCGGCTCTGGCCGAATACGCACTAGACCAAGCAAATTCCTCAGCACTCGTAGCCAACCCCGCCTTCACCGGATTCTGCGCAATATAAGCCCGAATACGATCGAACTCCGCACCAGATCGGACCAAATGGTCGTAGCTTTCATCCCGCCAAAATGGCCCATGGATGCCCAGAAGAAGATTGGCTTGGTGAGCCGTAAATCCCTTGAGCGGCCCCAGCCATTTTGCGGCCAGCAAGTGCGGCGTAGCCAGAAGATGGACATGATTCGGCATCACGACAAAGGAATGCAATTGGTAGCGATGCAGTTCGCGTTCCCCGTGCCACAATGCCGCCACCACCATCTCCGCAATTTCCGGCCGCCGCAGGAACAACGGACCAGTAGTGCTTGCGTCCAACAACCGGTCGATCGCTACAAAAGCCTTGCCTGCCGTAATGAGTCCGGCCGGAGGGAACACCCGATGAGCGGGAAGACTGCCATGCAACCGGAAGGTGACGAACAGGGGTTGCTCCACTACGTCAAAATGGGGCAGCCGCCGCTCATAATGCCGCATACATCTTCGTGGTGCATCGAGGGTGGAGAGATTCTCAGGAATCTGTGGGGCGGGCAATCTTGCCCGCAGCCGGCTTTCAGCCGGCTCCGGCCGCCTGAAAGGCGGCTGCGGCCAGGATTGGCCGCCCCACAATTTGGGCAGCTATGACTACCTTCTTCTTTCGCGCCGTGGCCGCCGACGGTAAACTCCGCACCGGCCGCCTGGCCGGCGAAACCGACAAATTCGTTGCCCGCGAATTGCGCAAACAGGGCCTCACCCCCGTCTACGTCGGCGTGGCACCCAAAAAATCTTACGAGCTGAAGCTGCCGTCCTTCGCCAGCGGCCGACGTCGCGACGTTCTCTTCTTCACGCAGGAAATGTCCACCCTGCTGAATGCGGGTGTCCCGCTGGACCGGGCCCTGGCCATCACCGCCGAACTGACCGAGCGGCCCGCCTTCCGGGTCATCGTCCTCGATGTGCTGCGCGTGCTCAAGGGCGGCAAACCGCTGGCCGACAGTCTTGCTACCCACGGCGAGTACTTCTCCGACCTCTTCGTCAACATGGTGCGCGCCGGCGAGGCTTCGGGCGCCCTGGCCGTCGTCTTCGAGCGCCTCTCGGAGTTCGAACACTCGCGCGACGAGTTGCGCAACTACATCGTTTCGGCCATGATCTATCCCGCGCTGCTGTGCCTGGTGGGCCTGGCTTCCGTCATCATCCTGCTGACCTTCGTGGTCCCCCGCTTCGCCTCGCTGTTCGAGGATTCCCACATGCAGATGCCGCTGCCCACGCAAATCATGCTCAATGTCAGTAACGTGGTGCAGACCTGGTGGTGGGTGGCGGCCCTGGCCGTGGCCATTGGGGTCACCTCCCTGCGCCTCTACATCGGCACGACCAAAGGCCGCTTGCGGTGGGACGAGTGGCGCCTGAAGCTGCCGCTGTTGGGCGACGCCTTGCGCAAGGCCGAGACGTCGCGTTTCGCGCGCGCCATGGCCACCCTGATCGCCAACACCGTGCCGCTGGTGCAGGCCATCGGCATCTCCGGCGCCGTCTTGAACAATCGTTACATCGCCCGCGGCCTCGACGCCGTCTCGCAGGGCGTCAAGCGCGGCGAAGGCATCGCCGCTCCCATCGCCAAAGTGGGTGTCTTCC
Source organism: Bryobacteraceae bacterium (assembly GCA_049520215.1). Taxonomy (GTDB): domain Bacteria; phylum Acidobacteriota; class Terriglobia; order Bryobacterales; family Bryobacteraceae; genus Bog-159. The sequence goes on along the minus strand of JBEKPZ010000001.1, from coordinate 58,759 downwards.
CGCCTCTGGTCGGCCACCTGTTGACGGTCGGCGAAGAAACCGGCAGACTGGATTCCATGTTCACCCGCATGGCGGACATCTATGAGGAGGACACGCGCGCGGCCATCAAACGCTTCACCGCGGTCTTCGAGCCCATCGTCATCCTGGTAATGGGCGTGATCGTCGGCGGTTTTATCCTGAGTATTCTGGTGGCAATCACCAGCATCAACGACGTGGCTATATGAAAACACAAAATCGACGCAGACGTGCCCAGGCGGGCGTGACCCTGATCGAGATGATGGTCGTGGTGATCATCATTTCGCTGTTCGCCGTATTGGTGGGGCCGAAGCTGTTCCAACAGACCGACAAAGCGCGAGTCGCGGCGGCCCGCGTGCAGATGGAGACGTTCGAGGGCGCCCTGGTGCAGTTTCACGCCGATAACGGCATGTTTCCCACCCAGGAGCAGGGATTGGACGCGCTGCGGCCTTATCTGAAGAAGGACATCCCTCTGGACCCGTGGAAGCACCCGTATGTCTATCGTTATCCCGGGGAGCACGGTGAAGAGCCCGACCTCATCTGCTACGGCGCCGACGGCCAGCCCGGCGGCGAGGGAGTCAATGCCGATATCGCCAACTGGAAATAGATTGGAGGGCGGGCTTCAGCCCGCGCGGGGCTTTAGCCCCGCTCGCGGCGTCACCCTCATGGAGATGATGGTCGTGCTGGCCATCATCGGCCTGATCGTTGGACTCTCTTTCCCCAGCACCATCGCCGGCATGGAGAAACTTCGCCTCGCGGCGGGAGCGCGATCAGTGGCCGCTTTCATGAACGTCGCCGCCAATCGCGCGGAGCGCCGCCAGCAGGCCATCGAGCTGTCCATCTCGGTCAAGGAAAACACCGTGACCATGCGATCCCCCGATGCGGCTTTCGTAAAGATGCTGGCCCTGCCGCCGGGCATCGCGGTGCAGGCCGTCTGGCCCGCTCTGGAAGAGCCCAGCGACGAGCCCCGCCGCTTCCTGTTCCAGCCTGGCGGCGTACCGCCCCGCATCGGCATCGAAATCGCCAACCGGCGCGGCGCGCGGCGCATCGTGCGGCTGAATCCCATTACGGGAGTGACTGAGATCGAGCAGCCGGAGTCGCCATGAAAAAGAAAAGCCAGGAGAAAAGCCAAAAGAAAAGCCGACGGAACGGATTCACGCTGCTCGAAATGATGGTGGCCACCCTGATCATGGGTATCGCGGTGATTGGCCTGATGGCCGAGATCACCGCCTCCATGCGCAACGCCTCCCGCGTAACCAACCGCGATCGCGCCGCGCTGCTGGCGCGATCCAAGATGGATGAATTGCTGCTCGACCCACAGTTCCCGCTGGACACCCTGGTGGCAGGCCCATTCGATCCTTCCCTGACCGGCGGCGTCGAAGGCGGCTGGCGCGCTCGCCTGACGCACTTCGAGATGCCGCCATCTCCGGCGCCGGGCCAGCAGTCGCTCGACCGCATGTCGCTCGAGATCTGGTGGATGGCCAGCGGCGAGCGCCGCACTTTCGCCCTGGGCGGCTACCGCACGCACGTCCTGCGCCCCGAGGACCTCCAGCCATGACCGTTGAATGGAGGGCGGGCTTGAGCCCGCGCGGGGCTTTAGCCCCGCACCAAGCTGGCGTCACCCTGATCGAAGTCGTCATCGCCATCACCCTGCTCAGCATGCTCTCGGTCGGCATGCTCGCCACCATTCGCATGGGATTCGATGCCCTGCACCATACCAACTCGCGCCTCATGGAAAACCGCCGCGTGGCCGGAGCGCAACGCCTGTTGGAGCAACAACTCGGCGGCTTCATGCCCGTCAAGGCGATCTGCCCGGCCGAATCGCGCGCGCCGCTGGCGCCGTTCGTTTTCTTTGAGGGGCAGCCGCAATCCATGCGCTTGGTCTCCACCTATTCGCTGCAGGAGGCCTGGCGCGGCCAGCCGCGCATCCTGGAGCTTCAGGTAATCCCCGGCGACCAAGGCCGCGGAGTGCGGCTGATCGTGAATGAGATTCCTTACACCGGACCGCTCAGCGCCGGGCAGTCGTGCCTCGGCATGGCGCCGGATCCCGCGTCGGGCGCGACCGTACCGCAATTCCGCCCGATTCAAGCCTCCGCGCAGTCCTTTGTGCTCGCCGACAAGCTGGCCTGGTGCCGCTTTTCGTATCTGGAACCGGCCCAGCCCCCCAAAGTCGAATACTGGCGCACGGATTGGGTGATGGCCCGATGGCCGATCGGCCTCCGCGTGGAAATGGCGCCCCTGGAAGACAACCCCGCCCGCCTCCGCCCGCTAACCGTCACGACCGCCATCCCCATCAACCGCTTGCCGGACCTCGTCTATGTGGATGCCTACTAACCAGCCACCAGCCACTATCCACCATCCACGGCGTACGAAGTCCGCCCAAGGCACCGCGCTTCTCGCCGTCCTCTGGCTTTCCGCCGCCCTGGCCACCATCGCGATTTCGCTCGCCGATACCGTGCGCGGCGAGGCCGAGCGCAGCGCTACCGCCGTCGATGGGCTCCGCAGCCAGGATCTCGCCGCGGGCGGCTTGCGGCGCGCGATCCTGTATCTGGATTGGGGCCGTACGCGTCCCGACATCCCCCGCTTCAAGCCGCTCGGGCCGCTCTTCGTTTTCGATTTTCCAGAAGGCCAAACCGTGGTCGAGGTCATTCCGGAGAACTCCAAATTCAACATCAATACCGCCCCGCCAGAGGACCTGTTCCATCTGCTGGTGAACCTCGGCGTGGACCCCGCGCGCGCCCAAGAGATTGCCGCGGCCATCGTGGACTGGCGCTCCCCGGCTCCCGTGCTGCATAGCGCTTTCGACGGTTTCTATGCGTCGCTGTACCCGCCTTATCTCGCGCCGCATGCGAATTTTCAGGAAATCGAGGAACTGCTTTCGGTGCGGGGCGTCACCCCGGATCTTTTCTACGGCGCCTGGCAAATCGCGCCCGCGGGCGCCCCGCAGCCTCTCGCGCTGCGGACCGGACTGGGCGACTGCGTCTCGGTGTTTGGCTCTGCCGGCCAATTCGACGTCAACACCGCGGCGCCCGCCGTCCTGGCCGCCGTGGGTGTGCCGCCGGAGGGCGTCGCGGCCCTGGTCCAGCAGCGCCGCATGCAGCCTTTTCTGAACCCGCAGGATCTGTCGCCCTTCGCCCAAATCGCCGGTCCGGGCTTCCCCCGGCTGCGCATCGGCGGCTTCACCATGTTCACGCTACGCTCCACGGCCCGCCTGCGCCTGGGGAATGGCCAACTGTCGGATCTCCGCCGCACCGTCGCCGCGCTGGTGAAATTCACGCCGCCCAGCAACGAAACGCCGTATCATATCCTGCGCTGGTACGACACGGTAGTGGGACAGGCCTCCTGGCCCAATGCCACTTAGGTGGGCCAGTCCGTGTGGGGCGGGCGTCCACGCCTGCAGCGGGTCTCCAGACCCGCCTTTTTCTCTGGCGCGCTACGGGAGCGCGCTCGCGTGAGCGGCAGCTCGATTGGCGTCGTCGCTCCGGCCCGCCGCGGCGTACAACCCCGCGAGTTGCCGCCAAAGGTCGGCGCTCGCAGGGAGCAGCCGCGCGGCGCCTTCTTCGTAGGAAATCGCGCGTGGCAGATTCCCCAGCCGGTACCACGAGCGTGCGCGGCCATGCGCGATGTTCGCCAGGAACGTGTCGTCCACGATCAACTCGGAATGTTCCGGCAAACTTTTCGCAGCGTCGTCGAACGCGGCCAGAGCCTGCTGCGGCCGGCGGGCCATGAGGTCGGCGTACCCCAGGTTTTCTAGTGGTTCCCACGGCGAGCGGGAAACGCTGGCGGCCTTCTCCCATGCGCGGATGGCATCCGCCAACCGGCCCTGCTCCTGATAATAGGCCGCCAGAGCCGACCACGGCGCCACCAGATTGGGCTCCATTTCGGTCGCGGCCAGGAAATCCCGCTCCGCAGCGTTCTGGTCGCCCTCTTCCTCGAAGATGTGCCCGCGCGTGAAGTGCAGATATCCGTTATCCGGGAAAATCTCCAGAGCCTTACGGATCGCCGCGAGCGCTTCTTGATTGCGTCCCAGAGCCTTCAAGACGGAGGCGGCATTAGCCCACTGATTGAAGGCCTTCGTGCCGTTCCCAACAGGAGCCGCCGGCAGCGGCGCGGTTGAACAATCCACCCTAAAACGCCCGATCAAGGCTTCCGTTTCCGGGCTGCGCCGCACGAAGACGGCGCCTGTTTCATCCAGGTACACGGGAACCCAGATATCGCTCACGCAAAACTGTTTCAACACCGGAAAGAACTGCAACCCGACGTATCGCCCCATCGGAATCAGGATGGTGTTGATGCCGTATCGCTCGGCCTCCTGCTTCCATGCGGGCGCGTCCGGCGGGCTGGCTTTCAGTCCGCCGCTACGCACCATCAGCTCCGTGCCAAATGGAATCGCCCGGCCGTCGATGTAGTTCTTGTATTTTGGACCAAGGCGGAAGGCCATGTAGCCGCCCTCGGTGTAGGCGCTGAAGATTTGCGCGGGCAGGTTCTCCCGCTCCACGAAAGCCGCGGCTCCTTCCGGAAACCACCAGGACAATCCCGTGCCGAACGAGACCACTTCCGTTCCCATTCGATAGGCCCGGTCCGTCACCAGGTCCCGGATGCGCATTCCCGCCATGCCTACCAGCAGCGCGCTGGCCGCCACGGCGAGAATTGCACGAACGCGCGCTCCCCTGATCTTCGACCTGAGCAAGGGCAGGCAGGAGGCCAGCAAAGCGCCGCCGATAAGTACAACCACAACACCGAACAGCGCCAAAAAGCGAACGTGCCGGAGCGGAAAAAAGGCCGCCCCGACGAGCAGGATGGCTTCTCCGATGCGCCGGCGCGCGAGCGCCAGCAGCACGGCCAGGACCACCACCGCCAGCAGCACATAAAACATATCCGGCGTGAACGGCGACAGTCCGGATTTGATGTGCGCCCAATCGAGCGGAATGGGCACCCATTCCTGGATCAACTGGGAATGCGCTGCCAGGGCGGCTTCCTGGCGCGATATGACATCGTAAACGCCCCAACCCCATGGATTGACCAGCGTCGCGGCGCCGGTGGCCATCAGCCATGGGAAAGCTCGCCGGAGACGGCCGATAGCGTCCGCGCGTGTGCTCGCCGGAACCATGTCCACGGCTTCCAACATCACGTAAGCGCCGAGCAGTCCCAGACCGGCGATGAACCCCGGATGAAGATTGACCCAGGCCACCATCGCCACGGGTAGCAGCCAGAGCCGCGCCGCGCCCGTCTGGTGCTGCTCCCAGAGCAGGGACAAGGTCGCGGCAAACAACACGACCGTAAACATCTCCGCGCGTGCCGTGACCCTGGATGCGATCAGCGGCACGGCCAGGATGGCCAAAGCCGCGGTCGCCGCGGAACCCCGCCGCAGTAACAACGCAATCGTTCCCCCACAAGCGCAAGCCGTCAGCCAGGAGAGCAGCCCATAGCCGCCCAGCAGGTACAGGGCGTAAAACACAAGTCCGGACCCGGCCGGATAGGTCCAAGGCTGGCCTGCCGCGGTGTAGGAGAGAACTTCCGTGGAAGGGATTTGACGATGCTGGACGATCCAGCGCGCAGTGGCCATCTGCCAGCCGAGATCGAATTCCGCAATCGTTTTCAGTCCGGCCAGAAATGCATACACCAGCGCCGCCGCTCCGAGCGCGTAGAACAGCAGGCGCTCGAGCGGAATATCAGCGCTGGTTTTGGTCGCCGATCCCTTCATCGCGCTACCGGTGAACACCCGCCTTTCCGGCGTGCGCAGGCAATCCGGGGCGCACCAGAGACACCCCGCCGTGCGCGTGCCCATGGCAAAGCAGGTTGCAGCTATTCTGCGCGCGATTGTAGGAGATGGGCGCCGCCCCATTGGGCGCCACAACGTTCGCGTCGAAGTTCACTAGGCGCTCGCCTGAGATCGTCGCCGACGGGCTCCCCATGCCGTGCGCCGTGTGGCAGGCCGAGCACGAGAAACCGGCGTTGATGTGCAACGAGTGCTGGGCGAAGCTGGTGTTGGCCAGAATCGTCGTCAGATTGTGACATTTCCCGCAGAGGGCGTAGGGACCGGCTACGCTCAGGTCCGGATTGGGGAACAAATTCATCACCGGCAGGCCCGGACGGGGCGCCTGGCTGAACTCGTAGCGGCGTTCCAGAATGTGGGTGAATTTGGAGCCGTGCGGGCCGTTCGGCCCCGTGCCGCCGAATTCGCGATTGTCGTCGCTATTATGGCAGTCGGTACACAGAATGCGGACTCCCATGGCGCGCGCCTGCGTGACGCCGTCGAGTTTGAGCATGTTGGAAAGCAGGCTGGGCTGCGGGAGAGGGCTGCTGCGATCGTGCGTCACCGGATGGCTGGAGGATGCGGTGAACGCGAACTGCGGGATGACGTCCAGCGGATCGCCCGCCGAAACCGTCCACCTCGGCAGGTATCCGTAGATCGGGTTCGCGGCTTTGCCGGTGCTGCTCCCGTGGCAGCGCAGGCAGTTCTCAAACTGGTTCACCGTGGGGTTGACCACGGTGACCCCGTCGGACGCGCTGATTCCGGCCACGCCGGATTGCGAAAGGCGGGTGAGCGGCGCCGGCGGGAAACTGGTCACCACGTTCGACGCGTGCGGGCTGTGGCAATCGACGCAGGTGGAATGGCGGTTCTGATTCAGCAGCACGCCCTCGGCTGCATCGTGCGGAAAGAGAGGCGCGGGAATGGGATGTCCCACTTTCGGAGCGGCATACTCGGCCGCCACGTTGGAGATGGACGGATAGACGGCCGTGCTTCCATTGTGGCAGGTGAGGCAATCCTGCTCGTTGGCGCCGCGCAGCAAGCGCGTGGCTCCCAGGCCGTTGTGCGGCGCATGGCAGGATATGCAGGCATTCTGCGCCACCGTGTGGTACGAGCCGAGCGGCGGCGCCGGCGGTGTATTGGTCACTACGTTGGATGCCATGGCGTGCGCGCTCGTGGTCCAGTTCGCCAGCGGATTGATCTTCCCGGTCATCACGCGGTTCGGGTCGTGACAGGCCAGGCACATCTTGCCGCTCGCGCTGTTCAGCACCAGGAAGTTCTGCGACACCGGGTCGATCGCCTGTCTATGCGCGGCGTGGCAGGAAGTGCACTCAATATTGCCTTTGATGAGCTTCACCGCTCCTGTCTTGTCGAGAGTCGTGCCGGAAGCCACCAGCGACGCCGCCAGGTATGGAGCGTCTTTCAGAGGCAACGCCAGGCTGAACGGATGCGAGCTTTCGAGGTTGGTCCCCAGCACATCCGCGGATTTCATCGAGCCGTTGGTGGGGATGGCGCCGTAAGCCTGTGTTTGTCCCGGCGCTACCGTCCCATCGTGGCAGCTCAGGCAGAGCGTGCTGGGGCTGCTCTGCGGCGGTTGCGGGTTGCTCTTATCGGTAAAGGTGGTGCTGGTGTAGGTCGTGTAGGTCTGGGTGGAGAGTTTCTGGTTCCACAGCGGCGTTAGCCCTCCAATGCCGCTGTGCGGCGCGTGGCAATAATAGCAGGCGCCGGGCAGCCTGCCTTTTACCGGCGATGTGCCGCTGGGCGACAGGTCATGCACGCCGATCACGTCGCCCACGACCTGGGCGGAGAGGACATTGCCCACCAGGAGAACCAGGCCAGGCAATCCTGCCGCGCGCGCCCGCCGCTTCATCGCGCGCCTCCACCGAAGTACTGAAAGACCTGCACGCGCCGGTGAACCGTATCCACCACGTAGACCCGGTCGCTGCGATCCAGGGCCAGGCCGGCGGGCAACTTGAAATCGCCCACTCCCGCGTCCTTTCCGAAGTAATACAGAAGGCGCCCTTCCCGATCGAACACCTGCACGATGTTATAGAAAGCGTCGGCCACGTAGAGATGGCCTTCCGAGTCCAGGCCCACGCCCTTAGGACGGTACAGATCGCCCCCGCGCGGACGTCCGATCGCGTAGCGAAACTTGCCCGCGCGATCCAGCACCTGGACGCGGAAATTCATGGCGTCGACGACGATCAGATCTTCCCCATCCAGGCGCAGTTCGGTCGGGAAATTGAATTCGCCGTTTCCCTCGCCGCGCTTGCCGATGGTCTGCAGCACGCTGCCTTGCATGTCGAGCACGTAGATCTTGTTGCGCCATGTGTCCGACACAAAGATCCGTTGCGCGTCCGAATCCACGGCGATTCCGGTGGGGCGCTTGAAAAAACCCTCGCCGCCCCTTAAGCTGCCGATCACCCGCTGGAATTTGCCGTTGGCCCCGAACACGAAAATCTTGCCGGCCTCGGAATCGGTAACGTAGATGTTATCCTGCTTGTCCACCGCCACGCACATGGGTGCGCGCATTTCGTCTTTGCCATCCCGGTGGGAAATGAACTTGTACTTTTGTTGCGCAAAATCGAAAATGTGGACGCCGGACGCGCCTGGGTCGGTCAGGATAATCCGCTCACGGGAATCGCTCACCAGGCTGTAAGGACGCACCAGGCTTCTGTAATCCGGAGCCCCTGCGGCGAAATCGATCATCTTGGTCCAGAACCCGCGCTTGGTTTTCACCTCGTGCTCGGACTGGAAGCTGCGCTCGAATTGAAGCCGGCGGCCCCCGTCCATCTCCAGATAGGGCGCGTCCGTCGCGGCCGCGGGCGTCTTCACTCGTGGCCGCGCCCAGGTGGCGGCTGGCGCCAGCAGCAAGAGAATCGAGCCCGATTTTAGAAGAAACTGAACCATCGCGATAGACCGACGTAAACGGACGAGGTCATAGCCGAGGGGCCGGCGATTTCGCTGAAGCCTTGCGTGAGCTTGAGGTAGCCCGCCTGAAAGTATATCTTCCGCACTAGGTACGTGATCCTGGCGAGCAGTTGTTCGTTGTTGTTATTCGAGCTCGAGAGTCCATCCGCAGCGGTGTTGCTCAGTGCCCTTGCATAGCTGGCCGAGATAGTGAGCCCGCGCATCGGCGTGGCTCCCAGCCCGAATGAATACGAGTGGCCGCCGTAGAGAATCACCGCGCCAGGAGTGACAACCGGGAGGGGAACCGGCGTCGCCGTCACGCCCGCCGCCGTGAGAATCCCGTTCCCATTGGACCTGGTATACGACGCCGACGCACTGAGCCATTTTACGGAGAGGGCCGTCGAATAATACTGGCTGAATGTTCCCGCGCCCGGCTCGTTCGACAGGCCGCTCTTGGTGCCCCCGGCAGTGGCGCTCCAGTGAGAACGGCGCCCGATCTTGCGGGCAAGATTGCCCGAAAAGCCGTAGCTCGAAGTAGTGTAGGCGATCAGAATAGTCTGCTGGTTCTCCGCATAATTGCCCTGCCCCGTGATCGTCCAGCGTCCCACGTCCCGGGAGTAACTCGCCGACCCGAGCAAGCCCACCGCGCCCTTGCCGCCGGGATCGACTACGGTGTGCGTAATCCCCAGCACTGCGTTGAAGAAGCCATTCCAGATGGTGTTCCCGTAAGTGGCGGTCCCGGTATACGAATCCGACTGCAAGTTACTGCCATCGAACGCCTGGTCGCGGTGCTCGTCCGTGGCGCTAAAAGTCATGTGCAGCGTGGGCACCAGGTAATTGGCGTAGCCGGTCACGTCCAGCGCATGCGTGGAATAGTTTGGCGTGTTCTCCCCCACAATTCCGCCGGCCCCCAGGATCGATTCGTAAAGGGTTGCGGTCAGGTTATCCGTATATTGGGCATTGGCGCCCACGTTCAGCCGTGCGATAGGGTTGAATCCAAGTCCCGCGTTCACCGTGTCCAGAGTTGCGCTGTACGGACCCGCCGCGGAATCCTCGGAGAGATCCGATCGGCTGGCGCTCGCCGAGAAGCTGCCATTGAAAGGCAGGGGGTGCCCGATACCGAATGAGAAGGAGTCGCCCGACGAGTTCGATATCGACGGCTGCTGCTCGCCCGAAAAAAGTTGCGGAACGTCCAAATGGGTAGTCGTGTAGTGATAGCCCGCGTTCAGCATAAATCCAGCCAACTGATAACTACTGTTGGCCGTGGCGGATTGAAACGCGGAAGACGTATCCTCGTTGGTGCCAAATAGCGAGTACTGATTGGATCCCTGCTGATAACCGACCGAGAGCGTGGGAAGACGCGGGACCAGTTCGCTCCAACCCACGCTGAAGGTCCGGGAGTCTCCGTGACTGGTATAGTTGGCCACATCCGGAACCCCGAAATTCCCCGTGCCGTTGAAGATCTGGGAAAAACTGATCGAACCCGGAAATTGGCTGCCGCCGAAGATGGACGAGCTAGCCGTCACTCCGCTCGCCGAGGTAATCGACTGGAAATCCGAATTCGCCCGCGACTCGTTGTAGAAAGGCTGGATTTTGAACGACAGGAAATTAGGGTCGTAAAAGAAGCCGGATAGAGTGGCGTCGCCGGCGGCATTGAAGGTGTGGTCGGAAGGCGTGAGATTTCCATAGTCCGCCGCGTAGCCGCCGGCAACGGTGCCGCTCAGGTTCATGTTGAGGTCGCCTGCCTGAACCTGCGCCGGTGCGCGCCCCGCCGTTGCCAGCACCGCAGTAGCCAAAGCCAGGAACACGGCCAAGCCGTGCCTGCCTTGGTGGGGCAGGCTGTTAGCCTGCGCGGGACTCTCAGTCCCGCCGCTATATTCCGTGTGACTCAGTAGCTGTGCGCGCCCGATTTGTGGCCGAATTCCTGGCACGAATCCTCAGGCTCTTAAAGCTCTTCCACCTTCGCATTGGCGCGCAGCTTCTTGTCCAATCCGGAGCGCAGTTGCTCGGTCTTCTTCTTCTCCAACTCCTTGCGCAGCGCATCCTTGACGGCGTCGAACTTCTGCAAGCCGGGCGCGATGTGCGCATTCAGCCGCACGATGGTGTAGATCTGGTCAAAGTGGATCAAGCCGCTCATCTGGCCGGGCTTGAGGGCCAGCGCCGCATCCACCACCGGAGGGGGCAGCTTGGCCCGGTCCACCACCTTGTGGTCGCCCATCATCACGCGGAAGTCGTCTTCGGAGATCTTCTCCGCCAGCACGCCAAACTCGTCGTAGTTCTTGGTAGCCTGGGCGCGCCGCAGCGCGTCGTCAGCCCGTTTCCTCGCTTCTTGCAACTGCGCCGGCGTGGCATTCTGGGGCGGCACAATGGAAATCGTCTGCAACGCGAAGGATTCCGGGATGCGGAATCGATCCGGATTCTTGTCGTAGTAAACTTTGGCCTCGACCACTGAAATCGCGGCCCTGGCGGACACCTCGGCGCTCAACATTTGCTCGATGAGCAGCGAGCGCCGGACCCTGTTGCGCAGCACCTCGGCCGAGCCGCCAAACTCCGAGCCCAGCAACTGTTGATACTGATCCGGGTTGAACTGTTTGCGGAAGTCTGCCAGCGCGCGATTCATCCGCTCCGGCGCCACCGTCATTTTTCGGCGCAACGCCTCCTGGTACACCAATTCCTCGAACTCGATCATCTTCATGGCGCCCTTGCGAATGTCCGGTTCCATCGCTTTGGGGAATCCGCCGTTGTGCTGCCGGGCGTAGGGGAAGATCGCGTACATCTCGCGCAGCAGATCGCGGTCGGTCAGCACGGCGCCGTTCACCCGGGCCACCGGCCGTCCGGCGGGCTTTGGCTCGGGGGCGGACGGCATGTCGGAGCCTGGCAGAACCGCACCCGAGGCGAGCAGCAGAGCGCAGACGGAGATGGAGTGTTTCATTGTTTCTCCTGCAAAGATAAAGATCTGGCGGGGGAGTTCCGCCCCCGCCAGTGAAGGACAACAGTCTAGGTGGTGGGAACGCTGAATTGGCCGTTCATCTCGTTCGCCTCGCCGCCGTGGCACTGCCGGCAGAATTGCGCCGCATTGTTGCCACCCGTCGACGGGTTGTAGTAACCGCGCAGGAAGAACGCAGTCTGATAGAAGCCCTTCGTGCCACCCATCGTGCCGGAGTAAATGTTTTGGCTGTGTTGGTTGTGGCAGCTCGTGCAAGTAACCGCCGTCACCGCGGTACCAAACGTGCCGAAGCTGACTGCGAAGCCGTAGTTCGTGTTCGCGAATATAGTGGAGTTCGGGCCGTTCATGGTGAGAGCGACCGTATTGCCGCCGTTGCAGTCCCAGTTGTACTGGCCGCCGCACGTGACGATCGCCTGCGCGCCTACCGGGTGGTCGTTGTTGTAGTTGCCGGCAGTGCTGCCGTCGGCGCCAAGCAGCGTCGGAGCAGTGCCGCCGACGACCGGAAGAGTCTCCACTGTGACACCCTTCATCATGCCGACCTTCGCCAGATTGCCATCGTGGCAGCTCAGGCAGAAAAGAATGATGGTATTCGCGTCGTGCGCGCTGGTAATGGTTCCTGCCGCGGGGAGGGTAACGCTGTACGCGCCGGCATCGCCAAAGGTGATGGTTTTGCCATACAGCGGAGTCAGATCCTGGCCCCACAAAGCATAGTTGCCGTTGGTAGCGTCACCGTTCCTCACGCCGTTGCCTGCCGACCCGCTGTGCGGGGCGTGGCACCCGATACACCCACGGCCGTAGAGGAGGTGGGCGCCCAGGATATCGTTAGGACTCTGTGGTGCTTGCGGAATAGCTCCTGCCATCGCCACGCTGATCGTGAGGATGGCAAGGAATATGATTAACGTTAACTTCTTCATTGATCGATGTCTCCTAAGTCCTTAGGTACATTTGCATGCACGGACCTGCTCTCGCCTGGTCCGCTTGGCTGGCATAGCAGTCGCAGCCAAAACTTGTCGGGGCTATTTCGCGGTGGCACTCTTCTGCTCCCCCGCTGCCGGCTTGGTCTTCTCCGCTTCGGCCTCGGCGTCGGTCACATACCGGAACATCTGCACGCGGCCCGGAAACGTCTCTGAGACGACCACTCGATTCTCTTTGTCAATGGCGATACCATACGCGCCCATAAAGCGGCCGGGATACTCGCCGTGCTCGCCGAAGTAAATCAGCAGGCGGCCCTCGCGGTCGAAGACCTTTACCCGGTCCTGGGCGGCGTCCACTACCCAAATGTGCCGGTCGCAGTCCACCGCAATCCCCTTGGGACGCTCGAACTGCCCGGGGCCGTCGCCGTTCTTCCCGAACTGGCTGATGAACTCTCCATCCGCATCGAAGATTTCAACGCGATTGTTGAAGGTGTCGGTCACGTATACATCGCCCTCGCTATCTACCGCGACATTCGTGGGAAGCGAGAATGTGCCGGGATCGTTCGCCGTATGCTTTCGGCCTGGCTTTCCAATGTTGCGCAATTTCTTGAAGCTGTCCGCGTCGTAGACCACCACGGTGTCGTTTCCCGTGTCCACCACGTACAGAAGCCGGTTTTCCTTGTCGATGGCAATGCCGCCTGGATTCACCAGCTCGTCCATCCCGATGGAAGCCACTTGCTCGCGCTTGGCGTTGAGCACCAACACGCGATGCAACTTAACGTCGGAAACGAAAACGCGGTCGTCGTCGTCAATCGCCAGGCCCATGATCAAGCCAAGGTTGGCCTCTTTGCCGTTGCGGATCATTTCCACTTCTTTCGTCTTCGGGTCGAAGACGAAGACGGCTGCCACGCCCTGGTCCGCGGCGTAAATCCTGCCCTTCGAATCAAAGGCCACGCCGTAGGTGCGAATCAACTGGAACGGAAGCTTGCTGAGGTCAATCTCGTTGGTGTTCTGCGCTCCAGCCAGGCGATCCATCCATTTCTGCCTTTTCTTCCGGTTCTGCTTGGAAAACAGATTGGGATCCACCTTCTCGCCGGTGAACAGATCCACGAACTTGATGCGCGCGACGGCCGGCGGGTTGGGCCACACGATCTTGCCGATATCGAAATAGGCTCTGGTCCGCTGGTCCCCCGGCTTGGCCGTGTCCGCGGTCGTCTTCTTCTTAGGGGCAATTTGGGCCGGCGCGGCGCACACCAGGAGCAGCGCCGCCATCAGCCCCGTGACGATTTTCGCCAGCTTGGTCATTTCACTGCCCCCCCGCGCCGGATGTCGGTCAGGTTCAGCGCATTCGCGTGGCAGGTCCTGCAGAAGTCCATGTTGTTGGCTTGGTCCTTGGCCAGCAGGTCCGGTTTGGCTGAAGCATGCGGCTGATGGCAGCTCAGGCAGTTCATGGGAGTGATCGCTTTCGTCTGCAGGTTCGTCACATCGCCAACCGGGTGCTGCTCGGTCGGGTGCCCTAGCCCGTACTTCAGCGGCAGGACCGTCACCTTGCGGAAGTAATCCTCAGGCAGTCTCACCTTACCGTCGAAGATGGTGACCAGATGTTCCTTCTCCAGCTTCTTCGGCTCGCTTTCCGGACCGTGGCACTCCAGGCACAACTGGTTCACATTCGCCGTGCGCAGCAGTTTTGCGTTTTCTCCGCCATGCGGCTCGTGGCAGGCCGCGCAGCCCTGCTCATACGCCGGCTGATGCACATGCCCTTTCTTCTGCAACTCGGCCTGATCGCTGTGGCAGGCGAGGCAGGCCGTCACCGGATCGGGACGAAGGAAGCCCGGCGTGTTGCCCGCGTGCGGGCTATGACAATCCGTGCAATCGCCTTGCGCGCCGGGATGCTGCACCTTGGCGCTCGCGATCTTTTTCGCCTGCTCCTCGTGGCAGGTCACGCACAATTCCTTCACGCTGGGGGCGGTGAGCACCACCTTGCCGTCCTTGGCCGGCTTATGGCAGGTGTCGCACGATTTCGACTCAAAGGGACTATGCAGGAACGCCCGCATCAGCTTGGGTGTGGCCGACTGATGCGGATCGTGGCAGGTGAGGCAGTCCGCCTTCTCGATCGGCTGGCCCTGGTGGGCTTTGACGATCTGCGCGTCCTTGGGATCGTGGCATTCCGTGCAGAGCGCGGGGCTGGCCTTGGTCAGGTGATAGCGGAACTCGGCGTCCGCCGAAGCGCCCGTCTTGTGGGTGACGTGGCAGGTTTCGCAGCCGCCATCGAGCGCGGCGTGGCGGCTGCCCCCAGCCGGGACATTCAGCCCCTGAGTGTGGCACTGCAGGCAAAGATTGGTGTCCTTGGTGGCGCCGTCGGTCGCCTTTAGCAATTGGTTCTTGAAACCGGAGACATGCGGATCGTGGCACTTGAGGCAGTCGCGCACCGCCGGGCTGTGGACGTGACCTTTCGCCTGGCTGGCGTCCTTATCGGCGTGGCACCCGAGGCACAGCTTGACGGGTGTGACGGCGGTCAGCTTGATGCGGGTAACGTCTTTGCTTACACGCAGTTCGTGGCAGCTCAAACATCCCGTGGCGATGGCCGAGTGTACCGCTTTGCCCTTGGTCTTGTCTTCGTGGCAGGTGATGCACTTGGCGGCGTCGGTGTTGGGCTCCAGCGGAACCGGGTGCGTTTTTGCCTGAGAGGAATTGGCCGCAGCCAGCACCACTAGTAAAGAAATGACTCCTTGTAGGGCGATGGCGCTGGCGGATCGGCCGGATCGGGTCTGAGCAAGTCCCCTCACGGCGTACCGGTAGCCCATCGCCCGCGCAGCGCGAGGCTTCCTCCCGGACTTCCGTGAACCCAGACTCATAGACCCCATCCCAGACCGGCTTCAGTTCCGGCACCCAGGAGCAGCAAAAAAGGTAATTAGACCGGGTCTAGTGCACTTGATAGGCCACAAAAATAGATTAAGGTAAACCAATCCTTTTAGCCGATACCGTGGCCCGCCACCGGCTAACCTTATTTTGGCCCCGGGCGTGGCGGATTCCATTGCCCGCCGCCGCAACCCTGTGTTAACGTGCGCTTCCACCACCCGTTTGGGGGGTCTAAGGCCGCCCAATTTGGCACCGCACATCGTGCCTGGGAGTGTTGCGAAACGCAACAGCCAGGCGTGGCAAGATTAAGCAAACGGCCCTGCTGGATCAACTTCATCGCAAATCTGAGGGATATCACCCAAGTTGTGCGGGGCATTGTCCCCACTGAGTGTTAGTACTACGCGTACCAGATTCAGTGCAAATCACCGTCCCATGTTCGGTGGGGCAGACGATCGTTTTATGTCGTCTGCCAGCGCTCCCCGAAGGCGGCAGACCACGAAGTGCTATGGTCTGCCCCGCCAAAGTGAACAGTATTGCTTTTAGCCCCCAGAGAATTCAGTGCCGGTGCTGGCAGCAGAAGATGGAATCCGTCATGACCGGCGCCTCCGTCATCGGAATGTCCGTCGTCATCACCAGTTCCAGTCCGGACGCCGCCCCCTCCGCCAGTTTGTCGTTGGACAACAGGTATCCACCCGCGCTCAGCATGGCCGCGATGTTGCTTCTTGCCAGCGATTGTTCGAAGGCTCCGTAGTAGAGGAAGATGTTGGTGCCCACGATCAGATCGAAGCGCCCGCCGGGCGCCTCCGGCAGAACCTGATACACGATATTCATGTCGACGGGATCCACGCGGCCAACCATGGCCGGGCGCACCCGGACCGCGCGTGTCTCGATGCCGGACAGAACCTCGGGAACCGGGATGGGCGCAACCGGCTCGCCGATCCGGGATCCCAGCGCCTTCCAGTAATCGACGAACTTTGCGCGGAACTCGGCCACGACCCGGCCAGCCGCGGCCACATGATCGGGTCGATGCCGTTGCGGCTATAAACCACGTCGTGTACCCAATGCTCGACGCCCAACCGCTTCTTGGCGACCTCTTCGCTCTGGCGTGCCCGTCGGGCCCCACCAGCGTCGCCAGCGCCTGCATCAGGATTCCGCCTCATTTTTGCCTGCTCCGGGCCTGTTAGCAGGCAACTTCTTCAGTACTCCGGAGCGTTTCTCTTGTTCGAGCACGGCGCAACGACCCTGCTCTCTACTGCTGCTGGCGCTTCTTCGGACGGGGATGGTGCGTCTCCACAATGCTCGGCTCACCCGCATGCTCGAACAACTCGGGGTGAAGATAGCGACCCTGGTCGGCCTTGTCCTTCTCCACTTCCACTGGAATGCGATGCGCGTTGGCCCAGGCGTCCTGACGGATGCCGGTCACCTGCCAGGAAACTTCCACGTTCGGTTTGTCCGTCCGGATGGCGAACGCGTTTTGGTTGACTTTGGAGGCCACCCAGGCATGGGCCGGCTGGCCTATGGTGGTGAGCTGATAGCGGAAATCGCTGTTGAGCGCCTGGAACCAGTCGGGCAGTGTCACGATGGCACGGCCGGAGCCGTCGGTGGTCACATTGCCGTTGTACACGTTCATCATGTCCGGCGATTCCACAAAGGAGTGGTAGAGGTACTTGTTGGCCGGGTCCAATGGGTGATCGATCTTGAAAGAGCCGCCGGCCTTCGAGAGATTTCCGTAGACGACTACGTCTCCGGAGAATTCGCCGGCATTCTGGCCGCCAGTAGCGCCGCCTGAACCTTGTGCATAGATTCCGGATGCGCCGTTGCCGCCTGCGAAAGCGGCAATCCCGTCCCCAGAGGTCGGCCCGGAGCCGCCAGTGAAAGTCCCACCCGCACCCGCGTAGCAGTTGGTGTAGCAGCTACTGATGGCGTCACCTCCCCACACGTCGATTCCATCGGCGCCGCGGTCGCCCCACCCCCCATAGGCATAAATGGCGACGCCGCCGAGTTGCGCAGGCCCGCCGGCTCCTCCAGTTGCGAAGACGCCATAGCCGCCGACGCCTTCCGCCGCGCCAGACACTCCGCCTCCGAATGCGTCGATGCCGTCGCCGCCTTGACTGCTGCCAGTACCGCCGGTGCCAAAGAAGCCTGGGCCGCCGGTAGTCGCGCCTGATCCGCCTCCGCCCAACGTGCCTATCGCTGCCTGCCCAACCCCTCCTGTAACGCCGCCGAGGACGTCCACTCCCGCCCCTGCCGTGTTGACGATGGTGAAGACAGCGCCCTCGGGGGAAGCTATGCTACCGAGGAATGGCAAACTCATCGAAGTTCCTGGAGCACCCTGCGGACCCGCGGGGCCAGCCGGACCTGCCGGACCTGCCGGACCCTCCGATCCGATCGTCACGTCGAAGTTCGCCACGCCATTCGCGCTCACCTCGAGGTTGTAGGTGCCGGCCTTCAAACTTGCAGGCAAGGCCGCAACGATTTGAACGTTGGTGAAATTGCTGCCAACGGCGAGTGCATAGCTCCCCAAAGAGACCGTCGGCTTCCCGGTGGGTGGCAGTAGCCCCGTGCCTTTGATCGTGATGGAGGTGAGATTGGAACTGGCCGTTGCGCTCAAGATGTCGGTTTGCGCATGGGCCGATCCGGCCAGGGCCAGCATCGCGCCAAGCGCGATCGTCCCGCCGAGCGGAAAAAAACTGTTTCGTTTCGTCATGGTGATGCTTCTTTAACTCTTCAAATGGAATCTCGTCCCGGAGAGCGACGTTTTCGCCGCTCTTTCTTACATGCGCGAAACGAGGTAAATACGGCTAAACTAAACCTCTGCCGACTGTCTAAGGGGCGCTCGATACACTATCGACAGCCTAAAACCAACTTCCGTATGGCCCGTTCTAAACTGAGGGTGCTGCAATCCGTCGGCGCAAGCCGAGTTGCGGGGATCTCCACTTTTGTGTCGCGCACCCAGCGCGCCGAAGCAAGCGGTCCCTTAGACCCCCTGGTACCGCCGCTAGACCCGCTCAGCCTCGTCTGCCCTATGCCGGCGATGCTAGAATCCTGAGCAACGGACCAAATATGCTGACTGAAGCGCGCACCTCGGACTCGCAAGATTCCTCGATCGCCGGCATGATCGCCGCGCAGCCGCGTGAAGCCCTGGCGCTGGCCGCCAGTTCCTTCCGTTTGAGCTACGGCCAACTCAACGAGCGCTCCGCGGGCCTGGCCCAAGGGCTGCAATTGCTGGGCGCGGGCCCCGACGTTCCCATCGCTGTCTTTGCCAAGCGCACGCCTGCCGGCGTCTTGGCCGCACTTTCGGTTCTGAAAGCCGGCGCCGGCTACGTCCCGCTCGATCCGGACGATCCCGCCGAACGCCTCGAATTCGTGTTGCGCGACGTGCAGGCGCCGTTCGTCCTGGCCGAGCGCGGCCTCGCCGGCCGCCTGCCCAAGGGCAGTTGGAAAGTAATCCCGCTGGATGAGGCTCCGCTCTTGTTCAGCAAGCCCATGGATCCACTCCCCGCGCCCGGGCCAAACAACCTGGCGTATATCGGCTATACGTCGGGGTCCACGGGCCGTCCCCTCGGAGTCGAGATCACCCACGCCAGCCTGTTGAACCTGGTCCGCTGGCACCAGCGCACCTTCCATGTGACCGCGGCCGATAACGCCAGCCAGATTGCCGCGCCCAGCTTCGACGCCGCCGTCTGGGAGATCTGGCCCTATCTCACCGCCGGCGCCAATCTGCACTTTCCGGACGCCGCCGTCAGACGCGCGGCCCGGCCCCTGCGCGACTGGCTGGTCGACGAATACATCACCATCGCCTTCGCGCCTACGGCCCTCGCCGAACAGTTGATCGCGCTCGAATGGCCCGGCAACACCGCCCTGCGCACGCTGCTGACGGGCGGCGACGTCCTGCGGCATTATCCGCCCGCCGGCCTGCCCTTCACGCTGGTCAACAACTACGGCCCGACCGAGGCTGCCGTGGTAGCAACTTCCGGACCTGTGCCGCCGCAATCGAACCCCCTGGAGCGTCCGCCTATCGGACGTCCCATCGATAACGTGCATGTCGCGGTTCTCGACGAGTCCATGCAACCGGTGCGCAACGGTCAAGCCGGCGAACTCTGCCTCGGCGGGGCGGGCCTCGCGCGCGGCTATGTGAACCAGCCCGCGTTGACCGCGCGTAAATTCGTCCCCGACCCTTCCTCCTCCGACCCCCAAGCGCGGCTGTACCGGACCGGAGACCTGGTGCGCCGTTACTCCGACGGCCAAATCGAATTCATCGGCCGCATGGACGATCAGATCTCGATCCGCGGCTTCCGCGTGGAGCCCGCCGAAATCGAAAGCGCGCTCAGCGCGCATCCGGCAGTCGAAAACAGCGTAGCGATCGCCCGCGAAGATGCTGCCGCCGGCCGGAGTTTGGTGGCCTACGTGGTGCCCGCGGCGGACGCCGACCCATCCCCAGCCGCGCTCCTGAGTTGGCTGCGCGAGCGCCTGCCGGAATACATGCTGCCATCCGCCATCGTGACCCTGGCCGAGTTGCCGCTCACGCCCCATGGCAAAGTGGATCGCGCCGCGCTGCCTGCGCCGCCGCGGGAACTCGATTCGCTCGCCGGCGCAGCAGTGGAGGCGCGGCTGGCCCACATCATGGCGTCGCTGCTGCAAGTCGAGGGCGCCTCCAACGACCACAACGTCTTTCACGCCGGAGGCAACCCTATCCTGGGTGCGCTGGTGATCGACCGTGTGCGCCAGGCCTTCGGTGTGACGCTCACTCCGCGCCAACTCTTCGAAGTGCCTACGATCTCCGGGCTCGCCGCCGAAATCGCGCGCGCCGCGCTGCTTTCCAACGCGTCGAAGTAATCGTCGATTCGTGGCGCAGACGATCGTTGTTTGCTTTCGTGGGGCGGGACTCCAGTCCTGCGGCCGACGTCCACGTCGGCCTGCTCGTACTGCGATATGGCCGATTCCGTTGCGCGAAACAGCGGCTCCTGGAGGTCGGCCCCACGCGTGCGTGAGCATTGATGAATCGCGGGGGTATCCACTTACTCGTCGTGCATCCCTGTCGGGCAACTGCTTGCGCTAGCGCATACACCGCCGGTATAATCGATTCGCCGCAGTGTCCAAACGGTCCCTGATCGAAACCATCGCGTGGTTGAGTTCACGCTGGAGAATTGCGGACCAAACAGCCCCGCTGACGCCTTCGCCATCCCGCCCCAAAGCGCTGGAGCCGGGAGACCGGTGGGGACAATTTCAGATCGTGGAGAAACTCGGCCACGGCGCGTTCGGCGATGTCTATCACGCGCGCGACCGGCTGGATCGCGATGTTGCCCTGAAGATTCTGGATGGCCCCGAAGCCATTCGGGAAGGCAAAACACTCGCCAAACTGCAGCACCCTAACCTCGTCGCCGTGCATGGCTATGAAGAAAACGCGGACGGCGCGGCGCTCTCGTTAGAGTTGATTCAGGGTCAGACGCTGGAAACGTTTGCCAGGGAAAGGGGCCGGCTTGATCCGGCGCACGCCTCTTTGATGTGCCTGCAAGTGTGTCGCGGGCTGGCGTTTGTGCATGGCAAGGGCCTGGTACACCGCGATATCAAGGCCGGCAATGTGATGCGGCAGGCGGATGGCCGCATCGTTCTCGTGGATTTCGGGCTGGGGCAGGAAATCGATCCGGACAACGCCAGCGGGGAAGCCGCCGGCACCCTGCCCTATATGGCGCCGGAATTGTTTCGGGGAGCGCCCGCCTCACCGTCAACCGATCTTTATGCCGCCGGCGTGCTTCTCTATCATCTGGTAACGCTCGCATACCCGGTCTCGGCAGCCAACGCCGCCGAGTTTCAGCAAGCGCACGCGGCCGGACGCCGCAATCACCTGCTGGATGCCCGCCCGGATCTGCCGGAAGCATTCATCGCCGTGGTCGAAAAGGCGACCGATCCCGATCCGGCAAAACGCTTCCGGTCCGCGGGCGCCATGGCGCTCGCACTGGAGCAGGTGGTCGAAAGCAAGCCCTGGTCGTCGCGGCGGTCCTCACGGCTGGTCTGGTCCGTAGCGGCTATCGTGGTCCTGCTGGCGGCCGCATTCTACTGGCTCAGAATGCGCAGCGGGTCCGATAACCCGGGGCCGCTCCAACTCGTGCGCGTAACCAGCGACGATACCCTCAGTGGAGATCCGACTCTTTCCGGCGACGGGAAACTGCTGGCCTACGCGTCCGATCAGGCGCATACGGGGAAAATGGACATCTGGATCCGGCAGATGCCGGACGGCGCCTCTCTGCAACTGACTCATAGTCCCTACGACGAATCCAACCCGGCCTTTTCTCCGGATGGCAGTCAAATCGCTTTCCGCTCGGAGAAGGATGGAGGTGGAATCTACGCCGTCTCGGCATTTGGCGGCGAGCCGCGCCTGCTGGCGCCGCGGGGACAGGACCCGCGATTCTCGCCCGACGGCAAGTACCTGGCGTACTGGATCGGCGAAGTCCATGCGCGCCAGCCGTCTGCCAGGAGCTATGTCATGCCGGCGTCCGGCGGCACGCCCCGGCAGCTCTGCCCGCAGCTTGCCGATGCGCGCTATCCCGTGTGGGCGCCGGATTCGCAGCACCTTCTGCTGCAGGCCTCCCCCGACCCCAATCTTCCGCCGGACGAAGACGCCGAATGGTGGGCTGCTTCGCTCGATGGGTCTAACCCCGTGAATACCGGCGCGCTGAAACGGTTTCGCGCTCAGGGCCTGGAAGTGCACGCCTACGCGGCTTGTTGGTACGGCGACTCCCTGGTTTTCTCCGCCGCCCAAAAAGCTAATGTCAACCTTTGGCGGGCGCATCTGCAACCCGGGCACCTGGCGCGGCCCGGCGAAGCGCGGCGTCTGACCTTCGGCACCGGGTTTGAAACCGCTCCCTGGATTGCCTCCAACGGAACACTCGTCTTCCAGGATCAGCGCGGCAGTCTGCGTATCTGGTCCCTGGCGATTGGAGGACCCCCGTCTGAGCGAAATCTCGCGCGCGTCACCGATACCGCCGACTTCGACGCGTTCCCCAACGTTTCTCACGACCAGCAGTGGCTGGCTTTCACCCGGACTTCTTCGGAAACGGGCGTGCGCCAGGTCTGGCTTCGCAATCTCCAGTCCGGAAAAGAGACCCCCATGACCGACACGCCTGGCACCAAATCGAATCCCCTGCTGAGCGCTCCGGGAGACAGGATCGCCTACAGTGTCCTGGAGAGCCAGGGTATTTCCGTCTACGTCATGGATCGGCGCACGCGGGAAACCCGCCGCCTCTGTCCGGGATGTGGCTACCTAAGCGCCTGGCTGCCGGACGGGAAGGCAGTCTTAGTCTCCACGGGCGGCCAGATCCAGCGCATTGACCTTTCGACTGGCGCGGCCACCACCGTGCTATCCAAACAAGGACTGCTGCTGGACGAGGCCGAATGCTCCCCGGATGAGCAATGGATCGCCTTCTCCGCCCGCGCTCCTGGCCAGGAACGCATCATCTATGTCGCGCCCTTTGGCCAGGCCGGCGGCTGGCGGCAAGTGGATCCACGCAAGGGTT
Source organism: Bryobacteraceae bacterium (assembly GCA_049520215.1). Lineage (GTDB taxonomy): Bacteria > Acidobacteriota > Terriglobia > Bryobacterales > Bryobacteraceae > Bog-159. Next base: position 35,848 of record JBEKPZ010000001.1, on the reverse strand, counting down.
GGTCCGACAAACCGCACTGGTCGTCTAACGGCAAGAGCCTGTATTTCTATTCGAACGCGGACGGCTACCGCTGTATCTGGAGCCGGGCGTTTAACCCCGTCATCGGAGCTCCGGCCGGGCCGCTCCGGCCGATACAGCATTTGCACAACTCCCGGCTGTCGTCGATGAGCGTCTCACAGCCTGTAAGGAGTTTCGCCGTAACTTCCAATCGTATCTTTCTCAATCTCGCCGAAAACTCGGCCTCCATCTGGATGAGCTCGCTGCCAGCCAAATAAACATGTGGGGCCGGCTGGCAGCCTGCGCGGCGGTTGAATACCACCGCCATCAAGTGCGAGCGCGGCTCTTTTCTGTCGCACACCACAAATAAACTTACCCGGACTGCCCGTTTTGCGGTACAGTTGCTAGAACGAAAGGAGTCGCGCCATATGGCAACTGACGATCCCTGCAAGGAAGGCAAGAAATACGGAATCAGCTTCCAACTCCAACGGGACCTGACACCGGAAGAGGCGGACCTCATCTCCAAGACCTTGAAAATGGCGGTAAGCGCTCTGCGTCTGAGCCTTAAGGACAATGTGATCTGCGAAAAGCCCAACGCGCCCCGCGCCCCGCGGAAATGACCCAGGCTTCTCTGAAGGTTTGCCTGGTCAGCATACCAACCGCTACGGATTTCGAAGATCCGGTACAGTTCGAGAACGAGGGCGTTCGCGAGACGTCCGCCGACGTACCGCTCGGCGTCTTGGCGCTCGCGGCAGTCCTGGAAGAAATCGGGATTGTGCCGCTCATTGTCGATTCCAATGCGTGGTACGTCGAGTACATTCACTGCGCGCGCCGGCGCCAGTCTTCCTTTAGCCACTATGCCGCCGAGCGGCTGGCGTCGCTGGATGCGGATTTGTTCGGCTTTTCGACCATCTGCAACAGCTACCCCGTTACCCTCCAGACCGCCCAGCGCTTGAAAGAACTGCGCCCGCATGCCGTGACTCTCTTCGGCGGCCCGCAGGCTTCCGTGGTGGATCTGCCCACCCTGCGGCATTTTCCGTTCGTGGATTTCATCCTGCGCGGCGAGGCGGATCGCAGCCTCCCGGAGTTTGCCATGCGGCTGGCCGGCGGCCTTTCGCCGGAGACAGTGCCCGGGATCACGTATCGCAGCGCCGGAGAGGCCCGCCGCAATCCCGACGCGCCCATGCCCGCCGATCTGGATTCCCTGCCGCTCCCGGCTTTTCACCTCTATCCGGGGGTCTGTCCCACCCGCGGCCTGCCGCTGGAACTGGGAAGAGGATGCCCGTTCGGCTGCACCTTCTGCTCCACCAACGATTTCTTCCGCCGCAGTTTCCGCCTGAAGTCTCCCGCCAAATTGATCGAACAGATGGATATCCTGGCAGCCCGCTATGCGCCCGAGTATTTCGACCTGATGCACGACATGTTCACCGTCGACCGCCGCCGCGTAGTGGCATTCTGCGAGGCCATGATCGAGAGCGGCCGCGGTTATCGCTGGGGTTGCAGCGCCCGCACCGACTGCGTGGATCCGGAGTTGATCGATCTCATGGCGCGCGCCGGTTGCTGCTCCATCTTTTTCGGCATCGAGTCCGGATCGCCGCGGATACAGAAGATCATCGATAAACGCCTCGATCTGGACGAGGCTCGCACCAACACCGTACTCACCACGCGCCATGGGATGCGCACCACCGTTTCCACGATCATGGGCTTTCCGGAGGAAACCATAGACGACGTCAGGGCCACTGTCGGATTCCTTGCCGAAGCCCTGCGCGAACCGGAGACGGTCACCCAGCTCCATCTGCTGGCGCCGCTGGCGGGGACGCCGCTGGAGTCGAAATACCGCGACCGGCTGGTGCTCGAGGATATCTACACGGATATGTCCCATTCCGGCTGGGTGCAAGGCGACGCGGAGCGCCAGTTGATTAGCGCTTATCCTGAGGTCTTCCCGAATTTCTACGCCATTCCGACCCCGCATCTGGACCGGCGCTACTTGCAGGAACTCCGCGAATTCATCCTCCGCACGACCTGCCGTTTTCGCTGGATGCTGGTGGCCTGGCAGGATCGCTGCGGAGACTTGTTGACCCTCTTTGACGAATGGCGCGCCTGGAGCAGGGACCTGGTTGCGCACCGGCGCGGCTGCGAAATGCGCCGGTACTACGCGACGTGGGATTTCGACCGCGATTTCGTCCGGTTTCTGCGCAGCCGCCCGGAGCAGGCGCGCGGCGAGTTCGAAGCCGTTCTCCTGGAGTTCGAGGAAGCCCTCCTGCGAGTCCTGCGCGAGGAAACCGGCGAGGCTCCTCCGGCCACTCTGAAAGTTCTCGAGAGCGATATGCGGCTGGGACTGAATCCGCATGTCTACGTCCTGCACCTCGATTCCGACGCAACCCGCGTCGTGGAATTGCTTCGCGAGCGCCAACCGCCGGACGAGTCGATCCACCGCCCGGCGATCACGGCCACCCGCCGGGTTTCCGAGGACGAAATCGAGGTGATCGCCATATCGCCGCTCACCGCCGAGTTCCTCGAGTTATGCGACGGCAATTCGACGGTGGACGATGTCTTGCGCCAATTCGCGGCGAAGTGTACGCCGTTAGGAAGCCTGACCGCCTGGGACGTGGCTACACGCGCCCTGCAAATGACCTATCAGCGCAAGTTGATCCGGACGTTTGCCGTAGAGAGCGATGCTGAGTGCGCCAGCGCGGCCTAGAGCAGTGTCCAAGAAATAACTGTACAGCAGATTCGTTAGTTAGCTGTGGGGCAGGCCATCGTTTTTTGTGGCCTGCCGAGTTCGAGCACGGTGCGCAGACGACAAACTACGATCGTCTGCGCCACCTCCCGGGTGCCCTAGAGTTCCCGGCTTTCTAACTCTTGGAATCGCCCGCCGCAGGCTGATCCGCTTTGTGGCCGAACAGGACGGTCGCACTCGCCAACTCAAAATTCTTCTTTGACGATAGTTCCGTTACAAAGGAGCGGCCCAGGTACTTGTCGCCCGAATCCAAAAGCTCCGACACCTTAAGATCCAGGAATTCCTGCTTGGCACGCCCTGTCAACCCCTCCGCCCAGCTCCTGACGATCCAGGTCAACGACCAGATCGGGAGCACGCTGCCATACACTTCATGCCGGTCGACCTGGACTTGCGGGAACAGATTCTTAAGACCCTGCTCCGTCATGTTGTAGTAGTGGTTCGGATAGCCGTCCATCGGTTGCAGAAATGGGACGCAGCACATCAGGTCGCCGCCAGGCTTCAGGACGCGGACGATTTCTCGAGCGCAAGCGAACGGATCTTTGACGTGCTCGAGCACCGCGAGCGAAAGCACTGCGTCGAATGAGTTGTCGCCACGTTCTGGTAATAGACCGGACGCTGCCCGGCGCCGCAGTCGAGGATCAATCCATCGCGGTGCTTTTCGATGAGCGCCAGGGCGTAGCCGTCATACTCATTGACCGAGACCGCCTCGCTGTCGATAATCGCGAACCGCTCGCGAAGCTCGGGCGTCAGAAAGTCCAGGCAGCCGTGGCCGTCGGCGTATGGCATATCGCTGCGCAGCAACGGCCGCACGCGCGCGAGCTTGTTCTTCTTTGCGGCTGCGAAAGACCCGCCGGCGGACATGCGCAGCCGGCGCCCTTCTTTATAGCTGTACACTTGAAAGTGCCTGCGCCCAGATGCCAAATCGCCGCGTTGTACGGCCGCCGCGACATCGGGGTTCGCCGCCAGGTCGGCGCGCTCATCGAAGTTTTCCCTGGTGGCGAGTTGTTCCATGACTAACCCGAGTGGCGCCATTAGCGGGCCTCAAGCCGTGTCAGCCAGCCATGGAAATGGGGACACTCGGCCCGGATACGGGCCAGCCCGATTTCCAGTATGGCGAGCGCTCCAAGCAGCGGCTTCTCGTACCCAGGCACAAGAGCCTCCACACGCTTCGAGGGCGCTGTAACCGGCGAATCGTCGATGTCTTCCGGCGTGGAGAACTGGTCCCGGATCTCCTGAAAACCGGACTCCAAATCGGGCCGGCCAATGCCGCGGCTGAAGGCGGCACAGTCGCTGAACAGCAGCCCTTCGAATTCATGCATCACCACGAACGGGATGAATCGCCTGGCGTCGAACCGGCTGCCCATCGCGGCGGTCAGATCGGCCAGGACAGCGTCCTCCACGCACCGCGCCTTCTCTGCCGCCGGCAAAGTCGCGGCCTTTGCGCGCCCAGGCCACGCCCTGCCTTCCGCCTGCGGCAGACCGTAGTAATCGACTAGGGTGGTCGCAACACAGCCCGGGTCCTGCTTGAGGTGCCGAGCGATGTCCATCTTGACCGCGGACCACGCGCGAATTCCGCCGCGTCGTTGCCGAAGTCGCGCATTGCCCAACGTCCGCGCTTCGACGGCGTGGTAGCCCTTCGCCACCAGGTGATCGCGCAGCACCTCGTTGACGAAGCCCTCTTCCGTCTGGCCCTCGACATGGATAAGCAGGCGCGGCATCGCTCAGTCCGGAACCGGCCTCCCCCCGAATTCGTTCTTTTCCCAGAGTTGGCCAAGGCTGTAGTCTTCGAGCCATGCGGCTAACTGCTCTGACTTCAAACGAGTGAGTTGAGTGCCTCCTTCAACCCGGTTCGCAACCAGAACGTCCTCCGGGGCGAAGTGGTCCAGCAGCAAAGACGACTGCGTCGCCACGATCACCTGCGTATTTACCGAGGCTTGCCGAATCAAGGAAGCCAGCATCTCGATAGCGAATGGGTGCAGCCCTAGCTCGGGCTCATCCACCAGAATCACCGAAGGGCGGTACTGCTCGGGCTGAAGGAACAGTGTCGTCAATGCAATGAAGCGGAGCGTGCCGTCCGAGAGCGACGAGGCATCGAAATATTGGTCCGAACTCTTGTGACGCCATTCCAGCTTGATGTCGTCCGGTTTGAGCCGCAGCGGTTGCAGCCGGAAATCGTCGAAGAATGGCGTCACCCGCTGCACGGCACGTTGAATCAGACTGTACGAGTCGATGTGCTTTTCCCTGAGGAAATAAAGGAACGAAGCCAGGTTCGACCCGTCCGCCCGCAGGAATTCGTTGTCATCCACCTTTGCGGTCTTGCGCATTGGCGATGACGCGCTGGTGTCGTGCAGGTGGTAGGGCCGCCAGCTTCCAAGATAGTGGCGCACGCACTTGGCAGCCATCGGGAAGCGTTCGGAGCGGCCGTTGCTAATGCCGGCCTCGCGGCCTAGTTGCCATTCCGCAAGACCCTCGCCCCCTTCGCCGCCATCACTCGGGTAAACGATCTCGCCCGACGGGAAGAGGCCGTCATCCCCGCTCGGACGGAGGCCAAGTTTGTACTGACAAGTTTTGTTGGCGAAGGAGACATGCACGAATACTTCGTTCGTGGTTTTTGAGCCGAAGTGAAGCACCCTCTCAGCGCCGCCGGCTGCCCCCACATACTCCCTGAGCCGGCCCTCTCGGATGGCATGTAAAAACGCAAAGAATCCGATAAAATTCGACTTCCCTGAACCGTTCGGACCGATCACCACGTTAATCGGCCCGAGTTCCAGTTCCACTGAGGCTATGCTCTTGAATCCCTGGATGGTAATGCAGTCGAGCGCGTTTGGGGACATTTCAGATTCCTGAACCATCATACAATCGCGCACCGCAACCAACCACCAGCCCATGGGCCTGCTGAGAATTCTCCGCGGAGATACGCACCGACGAGCCGAGCAGACCAACTCGATCCGCCCGGCGAACGCTTCCAAGTTCTGAGACTTGCAGCCAAGGATGTCGCGATGGCGGAAAGCGCTTATGCCGCCGACGCTACGCGGGCGTGCCAAACGGGTGGTCCTGCCCCCACGCTCACTCGTAGCGTAGTGCCGTCGTCGGATCGATGCGCGTAGCCCGCAACGCCGGCACACACGCCGCCGCACAAGCCACCAACGCGATCCCCACAATTGGGAGCCCTCATGATGCACACCCGCCGTGTCGCGCATGTCGAAATCGCGCCCCTCCACCACTCGGAATGCCCATGGTTGCGAGTAACCCGGACTCACCGCATTCACGTATGGATCCTTATCCTGGCCGGCATCGCCCCGATAACCTTCCACGGTAACCGGGTATTCCCATGCGTTGCCCCCCAGAACCGGAACCACTACTGAAGCTCCCCCGCTGCCAAAGGCGCCAGGGCCCGGTTGACAGGCGTAAGGCAACGGGCTACAGTATAAACCGGTGAAAATTAGAAACTTCGTCCACAAGGGTCTGAAACGGCTCTACCTGGAGGACAGCGCGAAGGGTCTGCCTCCCGATGCCGTGGACAAGCTCCGGGCTATGCTGACTTTTCTGCAGGACACGCAGGATCCGGAAAAACTGCGCACCTTTCCCCTCTGGAAAGCGCACCCGCTTGCCGGAGATCGGAAGGGAGTCTGGAGCCTGCATGTCACTCGCAATTGGCGCCTTACCTTCCGGATCGAGGACGACGAGATATTGGACATCGATTATGAAGACTATCATTGAGGAGAAAACCATGCGGATGCTAAACCCCGTTCATCCTGGCCGCTTTCTGCGGACTGAGATTATTGAGGCCTACGGACTTTCCGTGACCGAGGCAGCCAGGGTTCTTCGCGTATCCCGCCCAACCCTTTCCAGTCTCTTAAACGCCAAGGCAGATCTCTCTGGCGAAATGGCGCTGCGCTTCGAGAAGGCATTCGGGGTGGATATGGATACCCTCATGAGAATGCAGAATTCCTACGACATCGCCTGCATGCGTAGCCGCGAGAAGACGATTCGTGTAGCGCGCTACCAACCCCAGCCTGCGGCGTAGCCCACTCCGCGCCTATGCCCTGGTCCGCGCGAGGCGGACCAGGGAGGCCGGCCACCGGAGAGTGGTAGAGTACGTACCAATCGTCACTAATGATGCGCCGGCCGGGTACTGGGAAGCCTGAGGGGATGGGAAAATGCTCCCGCTTGAACAGGGCAACGCTATCGGCCAGGCAGCCCGTGCGCACCTGACCGGTCGCTACGGATATGCGATGAGCCTCTCTCAAAACCAAGCCGAAGCGGAAGATCTGGTACAGGAAACGTATTTGCGCGCCGTGCGGTCCTTCGACCAACTGACGCCGGAGAGCAACTTGAAGAGTTGATTCTACACCATCATGCGGAACATCTGGTTGAATCAGGTGCGGCACGCACACAGCGGCCCGCAATTCGTGGACATCGACGGCGAGCAGGAACAGAACGCTGTTACGCATGCGAAATCCAGCGACGATCTGCACGCCCTGGACGGTGATGTCGCGCCTGGGCAAACGGGGCAGGTAACCTATGAAGCCGTGCGAAGAGGAACTGGGCGAGTTCGTGGAACATCTGCGCGCCTGCGCGGGCTGCCAGGCGGCCGTTGAAAATCAGCGCCGCTTTCTGAGCGGCGTGCGCTCCGCTGGACCTTTATATACGCCCTCCCCGGAGCTGCGTCGCCGCGTCGAAGGCATCGTGCGGCACAAGCCGGCCGAAGCCACTGCGTCTGGCTTGGGCCACAGAATTCGAGAATTCATCCAACGGGCCATGGCCGCGCGGCCAGCGTTCCGACTCCTGACGCCGCAAGCCGCCGCGGCCTTTTGCTGGTGGCGCGTATCTTCGGCGGCGTGTGGATCGAGCGGCTGAGCGTGGCTATGCCGGAATTTGCGGCGCGCTGAAGACGCACAAGCGGCACGTCAAGGGAAGGCTCCCCATGGAGGTGCGCTACGGATCGCCGGAAATCGTCGCCGCCTGGTTTAACGATAAGGTGCCGTACCGTGTGGTTCTGCCGGCGATCGAGCAGTTGTCCGGCGAGGCGGCGGCGTACCGGATCGAGGGCGGCGGCCCGCTGCCATTCCGGGACGGCCCAGCCGCCTATGTGTCCTACGAGGTACGGGGAAAGCCAGGCAGCATGGTCGGTCCCGCGCCGCGTGACCTACGCGCTGATCTCGGACTGCGGCGAGCATCCCAACCAATCCTGCATCGTGTACCATGCGGGGGCCCAAAGATCGCCGGTTCATGAGCAACCTGGTGAGCCAATAGCTCAAATTGTGGCGCGGTCGCCCCGTGACTGCCTGAGCGATAACACATCCCAGCGCCACCCTACCCCCAAGAAAACAAACGCCCAAGGCTGGTCGGTAAGCCGAATCCGCTACGCCGCCGTGCTATCCTCACATCGGGGTGCGTCCTGAAAGCACGCGTTGTTCTAGCAGGTGCAAGTCCTGACCGGGTAAGCGCCGGAGCGCCCGTAAGCAGACTCCACCCGGGGGGAGAAATCCAACCGTGTCAAAAGCCCTATGAAAGTGAGGGGAGCAAACCGGTGAGCCGCAACAAATCAGTGAACGCAAAAGCCTCGTCACAGAATCAGCCGAAAGGTGTTTGGGAGGGCCGAGGTTTTCCCGTCACAGCGAAGGCAACAGACAGCACCCAGGACCGGATCGGATGCTGGACCTCCTCGGGGTCGGGGTGCCCTCTGGGCCCGGCGGCACGTCGGGAAAGAGCAACGCGGAACAGGAGAGACCCTCCCCGGCAGCTCGTCAGGCAAAGACCGGGCACATAAGGCCGGATGGCCGAAAGTGCGCGGAGCCGGGAGGGAGTCCGAGAGGCTCATAGTACCAACGAAGGCGTGCAAGATAACGCGCTGGAGGGGAGGAGCCTTACTTTGATCGTGCTTGTCAGGAGGTAAGCAGTTCCTCTCCAGCGCCCAGCTATGTGGGATGGGTTTGTTTAAGTTGCGCAGCATTGTGCGCTACCCGGCGCAAGCCACACCCAGAAGATCATCGGTAAGCCGTGTGCCGGAAAACGGCACGCACGGTTTGAAAGGGGGCTATGGAAACGGGCCGACTACAGTCGCTACCGCGCCATAGCCTACCAACGCAGGAAGATCCCCTTCGCCGAACGGCGTCCGCCTCGGTCCAACACGAAACTTATGTACAGACCCCAACCAACCCGAGCCAAGCGCGACTCGGACAACGCCGAGCCCCGCCACCCGGCGGCCGCCTGCCACCACCCGCCGCCAACCCCTCTGAAAATGGCCTCAAACCCAATGATTCCACAGGTGTTATCGAAAATTGGTTTCGTTCGTCCAAAAAAGAGTTTCGCGCCCCGCACGCACAAAAAAGCCCAACCTTGCATAACCCGGCCGCCGGCCTCCGCCCCCTGTCTCCCGACCCCGCGCCGCGCTACAGTAATACAAGGCCCGTACCCTCTGGCCCAACATTCCATGACGAACAGGCTCGCATGACTCCAGAAGAAATCGAAGCCGTAGTGGGCGGATACCACGGCGATCCCTTCCGCATCCTCGGCCCCCACGCCGTCCGCAAACGCGGTGGGCAATCCCGTTGGGAAGTCCGCGCTTTCCTGCCGCAAGCCGAATCCGCCACGCTGCGCATCGGCGACCAGGTCCACCCCATGGAGAAGACCCACGACGGCGGCTTCTTCTGTACCACCCTCCCCGGCACGCCCGGCAAGTATCTCGTCCAGGCCAAACTGTGGGACGGCCCTACCATCGAATTCGAAGACCCTTACCGCTTTGGGCCGCTCATCACCGATTACGAGCTGTACCTGCACACCGAAGGCACGCATTACGAAGCCTATCGCATGCTCGGCGCGCACTCTGCCGAGGCCGATGGCGTGAAAGGCGTGCGCTTCGCCGTCTGGGCCCCCAACGCCGAAAGTGTCTCGCTGGCCGGCGAGTTCAACCAGTGGGACACTCGCCGCCATCCCATGCGCCGCCGCAATGGCGGGGTCTGGGAGATCTTCATCCCCGAGCTCGGCGATGGCGCCACTTACAAATACAACGTGCGCTCCCGCTTCGCCGCCTACCAGCAACTCAAAGCCGACCCCTACGCCTTCGCGAGCGAGCTACCGCCCAAGTCCGCCTCCGTCGTCTGGAATATCGAGAAATACGAGTGGCAGGACGCCGCCTGGATGGAGGAGCGCAGCCGCACCGACCTGCTCAAAGCGCCCGTCTCCATCTACGAGCTGCATATCGAATCCTGGATGCGCGGTCCGCAGGGGCAGTTCCTCACCTATCGCGAGCTGGCCGTCAACTTGGTCGAGTATATGAAGCGGATGGGCTACACGCACATCGAGCTGTTGCCCATCATGGAGTATCCGTTTTCCGGCTCCTGGGGCTATCAGATCGTCGGCTACTTCGCGCCAACCTCCCGCTTCGGCACGCCCGAGGACTTCATGTACTTCGTGGACTGCTGCCATCGCGCAGGCATCGGCGTCATCGTCGATTGGGTGCCCGCGCACTTCCCGCGCGACGCGCACGGCCTGGTGTACTTCGACGGCACCGCGCTTTACGAGCACGCCGACCCGCGCAAGGGCGAGCAGCGCGATTGGGGCACGCTGGTTTTCAACTACGGCCGTAACGAGGTGCGCTCCTTCCTGATTTCCAACGCCATGTTCTGGCTGAAGAAGTATCACATCGATGGCCTGCGTGTGGATGCGGTCGCCTCCATGCTCTACCTCGACTATTCGCGCAAGGCCGGCGAATGGGTGCCCAACCAGTACGGCGGGAACGAAAATCTGGAAGCCATCGATTTCATTCGCCGCTTCAACGAATTGGCTCATAGCGTGCCCGGCGCCATCACCATCGCCGAGGAATCCACCGCGTTTCCGGGCGTGTCGAAGCCGGTCTATCTCAACGGCCTGGGCTTCACTATGAAGTGGAATATGGGCTGGATGCACGACATGCTCAACTACTTCAGCCAGGACCCGGTGCATCGGAAGTATCATCACAACAACATCACCTTCAGCATGCTGTACGCCTTCACCGAGAATTTTGTGCTGCCGATTTCGCACGATGAGGTGGTCCACGGCAAGGGCTCGCTGATCAACAAAATGCCCGGCGACGAGTGGCAGAAATTCGCCAATGCGCGCGCCTTTCTGGCATATATGTACGCGCATCCCGGCAAGAAGCTGCTCTTCATGGGACAGGAGATCGGCCAGCGTGAGGAGTGGAACTATAACGAAGGCCGCCGTTGGGATCTACTGGCGTTCGATTACCACCGCAAGCTGCAATTCCTGGTGGAGGAGCTGAATCGCTTCTACCGCGCCAATCCGGCGCTGTACCAGGTGGACTTTCACCACACGGGCTTCGAGTGGGTCGACTTCCACGATGTCGAACACTCCGTGATTGCCTTCCTGCGGCGCGCGGAAAATCCCCAGGATTTCCTGCTGTTCTGCTGTAACTTCACGCCTGTGGTCCACGAGCGCTACTTATTTGGGGTGCCCGACGAAGGCGTCTATGAAGAAGTGCTGAATACCGACTCGCACCTGTTCGGTGGCAGTAACCTGGGCAACGCCGGATGGGTCGCCTCAAAGCCCGTGCCGCAGCACAATCGCGAGCAGAGCATCAGCGTTACCCTGCCCCCCCTGGCAGTAGTAGCCTTTCGCAAACGGTAATTGGAGGGCGGGCTTTAGCCCGCGCGGGGCTTAAGCCCCGCTCCTGGCTGTTAATCAATATGCCAAAACCATACGACGCAATCATCATCGGAGGAGGCCACAACGGCCTAGTCACCGCCGCATACCTAGGCCGCGCCGGCCGCAAAGCTATCGTCTTAGAGCGCCGCGAATTGCTCGGCGGCTGCGCCGTCACCGAAGAAATCTGGCCGGGATACCGCGTGTCCACCGCCGCCTACCTGACCAGCCTTCTCCAGGAGCGCATCATCCGCGATCTCGACCTGCCGCGCTTCGGATACCAGGTGGATGCCAAGGACCCCGCCTTCTTTTCCCCATTCCTCGACGGCCGCTGCTTCTTCATGTGGCAGGATGGCCGCAAGACGCTGGAGGAAATCGCCAAATTCTCCAAGCACGACGCCGAGGTCTATCCCGCCTTCGAGGCCCAGCTTGAGCGCCTGTCGCAGGTCGTCGAATCGCTGCTGCTGACCACTCCGCCGCAGTTCCCGCCGCGCGGCATTGGCGACTTGATCGAGTATCTCAAGCTGGCCGGACGCCTGCGCAAACTGGCCCCGGCCGACATGGTGGCGCTGGTCAAAATCTTCACCCAAAGCGCCGCCGAATTACTCGACGAATGGTTCGAATCCCCGGAACTGAAAGTCACTCTGGCCACCGACGGCGTCATCGGCGCCAATGGCGGCCCACGCTCCCAGGGCACCGCTTACATCCTGATGCATCACGTGATGGGCAGCGTCGCCGGGCACCGCGGATTGTGGGGCTTCGTGCGCGGCGGCATGGGCGCGGTCTCCGAGGCCATCGCGGCTGCCGCCCGCAGCCACGGCGCGGTGATCCGCACCAACGCGCCAGTCGAAAAAATCCTGGTCCGCGATGGCCGCGCCCGCGGCGTGGTGCTGGAAGGCGGCGAAGAGATCGAAGGCGCGGTAGTGGCCTCCAACCTCGATCCGCGCGTGACGTTCCTGCGGCTGCTCGACGAGCGCGACCTCCCGCCGGATTTCGTCACCTCCATCCGCCGCTTTCGCACGGAAGGCACATCCTGCAAAATCAACATGGCCCTGTCTGGCCTCCCGGAATTCAGCGCCATGCCTGGAGCGCCCGGCCCGCAGCATCGCGCGACCATGCACATCTGCCCGTCCATCGATTACATCGAGCGCGCTTGGGACGATGCCAAGTATGGTCGCCCCTCCGAACGTCCCATGTTGGAGCTGACCATCCCAACCATGTACGATCCGTCGCTCGCGCCCCCCGGCAAGCACATCATGGGAATCTTCCTGCAGTACGCGCCCTACACGCTGCGCGGCACCACCTGGGACGAAGCGCGCGAGCCCTTCTACAACCGAGTGCTCGATGTAATCGAGGAATATGTGCCCAACATCCGCGCGATCGTAATCGACAAGCAGGTGCTGACGCCGCTCGACCTGGAGCGCCGCTTCGGCATCACCGGAGGCAACATCTTCCACGGCGAAATGGCCCTGGATCAGATGTTCGTCATGCGCCCCGTAGCCGGCTACGCGAGCTACCGAACGCCCGTGAAAGGGTTATACCTATGCGGCTCCGGAGCCCACCCCGGAGGAGGAGTCATGGGAGCGCCAGGCTATAACGCGGCGCGCGAGATACTAAGAGACAAATAAGGCAGAAGACAGAAGTCGCAAGCCAGCCATTCTGACTTCTGTCTTCTGTCTTCTGCCTTCTGTCTTCTGCCTTCTTCTTAGAATATGATCTTCCCCACAAGCTGCATATTGAACGGCTCGCCCGGTCCCAGCCCCGGCGCACCGTTGAAATCGCCGATAGTGTCGCCCACAAAGCCGTTCGACCCTACCGACCCGGCGCCGCTCGCCAGATTCTTATGGTTGAACACGTTGAACATCTCGGCGCGAAGCTGCAGCTTGAATCGTTCGCCAAACGAGATGTTCTTGATCACCGACAGGTCCACATCGGCGAAGCCCGGGCCCCGGAACAGGTTCCGGGAGAGATCTCCATTCGGGTCGGTGGGTCCGGCGCAGCCGGCCGCTCCTGGCACGCAGAACATCGCCGGATTCACCCACTGCTCGCCAACTCCTGGGATGAACGTGTGCGAAACGCCCGAGAACGGATTGCCGAGGATATCCAGCCCGGGCCGTTGTGTCCCGGCGTCAAAGTTGAAAGGCTGTCCGCTGTGGAACGAGAACAGGCTGCTCAACTGCCAACCGTGCGAGAGCCACTTCGGACCGTGCGCGGACCCCGGTATGTCGTAAGTCAAGAAGGTGGTAAAGTTCAGGCGCGTATCGAAGTCGCTGCTGCCGTATTCCTGGGCCAGGTTATAACTGTCCAACGGGACCACGCCACGGTACTCGGTCACATCGTCCAAGGCATGCGCCCAGGTGAACGCGAACTGTCCGGTCACTCCGTGCCACGACCGGATCTTGAGGGTACTCTGCAACGCATTATAGTTCGAGTTACCGATGCTGTTCAGTTGGTAGACCGAGCCAATGTTTGGATACTCCGCATCGAAAGCGCCGTTCTGGTTGATGTTCAGCATCACCGACGTTTTGCGCCCCAGGCTGCCGACGTAGCCCACCTGCCACACCACGGCGTTGCCGAAGGCTTTCTCGACATTCAGGCTGTAATTGAAGAAGTAGGGGGTCCGGAAATCCTGGTTGACCGAGTACACGTTGTAGAGATTGCTGCCGCATCCGCTGAGTGTTGGACAAGCCGTGATTCCTGGAAAGATATACTGGTTCGATTGCCACGTGAATGGCGTATTGATCGCGTAGTTGTCCACCGGCTTCGGCCCGATCGGATTGTCCTGCAAGCCATCCGCCCCATTCCCGCGGTAATCCAGGAAAGGATTCATGTTGATCTGGTCGTAGAACACGCCGATTCCGCCGCGCACCACGAAGTCGTTCTTCGAGGTTGGCTGATAGGCGAAGCCGAGGCGTGGCCCGAAATTGTTTTTGTCGGACGGGAATATGCTATTAATCCCGTTGCCCTGAATCTTCAAACCCTGTCCCGGAATGAAGACAGCGAGATCCTGGTTGGGACTGTGCAGCGGTCCCATATAGTCCCAGCGCAGCCCCAGGTTAACGTTCAGGTTGCGGGTCACCTGCCAGTTGTCCTGGGCAAAGAAATCGATGCCGTTTACCCGCACAAACCGTTCCGGATCTCCGACCGCGATGTCCGCCGACGCCACGTTGCCGGCCAGAAAATCCTCCAGCGAATTGAAGGAAAAACTGCCGAGCGAGCGCCGGTGATAGAATTCATCCACGCGGCCTTGCCGCACTTCCGCGCCGAAGCGGAACTGGTGCTTCCCCTTGACGTAGGAGAAGATATCCGTCAGATGTCCGGTAGCATCGTTGCGGCCCTCGGGCGGGGTGATCCCAACCTGATCGAAGCCGGCGATCTGAATGTTGGGAGCACCCGGAATGGGGTTCCCGTGAATGGTGGCGTCCGGGCTTGTAAAAAGCCCCAATGCCTGGCTGTCGAAGCTGTTGTTCGAATCGTGGAATACCTGGTTGAAGTAGCTGACGCCAAACAGCAGTTGGTTGGCCGCCCTCTCGGTCAATACCGAATTCAAGACAGCCGAATAGTTCTGCACGTGAATCGGCGCGACTTCGAAATAGTATCCCAGGTTGGAGCTCGCGGTAGCCAGCGCCAGGCTGGCGCCCGGCGGCTGCGTCTGGCTGCCCTCTCCGGCGAACCAGTGCAGCGAGAGATGGTTCTTCGCGTTGAAGTTGTGGTCCACCTTGACCACGCCGTTATAACTGTACCCAGTCCCCGGAACCGTTGCGAAATAGTTATTGGACGTTGCCGGCAGGTTCAAAATAGAACTGGGCCAAAGCGTCGCAAGAAGCTTCAACGACAGAGGATTGGTCGGCGTGCCCGCGGTCGCCAGTTGCGCCTCGGCTTGCTGGACAAAGGCGGTGGATGGTTCGGTGGACAAGCCCGTCAGCCCAAAAATGTAGTCCTGCTTCTCAAAGGCGCCGAAGAAGAACGTCTTGTCCTTGATAATCGGGGCGCCCACCGACAGCCCGTAATTATAGTTGCGCAGCGGTGGCGCTCTTGGAAAATCGGGGGTGGGCACGAAGAAGGGCGAGTGCGCTGCATAAAACTCATTGCGGTTGTAGTAGTAGGCGCTGCCGTGCAGTTCGTTGGTGCCGCTCTTGATAGTCAGATTCACAGTGCCGCCGGCGTTGCGTCCGCTCTCCGCGTTCGACTGGGTCTGCGCCGAGAACTCGTCGATGGCGTCCATCGGCATCACCACCCCCGCGATGCCCGATACCCCGCCCTGATTCACTGCGGGAATGTTGTGCCAGAAGTCGTTGTTGTCCGTGCCGTCAATCTGCCAGTTCATCTGATTGGCGCGCGTTCCATTCAGCGACCCAAACCCGCCCACGGCATAGCCTCCGTAGCCCGGCGCCACCGCGATCAACTGCGAAAAATCGCGCCCGTTCATGGGTATGTCCTGCAGCGCTGCGTCGGGGATCGTGTCGCTCTGGGTCACCGTGGTGGTGTCAACGGTAATCGCCGCCGCCGAAACCTCAACCGCCGTGGCTTGCTGCCCCACTCTGAGCGTCACCGGCAGAGTGTAGATGGCGCCCGCCGTCACCGGAATCTTGTCCACCGTGACCGGCGTGAACCCGCTGGCGGTAACCGCCACTTGATACGCGCCGGGAGGAAGATCCTGGAACGAGAACTGCCCTTCGGCGGTGGTCACTGTCGTGAGTACGATGCCGGTGCCCGTGTCCGTTGCCTTCACCACAGCGCCCGCCAGGGCCGCTCCGGTCTGGTCAGTCACGGCTCCATTGATGGAACCCCGGAATGTCTGTGAGTGCCCGGGAATGACAACCCATAGCAATACAACAATACACGCGAGTAGGTGTTTCATCTTGTCCCCTTAAACGATGGTGTCTTACAATCTGAAAAAGATGGGCGGCCTATAAGCAGGTCAATGCCCAAACTTGAAACCTGGTATTGATGGCAAATCTCAATAACTTGCGTCAGCTTTGCCGCCCGCCGCTACGCGCGATGGAAGGCCAACGCAAACCCAAATATGAATATTCGTAATGCCGCTATTGGCGCAGCCCGCCGGCAGCCAGCAGCTTCTCTAACGCGGAGATATCGTGATGCAAAACCCGGTCCCCTTCGAGAGGAGCCGAAACCGCCCGGATGCGTTCGCGCGCCCGTTCGATCGCCAAGCTGCTCTTCAAGGGTCTCAACAAATCAAGCGCGCGCGAAGCGGACAAAGCTTCAATCGCCAGCACGGCGCGAGTGTTGCGCACGATGTTTTTGTATTTTAGCGCAGAAGTCATCCCCATGCTAACAAAATCTTCTTTATTTCCACTGGTGGTGATGGACCCCGACGAAGCCGGATGGGACAGCACCCGATTCTCCGCGACCAGCGCGGCCGCCGTCACCTGCGCCATCATGAGACCGGATTCGAGGCCCGGGTGCCCGGCGAGAAACGGCGGCAACTCCTCGTTGAGCGCCGGGTTGACCAGCCGGTCGATACGTCGCTCGGAGATACCGGCCAGCGCGGTCAGCGCCACCGCCAGATAATCCAACTGAAACGCCAGTGGCTCACCGTGAAAATTGCCGCCAGAGACGATCTCGTCGTCGAGCACCAGCGGATTATCGGTGGCCGCGTTCAGTTCGATGGCGAAGATCCGCCGCGCCTCCGCCAGCGAGTCGCGCACCGCACCGTGTACCTGCGGCGCGCAACGCAGCGAATAGGCGTCCTGCACGCGCCGGCAGGCGATGTGAGACTGCCGGATCTCGCTGCCTTCCAGCAGTTGCCTCAGTCGCGCCGCGCTCGCAACCTGGCCGGGATGCGGACGCACGGCATGCAGCCGCGGATCGAAAGCGCGCGGAGTGCCGCGCAAGGCGTCCAACGTCATGGCGCAAATCACGTCGGCGGAGTCCGCCAGCGTCTCGGCCGCCGCCAGTTCCAGACACCCGATCGCCAGCATGGCTTGCGTGCCGTTGATCAGCGAGATGCCTTCCTTGGCACGCAGGGTGAGAGGCTCCAGACCCGCGCGCCGCAGGGCCTCGCCGCCCGGATAGACCGCGCCTTGGTACTCGGCTTCGCCTTCCCCGATGAGCACCAGCGCCATGTGGGCCAGGGGCGCCAGGTCGCCGCTCGCGCCTACGCTGCCTTGCGATGGCACCCGCGGCGTCACGCCGCGATTCAGCAGATCGCACAGCAGCTCGGCCACCACCGGCCGGATGCCCGAATAGCCCTTCGCCAGCACGTTGGCGCGGATCAGCATCATTGCCCGCACTTCCGCCCGCGCCAGCGGATCGCCGGCTCCGGCCGAGTGCGAGCGCACCACGTTGCGCTGCAGTTGATCCAGGTCGCCAGGCGCGATCCGCACATCCGCCAGCAGCCCGACCCCCGTGTTCACCCCATAGACCGGCGCGTCGCCCGCGGCCAGCCGTTCCACTACGGCGCGGGAACGTTCCATCTTCTCGACGGCCGCCGCCGCCAGCCCCGCCTGGTCGTGGCCGGCTGCCACGGCGCAGACGTCCTCTATGGTGAGTTGCTCTCCATTCAATTCCATTGCGTACCATTGTCCCCAATCCTGGACCCTGGAGGGCGGGCTTCAGCCCGCGCGGGGCTTTAGCCCCGCTCTTCCAACTAAGAGTACCCGGGTACAATCGTCTTCGGAATATGCGCCTGCTTTGGGTGTGCCTGATGGCCTCCTGCGCCGCCGCCGCGGAATTGCCCAACGTAGTTTTCCTCGAGCCGGCCGGGAAGGTGAATACGGCGTCTGCCGAGATCCGCGAGAACATGCCCCTCTACCGGCGCGTGTCCGACGCATCGAAGTACCAACCGTGGCTGCGCAATGAATCGGCCGAGCGCGCGCTGCGCCTGTACGCGCAGGCCGCCCGCATCGCCGCGCCTGGGGCGAATGTTCCGGATACTACGTCGCGCTGGTGAAGGGCGGCAATCATGCAGCCGTCGGATTCCGGCTCGAAACCAGCGACGGCGTGAAGGAGTATCCGCGCACCGCCTATATCCTGCTGGAAGCGGCGCCGGAATGGTTCGAGACCACCATGTATCACGAGACCGGCCACGTGGCGATGGACATGCTCGCAGGCGGCCGCCGCCTGGATGGGCGCGAGGTGGCATCGATTTCGCATTCGACCGCCGCGCTCTCGGACCGCACTACCGCGTTCAGCGAAGGCTGGGCCATTCATCTGGAGACCCTGGCGGCGCACCTGGCGCACGGCGCGGACCTGCGCTGGCGCTACCAGCATTACGCCGTCGGATTCGGCGACGCACCCTATCGCCAGAACGAGTATTACCGCGGCGCGTCCGATCTGACGACTTTCTCGCAAGACATGGCGCGCTACTACGACGTGCGCGAGAACTACTTCGCATTCGAGAGCGCCTTCCGCGGGCCGGATTACCTGCGCGTGCAGTTGGAGAGATCCCGCGATTTTTCCACTCTGTTCGCCATGCGCGGCGCCGATCTCCCCACGGAAGAAACCGTCGCCCAGCGGGATGATCAAATGCTGCACGCCATGGCCACTATGTTCGCCGCGGCGAAAACCGATATCTCCACGCCGTGGCTGATCGAACTGGTGACCGCCTACATGCGCCTCTATCCGGGCGAGCGCGCCGCAATCGTGGACGCGCTGAACGACCTGAGCCACGGCGTGTTCGTCGACCCTGGCGCGGGCGCGCTGTGGCGCGAGCATTACATGGCGAGTCTCCGGCTGGACCTGGAGCATCTCAACCGCGACGCCATCAATGCGGCGCGCAAGCGCTGGCGCGAACTGGTGATGGCCGATCCGCAGGTCCTCCACTCGCGTATCGCGCCCGAGATCGTTTGCACCGTGCCGGCAGTCATCGTGCGACTCGTGGCGTTCGGCGAAAACGCGCCGCTGCGGTTCGACGCGAATACCGTGCAGGAAGGTGTGCTGCGGCTGGTCCCCGGCATCACCGACGAGGAGATCGCACGTTTCGCCGCCGAGCGCGCGAGGCTGCCATTTGCGAACGCCGACGACTTCCGCCGCCGCGCCGCCCTGCGCGCCGCCACGTTGACCCAATTGAATATGTAGGGGCCGCCTGAAAGTGGCCCAGATGCTATCCTCGTACTTGCTATGGCACGAAAAGCAGCGGTAATCGGAAGTGCCGGGCAACTCGGCGTGGAACTGGTTGCGGAACTGAACCAGCGCGGATACCAAACCATCGGCTGGGACCGGGACCAATTGGACATCACGGATAACCGGCAGGTGGAAAGCCTGCTGACGCCGTGGGACCCCGAGATCGTTTTCAATGCCGCGGCATACAACCAGGTGGATGTGGCGGAGAGCGAACCGCAGGCGGCCTTCCTGGTGAATGCCCTCGCGGTGCGCAACCTGGCGCTGGCGTGCCGCCAACTGGACGCTCTCTTCGTACACTTCTCGACGGATTACGTCTTCGACGGCAGAGCCGGCCGGCCGTATGTGGAAAGCGACCCCACGCATCCGCTGGGCGCTTACGGTGTCTCGAAACTGGCCGGCGAGCTTTACACGCAGGCTTACCTGGACGCGCCGCTGATCGTGCGCACCTCCGGCGTCTTCGGGCCGGGCGGACTGCACACCGCGCGCGGCAATTTCGTCGAATTGATGTTGCGGCTGGCGCGCTCCGGGCAGCCCATCCGCGTAACGGAGGACCACGTGGCGTCGCCCACCTACGCGCCATTGCTGGCCGCCCGCACCATCGACCTGGTGGAACGCGGCCAGACCGGCATCTTCCACATGGGCGGCGGCGCGCCCATTTCCTGGTATCGTTACGCGCAGGCGATCTTCGCGGTGGCCTTGCCGGGCCAGGCCGTGGAGCTGCACGCGACCAGCGAGCGCGAACACCGCACGGCCGCGCGCCGTCCCAAGTTTTCGGCGCTATCGAATGCCAGGATCGAAAGCCTGGGAATCGGCCCGATGCCGCCGCTGGAGGACGCGCTGCGCCTCTACTTCGCGGCGCGCGAGAAGATGCTCAGCTCTTCTCGGGCTTAATCGCGTAGTAGCCTTTGCGCACCTGCACCTTCAGGTTCTTGTCCCCCACTTTCACGATCAGTTTGCGGAAACGGCCGTCCTGCTCCGGGCTGGTCGAGGTGTAGGCGATGGCGTACTGGCTGCGCATTTCGTCCTGCAGTTCCTTGAAGGCGTCGTCCAGGGTTTGCTTGCGGTCCACTTTGAAAACGCGGCCCCCAGTATCGCCGGACATCCTTTGCAGCGCAAAATCGCTTACGCCGCCGAACGAAAACGGGCCTCGGCCGTAGGCGCTTGGATCGGCATAGTCGATGCTGTAGATGACGACGTCCGACTTCTGCGCGGCCTCGATGGCTTCCTCGATCTTCAGCTTGCTGCCCTCGTCGATGCCGTCGGTGATCAGGACGATGACCTTGCGCCCCACCTCGGCGCGCAGCTTTTCGTTCGCCGCGAGATATACGGCGTCGTACAGCACAGTGCCGCGCGGCTGGCTGATGGTGGGAACGGGGCCCGGCCCGAAGCCGGAGGCCCCGGAATTGACCTGCAACTGGGAGAGGCCCGCTTGCAGCAGTTTGGGTGAATTCGTGTAATCCTGCAGCAACTCGGAATCCTCGCCAAAACTGATAAGAAAGGCTTCGTCCTTCTTGCGCAGAACCTGCGAGAAGAATTGGTGGGCGGCGCGCTTCTCGATATCCAGCAGGTTTCTCTGGCTGGCGCTGACGTCGATCAGCAGGCCGATGGTCAGCGGCAGGTCGGTTTCACGCGTGAAATATTTGATGGTTTGTGGCTTGCCATCTTCTAGGACGGTGAAGTCATCCTTGGTCAGGTTGCCGATCAGGCCGCCGTGCTTGTCATGCACCGAAGCCAGTATGTTGACCAGCGAAACGTCGACCGTAATGGAAGGCGGTGCGTCTTCGGCGGGCTTCTCCTGCGGCAACGCAGGAAGCGCCGGCAGCATCGCCAGCAGGAACAAAGATGCGATTCCCCGTTTGATGGGGGCTTTGGTCAGGGCCATAGGGTTACAATGACGGACGTGGCTGATAGCAGCCCTGTTACAATAATGCGCAAAGCCATCCGCCATCTGCAAGCCGCCGATCCGGTGATGGGCGGCATCATCCGGCAAGTCGGCCCTTACCGCATCGAGTTTCGCGATCCGGGCTTCGAGACGCTGGTCAAGTCCATCGTCTACCAGCAGCTTAGCGGACGTGTCGCGCAGGTGATCTTCGGACGCCTGGCGGCGGCGGTCCCCGGAGGCCTGCTGACCCCGGAAAATACCCTGGCGCTGCGGCCCGCGAAGATGCGGAAACTGGGCCTGTCGAAGCAGAAAACCGCCTACATTCGCGATCTGGCGCGCCTCACGCGCGCGGGCACAGTCGCTTTCACCGAACTGCCCGCGCTCCCGGATGCCGAGGTGATCGAGCGGCTCACCAAGGTGAAGGGCGTGGGCGTTTGGACCGCGCACATGTTCCTGATCTTCGCACTACGCCGCACCAACGTATTGCCCATCGGCGATCTGGGAATTCGTGCGGCAATTCGCAAGGCGTACGGCTTCGCCGAACTGCCCCAACCCGCCGAGATCGAAGTCCTCGGCGCGCGCTGGCATCCCTACTGCACCGTGGCCGCCTGGTATCTTTGGCGCAGTCTGGAGCCGAATGCCAATCTGTAGCTGGACAGGCCTGTTCACGCACCGTGGGGCGGACCTCCAGGTCTGTCAAGATGGGCCTGCGGCCCACGAATAGTGATGAAAGCGGTGTGGGGCGGGCGTCCACGCCTGCGGCGGGTCTCCAGACCGCCTTTTTTTCCAATTCGTTCCGGCTGGGTTTTCGAACCGTGCGCGGGTCCTCCAGGACCCGCTGCTCGCCAACGGAATCAGCCGCATCGCGGTGCTAACAGGGCCGACGTGGACGTCGGCCGCAGGACTGGAGTCCCGCCCCACGAAAGCCACTTGGCGTGAACTCGCCCTAGTCCGATTCCGCCTCGGCCGGGGCCGCTGGAACCGGCGGCAGCGACGCCAGCCACTCGCGCGCCAGGCTCTCCGGATTGGCGGCGAGATCCACGGGCACGCTGCGCACCTCGGCGTTATTCTCGATGAAAGCGGCGACTACGCCCTCCGGCGTGGGCCGCAATTCCAGCTTGCATGCGCGCGCTTCGAGCCGCAGCGTGGTGCCCAGCCAGGCCAGGTGGACCTTGGTGCGCGTGGCATGCCCGAGCCGGGTGGCCTGCTTCAGCAACTCCGCCGCATAGGGACTCTTCCTGAGCTGCTCCGCGCACGCCGCGGAAGCCTGCGCCCGCGCGCGTTCGGCATCCCGCGATTTCGCATCGCGGCTGTGTTGATCGCCGCGCTCTTCCCGCGATTCCATGCTCTTCAGGTTGCTTTCGAGGTTGTCCAGAAAACTCATGCGTTTTTCTAGTGTGCCATACTGAAGGCCATGTCTGACGGTGAAGTCCGCGTGCCCGCCGGTTTGACTACCGAGGGCCTGCTGGGCGCCCGTTACATGGCTCGCTTCCTCGATTCTATTCTCATTGTTCTGCTGGCCGGCGCGTTTCTGGGACTGGGACAGGCCATCCTGACGAAGCCCGTCGCCGGTGGCCTTGCCGGCGTTCTCTTCGTTCTTTTCAATCTGTCTCTCGTCATGGTCATCTGGATCGGTTACTTCACAGCGTTTGAATCCTCGCAGTGGCAGGCCACCCTTGGCAAGCGATTTATGGAATTGCGCGTATACAATTCGCAGGCAGACCGGCCAACCCCGCTACAGGCCGCTGGCCGCACCCTGGTCAAAGACGGACCCTTCCTGGTGTTCGCGGTCATCCCGGGCGGCCGCCTCCTCGCCCTAATCTGGTTCGGAGCTCATCTGGTGGTGCTGCACCGCAGTCCCGTATATCAGGCCATTCACGACCGCGCCGCGCACACCTGGGTGGCCGCTCCGGAAGGGACTACCCAGCTTCACCTCAGCTAGCGCCGGCTCGCGTAATCGGATGCAGTGGCACGCATCGGCTCAACGGCAATTCAAATGACAATTCAAAGACAATTTTGCGACTTGACTTCGGCAGTCAGAGCGATCTAAACTCTATGAATCCGTCAATGGGGATATCAAAAGGAGAAAGAATTCAATGGGTGTAACGATGCGGTCTGTGGCGATGGCGGCAGCACTGATGTGTGGCTTGGCCGGCTCGGAAGACCTGGTTGCATCGTGCTCGGCCCCGGTAATCGCTTATCAAGCCTCGGGGACGTTTGGGGCCAATGTGGTTAGCGGGGCCGACAAGCTCGGGCTGGCAGGTGAGCCGTTCCACATCACTCTGGTCGCCTGCGAGTCCCTAAAGCCGACACAAACGGGCCCGGGCTACGCCGCCTATACTTCCATTCAGTTGACCGGCACAGTTAAGTCTTCCAAGGTCCTGGCGCCGTACACCATACCACCCACCCCCATGACTCTCATCTTGGCGCTGCCGGCCACCGGCCCGGACTCGGTCCAGGTGGAGGGTCCGTTAACAGTATTCGGTAATGCGATTAACATCCACGCGAGCATCGCGCTGCCGGCAGGCTCCCTGACATCCACAAGCATCGCTGCTTTTCCGACTGTCTCGATCGTCACAGCGAATTCGGGCTTCGCCTATTCACAAAGTAGTGTGGCCACCGAGTTGGCGGTGATTGGAACCGCGGCTGGCAGTGTCACACCTGGGGCTGGCCCCAAAGCGGACACGCTGCTGCATGGCGATTCCGTCGAGGTAATCACGGCCCATGCAGACGGGACGCAATCCGTGCGGCCGCTGCGGGGGGCGCCGGTCGATCTATTAGCGTCGGACAAGGTGATGCTGCAGTTTTACACGTCCGGCGTGCGCGACGCGTCCGAGGTTCATGTGCGGATCGCGGGACAAGACGTGCCGGTGCTATATTCCGGGGCGTCCGGCCATTTCGCTGGGTTGGACGAGGTCATCGTGGAACTTCCGCGCAGCCTGGCCGGGATGGGGCGGGTGGACGTGGTGCTGACGGCGGACGGCCAGACGGCCGGCCCCGTGTCTATCCACATTCAATGAAATGGTGGAGCGCCCCCCGTGTCAGCGTCCTCGCCTTGCGCGGCCGCCCGGGCGCACCTGCTGGCTTACGCTTGGGCTCGTAGTCGTGGGTGTCATACATGCAAGGCAAGCTTTTCGCGCCAGCGATAGCGGACGTAAAACCGCCAGTGCTCGACTACCTGAAAGCATTTGACTCGCGGGATGTGGAACGCTGCCTGTCCTTTTGTAATGAAGATACCACCTTTCACTTCCTATGGCGCTCGTTTCGCGGCCTGAAAGGAATCGAGAACTGGCACCGGGATTTTTTCGCCGCCGATCTACGGGTCACCCGCGTGGATGAAATCTCCGTGGAAGGGAACACGGTCGACGTCGATGTCGTGGTAACGTCGAACAAGCTCAAAGCGCGTAAAGTGAACCAGGTAGGTGCGCGCATCACGCTGCGTCTGGAACGGGGGGCATTGAAGGACGTCAAATTCGCCCTTCGCAAACCGGACAGATCGGGCACCACGGATTCGACGGGCCCATCTCTTTATCGCTCCTATGTAGGACCCCCCGAAAACTACGACGTGGCCGCCGCCATGCAGTTCAACCTATTGACCTTTCTCGGATTGCGGGACGACCACTATCTGTTGGATGTGGGTTGCGGCTCGTTGCGCGCCGGTCGGCTTTTCATCCCCTATCTGCGGCCCGGGCGTTACTTCGGAGTGGAACCCGAACAGTGGTTGATCGAAGAGGGCATTCAAAACGAAGTCGGCCGGGACCTGATCCGTATCAGGCAGCCCAAGTTCAGTAACGATCCGGACTTCACGCTGACCGCTTTCGGCCAGCAGTTCGATTTCATCCTGGCCCATTCGGTCTTTTCGCAGTCCTCGCAAACCCAGATGAGGCGGTGTCTGTCGGAAGCCAAAAAGGCGATGCAACCGTCCGGGATGTTGGCCGCCACTTACTTCAAAGGGGATGCGAACTATGTGGACGAGGAATGGATCCACGCGGGCCGTTCCAGCTTCCGGCCCGATTTGATGGATCGCCTGGCCGGGGAGCAGGCCTTGGTGTGCAAGCATCTGGACTGGCCCCATCCACACGGCCAGAGCTGGGTGGTATTTGCAACCAGCAGCGGGGCCAGCTCCTTGCCGGATTTGACCGGCATCGGCAAGTACATTAGCTATCCGGACATGGTGCCCTGGACACATGACGGCTGGCGCTTAGATTAGTGTACGCCGTCATGAGACGGCGAAGTCCAAGTCGCGGCCTAGCCGCAACTTACGCGATCAGCTTCTCCACCGCATCGCAGAACGTCTCGATCTCGGGCACGGTGGTATAAACGTTGGGCGTGATGCGCAGGCCTTTGAACTGCGGGTGAACGATGCCAACGGTGAGGATGCGGTACTTCTCCCACAGTTGGTCCGCCAAGGGGCCCGGCTCCTTGCCTTCCACCGAGAGCAGCCCAATGCCGCAGCTTAGGCGGGGATCGGAACTGGTGGGCGTGGATACGTGGGGCAGGCGGGTGAGGCGATCGGTCCAGAGACTGCGCAGGTAGCGCAGGCGGGCCGCCTTGCGCTCCACGCCGATGGCCGTGTGAAACTCCAGCGCGTCGGAGATGGCGTTGTGGTTGGCCGCCGGATGCGTGCCGATTTCCTCGAACTTGCGAATGTTGTCCGTCATCTCCACCGGCGCGGCCATCAGCGGCCACACTTTGCCGATCTTGGATTTGCGCACATAGAGGAAACCGGTGCCGTGCGGCGCCAGCAGCCACTTGTGCAGGCTGACTCCGTAGTAGTCGCAATCGAGATCCGCGTGCTTGAAGGGGAACTGCGCGTAGGCGTGCGCGCCGTCCACAATGGCTTCGATGCCGCGGCTGCGCGCCAGTTGGCAGATGCGCTGCACCGGGAAGATCTGGCCGGTGAGGTTGGTGATGTGGCAGAAATGGATGACCCGCGTGCGCGGCGTGATGGCCCGCTCGAAGCGTTCGGCGAGATCGTCGAGCGAAGGCGGCGGCGTGGGGAAGGAAATCGTCTTCAGCACGATGCCCTCGCGGCGCTCGCGCTGCTTCCAGGTGGTGATCATGCGCGGATAGTCCTGATCCGTGGTCAGCACTTCGTCGCCGGCTTTCAGATCGAGGCCCTGCTGGACGTTTTCCAAGGACTCCGAGGCGTTGCGGGTGATGGCCATCTCTTCCGGATCGCAACCGAAATCGGCGGCCAGCCTTTGGCGCACGTTCTCCACCTCCGGCTCCAACACCGCCCACATGGTGCGCGCCGGAGCGATGTTGCTGAACTCCAGAGAGCGGCGCATGGACTCCTGCACCACGCGCGGCGACGGGCTGACGCCGCCGTTGTTCAGGTTGATGATGTTGCGGTCCAGCGTGAAGGCGGATTGAATCTCGCGCCAGAAATCCTCGTCGCGCGCCAGATCCTCCGCGGCGCGATTGTTGCCCACCGTAGCGGCGAGCACGCGATGGCTGGCATCGGGACGGAGCAGGGCGAGTGCGCCCGCAGTCCTTAGGAAATGGCGGCGTTCCATGGAACCTCCCTTTACGCGGCCGGCTGGCCGTGTTGCTTATTGTAACGGAAAGGCGCGCATGCTGGATTCGCACTCCGCTCAGGGTCTGCCAGTATCCTTCGCACGCCGCGAAGATTTCTTGTGCGCCGCTATGTGGGGCAGGCTCCCAGCCCCGCCCCGTCAATTGCGAGAGTGGCAAACCGCGAATCCGCGCACGTCTTCCCGCCGGACGCCGCCGCAAAAGCATGTCGAAGATCTCGCAACGGACGCCAGAGTCAGAGTAAATCCGACAGGCGAACGTTGTTTCCGTGGGTACCCTGGCGAAATGCAACGATGTGATCGGGTTCTGCGGCGAACCAGGCGAAGGAGTTCCATGCCAGTTCCGGCGCTGTCTTCCGGAACGCGGCTTGGCTGCGGTCGAGATACGCGGTGACGAACGCGATGCTGCTGTCGGGAAAGCCAGCGGCCCGTGTGATTTCAAGAAACGCCTGCTTCCGGCTGGCCGTGATTGGTCCGTCCGTTGCCACGACCTCCACGAAGACCAGCAGTGGGTGCTGGGGGCCGAGGTCGACCAGGAGGATATCGGGAAGATATCGATCCGCGGGAATCGTGAGGCCCACGGCCTGTGCGAGGCGGTCGTCTCTTTCGACCACCTTGTTGCCGCTTTCACTAAGGAAGATGACGCCGGGATTCGCCAGGAATCGTTTGGAAAACTCCTCTACGACCGCCTTTGTAATAATCGAACTGGGCCCGGCGGCGAGCTTCCGAGTCTCGCCGTTTGCAAAGGTCACCATCACGCCGTATTCCGTGGCCACGACTCCACGACGCATGAACTCCACACGGGCGAGCGCGCTTGCCGACAGCTTACCCACTTGCCACGCAGCGATTGCTTGTGCGAGAGCCTCGGGTGACAGGTTCGGATCCAACAGCTCCGCAAACCCAGCAGCAAGCGCGTAGCGTGGGACACTCGACGTCGTCGGAAGATTCGGTTTGACGATGACAGCGCCGGTAGGGACAAGGCCATCGCGGAGCGTCTCGTCGCGGATCGGTTCCCGCGTATCCACCGCGTACCATCGGCCCGGAATGTTGCCCGTCTCCTTGGCCAGCGACGACTGTCGCCAGGCCAGCCAAGCTGCTTCGCTCGTCTTCGCGGACTGCCGGTCGGTCATTCGGGTAACTTGATTTGGGCGGAGATGCACGCCACGGTATTCCACGGCTCCGACGTACAGCATGGTGAAGATCGTCTTGGCCGCAATCTCGCGCGTGCAATAGCCGCGGTTGGGCATTCCTTCGGGAAAGATCTCAAGCAGGCGCTTCTGAATCTCCGCGACCGGGAGAAGGAGAGGTAGCGAAGCGTTCATGCGGACTCGCGTTTGGTAAAGAGATGGGCGCAGGCCTCATCAATCGCGGCCCGATCCGCTCCGGTCTTGACCAATTGCGAAATGCAATCGAACGACTCAGGCGGCGGAAGCGGCAAAGCTTCCAGTTCGTACGCCGAGACCGCCACACTGCCGCTGAAGCATCTGAAAACCTTGTCCACAATCTCGCTATTGAGAAACGCCGTAAGCACCTTTTGGGGAATCCGCGGAGCGCCGTTGATCGGCCGGATCATATTCAGGTGGTTCTCGATCACCACGGCGCCATGCTCGGCAAGAAATCGACTGGGCAACTCCGCCGCAATAAGTCTGCGGTTCTGTTCTTTCGCTGTCGTGCGCTGCAGCAGCACACACGATTTGCGCGTAATTAGCCACTCGTCGCCATCCAAGGGCTTGAAATATGGCTCGTGGTTCTTCTTGTCCGCGCGGAAGACGAATGCCCCGGTGGGTGTCACGCACTCCGCCCAGATGAGAGGCAACGTCGCCTTGTCCGCGCGTGAGCGGAGTTGTTTCTTATGTCGGTTCCAGACCAGCGGTCCGGTGCTGACCTCGTAGCCATAGTCCCGCAAGCGATGCGGCATGCGTTTTAGAGCCCCGATCAACTGCTCCTGCTCCAGGGTGCGAGGGATCAGCCACGGATTGCCTGCCTGGGAGGGCAGCGCGAACTGGCCTGCGGATTCAACCTCGATATTGTCGTAGTCCACTGGCGCGATGAAATACACACTGGAACTTGCGGGCTTTTGGCCACGCTGGTAAGTAGCCAGGAGCGTCTCCTGCAACACATCGTCGAAGACTCCCTCCCGCGGAGTGACTAAATCGATATTCGAGGGCGGGGCTTGGCCGGCCAGCAGCCTGCGCAGAGCCTTGAAATACTCGCCCGCAAGAAAACTGGTAGGCGTCACGTATGCGATGACGCCGCCGGGCCGGGTCAGTCGAATCGCGAGGTCGGTAAACAAACCATATAGATTTGCGTGTCCGTAAAGCCCACGCCGATACCGCTCCCGTACCTCCGGGCTTAGGGTAACCCGGCCGTACGGAGGATTGCCGATCACGACGTCGAAGCCGCCTTCATCGACTTCAGTCAGAAGGCTGTTGCAGACTGCTACGACGATAGGCAGCCGTTCCCCGGCCTCACGGCATGCGCCCATCAGGGTCAACTCGAGGATGACCTGCGACGCCCATGCGGCAAAGGGATCGATTTCAAGACCTCGCACTCTCGATCCAATCGAGCGCACGATTTGGCGCGCGCCCAGGCCGCGGCTCTCCGACAAAATTCGCCGGGCGATCGGGGCGAGAAAGGCGCCGCCGCCGCACGCAGGGTCTACGACTCTGCAAGACCGCCAATCGGCGCCAGCGGCCGTCGCCATGTCCAGAAGGCGTCTGGCCAGCCCTGGGGGTGTATAGTAGACACCGAGGCGTGAACGGGTTTGGTCGGGCAGCATGGCGGTGTAGGTAACGCCGGCCAGATACCCCGCTGTGATCGGATCCAGCCGGGCCGCTGCTCTGCCCATCGTGCATGCCAACGAGGCCGCCGGCTCATCGAGGCCATCCGGCGGAATCTGGAAAAGCGCATCCGGCAAGGCCCAGGCTTGCCTATATTTCCGCTGCGCTTCAAACCAGCAGGTTCGAAGCAGAGAGGCACAAAAGGAACGGGCCAGATTCAGCCGCGGCGATTCTTGGAGAACCGCCGCGAACGCCCGCGCCATCGCCTTTCCATCTTCCAGCGTGCGCTCGGGGTCGCTGTCATCCACCAACCAGGGATATGCATCGGGGAAAAACAGCGGCGCAGGCAGCGAAGCTTCCGCAGGCTGCGCCTTGCCAGAACGGCGTTGCACGATACGACGATCCGCACCCAGCGGCGCGGTGTTGAACGCTGCGTCTCCCACCTTGCTAGTTTACGCCTTCCCGCGCCTATGCAGCGCGATCTTCTCCCATTATCCTCATCGACCGCATCGTTGCTTTTCTCACGCGCGGAGCCCGACTTGCGTTTCCTACAGCACCGGACCGATCCGCCACGGGACGAATTCGTGGTGGCCCAGCCGTTCCGCGCACGTCTTCTCGCCGGAAGCCACCCGCAAGAGCATGTCGAAGATCTCGCGGCCGACGTCCTGGACGCTCTTCTCTCCGTCGGCGATGGCGCCTGCGTTGATGTCCATATTGTCCTGCATGCGCCGGTAGGTGACGGTGTTGCTGGCGATCTTGAGCACCGGCACGGAAGGGAAGCCGATCGCACTGCCGCGTCCGGTGGTGAAGGCGATCAGGTTGCAACCGCCCGCCGCCAGGCCCGTGAGCGAGACCGGATCGTAGCCGGGAGTGTTCATGAAGACGAAGCCTGGAGTGCGGACCGGCTCGGCGTAGTCCACTGCATCGGTGAGCGGCGAGGTGCCCGCCTTGGCCACCGCGCCCAGGGATTTTTCGAGGATGTTGGTCAATCCGCCTTCTTTGTTGCCGGGCGACGGATTGTCGTTGAAGCTGCCTGCGAAGCGGGTCAGGTATTGCTTGTAGCCTTGGACGAAACTTAACAGTTTCTCGGCCACTTGCCGGTTGCGGGCGCGGCGCACCAGCAGGTGCTCGGCGCCGAAGATTTCGGTGGTTTCCGCCAGCACCACGCTGGCTCCGATTTCGGCCAGCATATCCGAACAGACGCCCAACGCCGGGTTCGCCGTAATGCCGGAAAACGAATCCGAGCCGCCGCAATTCAACCCCAGCACGATGCTGGATGCCGGCGCTTCTACGCGCTGCTCGGCGGCGCAATGCTCCATCAGACGGGCAATCTCGGCGCGCGCCGCCGCCACTGCGCCGCGCGTGCCGCCGCTCGATTGCACGGTCATCCCCACCAGGCGGCTGGTCCGTGCCGCGTTGGGACCGAGATAGTGCTCGATCTGGTTGACCTCACAGCCCAGGCCCAGGATCACCGCGGCCGAAACGTTGGGGTGCGCCAATACTCCGGCTAACGTGCGGCGAAGCTGGTCGGTGTCCGGGCCAATCGTGTGGCCGCAACCTTCGCCGTGCGGGAATGCCACCACGCCATCCACGTTGGCGGGCAACGATTCACCATCGAAGCTATGCGCTATCAGTTCGGCGGTGTGCGCCGCGCAGTTGCTCGCCGCCACTACCGCGATATAGTTGCGCGTGCCCACCGAACCATCCTCGCGCGGGTAGCCCAGAAAGGTGGGGGCGGCGCGGCGCGCTGGCAGCGCAGTTTCGCCAGTTGGGAATTCGTAGTTGAAGTGCAGTTCCTCGAAGGCCAGGTTGTGCGTGTGCATGTGGTGGCCGGGGTGGATATCAAGACTGGCGCGCCCGATGACCTGGCCATAGCGCCGCACCACTTCGCCCCGCGGAATCATGGTGAGCGCGATCTTGTGGCCGGCCGGGATGGGTTCGTGCGCGATGAGCGTCCGGCCGTCCACCTTCAACTCGGTCCCGGCGGAGACCGGCACGCGGGCGATTGCCACATTGTCGGTGGCATGCAAATGGATGACGGAGTTCTCCGCCGTCGGCAGCTTGGCGATTTCGAGCAGCATTTCTTGCGGCATGGTTACCTCATGAGCAGCGTTTCGGGCGCGTCTTCACCCAAGTGGACGTGCAGCTTCCCGCTCACAGGATGAATCCAGATGCCGCCGCCCTGGTGCGGAACGGGTATATCGGCGGGACCGTCAACCAGCACGAAGTCCGGCGTTTCGACGCCCTCCAGCAGCTTGCCGATATGCACGTGGACGTGGCATTGCGTGCGCCGGATATCGGCGTTGGCGGCCAGTCCCCACTGGTCGCCCCAAGTCTCCTGGGCCTTGGCGATGGCGGCGTTCCACAAAGCGAGCCGTTGCGCGGGCGTCATATCGGCGAGGACGTGAGCATGCGCGCGCGGCAGAGCCAGCCAGCGATGCGGCTTGTTCGGATTAATGTCTTGCAGGAAAAAAATCTGCGTGGCGGGCGGCTGCTTTTCGGCTTCGCGGCACAATCCACATTCGCGCTTGGCCATGCTTTCGGCGCTGGCGAGGTCGCAGGTGCAATTGCGCACGTCGCCGAGCGCGATGGCGGAAAAGAGCACCAGCGCGGGAAGGTATCGCACTGTATTCCATTATAAGAACTGTGCGGTCGTGGCGCAGACCCAGGTAGTGCCTGTCCCCGGCATCGTCCAGAATGATCCTCAAGGAAAATCCACCTCCAACTCATAGATCTCCTGCCGGCTCGCATCCCGCAATACCAGCGGAGCATCGTCCGGCCCCAACCCGAACCATTGCCCCAGCGTCTGCGCCAGCCGCATCTCAATCTGCGCCACCACCTCCGCTGTCCCATGCGGCACTCGGATCCTCCGGATGCTCTCCGCCGTATTGAAATACAAATAATCCCCCGCCCGCGACCAGCACACATACCCGATCGGCGCCGGCCCCTCTACCCGGTACAGCAACCCCCATTGCCGGCTCCCGATATCGTACAGCATGATCCCGAACGAGTCCGTCGTCTGCGCCGCCAGATACCGCCCGTCCGGCGACCACTTCGGAGCCCACAAGCCCTTCGAGGACGGCACCGCGGTAACCTGCCGCGCCCGCAGATCCACAATGTTCACGGCCGTCGATTCCGGCGAGAAACCGCTCATCCAGGGAGCCCCCGCAAACGCCAGGGAGTTGCCGTCCGGCGACCACGTCGGACTAGCATGATGCGCGTCCCCCGCCAGTACCGGCTCCGCCACCCCGCCTGCCGCCGGCATTACATAAATGTTCCAGTTCCCTTCGCGGCTCGCCGCTCGCCCCATGAACGCCAGCATTCTTCCATCCGGCGACCACCGTGGTAGCAGCGCCTCCATCCCAGCCGTGGTCAACTGTTGCAGCTCGCCTCCATCCACCCGGCTCCGCCACAACGTGCGCCCCGGAACCACGCTGTACGCCACCCACCGCCCGTCCGGCGAGAACGTCACTCCGTCCGCCGAAACCCCTTCCAGCCACGCTGCGAATTGCCCCGATCGCACATCCAGCCGCCGGAACTCGGTCTTCACCGTAAGACCTAGCGCATAAAGATGCCTGCCGTCCCGCGCCGCCGCCACACCCGAATAGTCCACCGGACCATCCGTCAATTGATACCCCTGCCGCACCGGCTCGCCCCAAATCCCAGGCGATTCCCGGAGGGCCCACAATTCGCCCGCCGCATTACGGGACCGGATCACCACCGAGTACCTCCCGTCCGCGATCCACGCCGGCATCCAGTCGCTCCGCGTCGAATTCCATTGCGGCTGCACCCGCATCAGGATCCCGCCCTCAACCCCGATCTCCCAGAGGCTGGCCCGCCCGGCTTCATTCCGGTTCACACGCAAGCGCTTCCCGTCCGGCGACCACCGTATCGAGGAAATCCCGGCTGCCTCAACCAGTCGTTTCCCCTCCCCGCCTCCGATCCCTACCGTGTACAGCCCCGCCTCATTTGCGTACGCCAGCCGCCGCCCGTCCAGTGACCAGGCCGCCGCATTTCCGTATACCCCCAATGCATACGGCGCACCGCCGCGCAAGGGCACTAGGTAGAGTTGCGGCATCCCGCCCGGCGGTGGCGCCTTCGCCGCCAGGAGAGCCGTACCATCGGGCGATATGTCCCGCACCATCAAATCGGCCGTGCCCGGCACCGCCGAGGCCCTCCCGCCGCTCAGCGGCGACTGGCAAATCTCCAGCCCCGCCCCGTTGATTCGTGTGAAATACACGCGCCACCCGTCAGTTACTACCGGTGCCTGCTTTTCGGACCCGTCTTCGGTGATCTGCCGGATCTTCAACACCCGCGGCGCCCGCACTGGCCATAAATAGAGGATCAAACCCGCCGTCGCCGCCAGGCCCACAAAGGCTGCCGCTACCAGCGCCCACCGCCGCCATCGCGGCGGCGCCAGCGCCTGCCGCGGCCCGGATCCGTTCCGCTCCCCTCCGGATTCCATCAGCCATTGGTCGATTTCCTCCGTCAGCGCGAATACTGCCTGCCGCGACCCTCCCGGTATCCGGCGCACTGGGAGCCCCTTCTCCACCTCCCACCGCCGCACCGTGGTCAGACCGCGCCCGAGATAGTCGGCAATCTCCTTCCACGAGTTGAGCCGGCGGTTCGGAGCGGACATGTTCGGCGTAACGTCAGCGGTTTCAGACGCGCGGATGCAATCGGATGCTTCCGGATGCTTCGGGCTGTTGCAGAATTATAGAACATCCGCCCAATCATAGACAAATGATCTCCCGTTTCCTGGCATTTGCTGCCTTAGCGGCCGCTCTCCCGGGCCAAACCTTCAACATCATTGCCACCTTCAGGTTCAGCGAGGGCGACAAGCCCTCCGGGACCCTGATCCAGGGCGCTGACGGCAACTTCTACGGAATCACCATGGTCGGCGGACCCCTCGGCTACGGGGTGGTCTACAGCGTCACTCCAGCCGGCGCCATCAATGTCGTCTACGGCATGAATTCCACAACCGGAGCTTATCCGGTGTGGGGCGTCATTCTGGCCGCCGACGGTAGCTTCTACGGCACTACTCCTATGCAGGGGGACCGCGGTTCCGTTTTCTCCCTCACACCGACCGGCGTTTTCACTGATCTCGCCACCCGTTCCGCGCCCACAGGCCTCGTCCAAGCCTCCAACGGTTACTTCTATGGTGCAACTCCATTCGGGGGGCATGGCGGGATTGGCACTCTATTCCGCATCTCTTCTACCGCCGCTTTCGCCACCATCCACAACTTCACCGGCCCCGATGGCGCCACCCCCAACGCCGCCCTCGTCCTTGCCTCCAACGGCAACCTCTACGGAACCACCGCCGCCGGCGGGGCATTTGGCCACGGCACCGTCTTCGGCCTCACCCCCGAGGGCACGTTCAAGACTATCTACACCTTCTGTCCCGCCGCGGGTTGCGCCGACGGAAATGGCCCATCCGGCCTTGTTCCGGCAACCGACGGCAGCCTCTACGGTGTAACCTCCGCCGGAGGCGCGAACAACTCAGGAACTGTGTTCCGGATCTCCCTCTCCGGCGCCCTAACCACGCTCTACAGCTTCTGCCCGCAGCCGGGTTGCGCCGATGGCTCCCAACCTTTGGTCCCCCTGACCGCCGCCAACGACGGCAACTTTTACGGCATAACCTCGGCTGGAGGCGCGACCACCCAAGGTACTCTCTTCCAGATCACCCCCGGGGGCGTCTTCACCAAACTCTTTGACTATGCCGGCACCATTCCTTTCCTGAACAGCGGCCTGTTACAGGCGACAGACGGCAATTTCCACGGCGTTGAGGCGAGCAATTCCAGCGACGGTCCCGTCTACCGCCTGTCGACGGGTCTGGCGCCCTTCGCCCGTCCCGTCCCGTCCCTGCCTCCGGCGCGCCCGGCGCCGCCGTTACCATTCTCGGCACGAACCTCGCCGGCGCCACCGCCGTCACATTTCACAGCGTGGCCGCCTCCTTCACCACCCTCTCCCCAACCGCCATCTCCGCCACCGTCCCCGCCGGCGCCGCGACCGGCAAAATCCGCGTAACGACGCCCTCCGATACGCTTTCGAGCGATGTGAACTTTAAGGTGCTACCATGACGAACAAACACAAACTTGCATACCGATTCCCGCTCCTGGCTAGCGTTCGTAGAGCCACCGCTTTGCAGAGGAGCTTAACAGGTCGATACCACGCAATCGCAAAT